>DAIDJO010000060.1 GCA_027451345.1 Solirubrobacterales bacterium
CGACGTGCTCGACGGCGCGCGGTTCAAGGACGGAATCCGAGTCACAGACGACGACAACCACGGAGACGACGGACAGCAGGACGAGAAGGTCGCCGCCTAACTCACCTCAGACGCCGATCCACAACATTTGACAATTGCCCCACTACCGGCCCCAGGTCGCGGATCCGCTCGACCCGGTGACGTTCGTGCACCGGATCCGGGCGGCGGTCTTCCTGGCCTGCCAATGGGAGGATGAGCAGACCGGCGGACACTGTGCGGACCTCGCCCAGCACTTCACGGGCGCCGCGCACAAGTGGTTCACCTTCACCAACGGCGCCCACATCGACTCGCTCGACCCAGCGACCTTCGACCGCTGGTATGACTTCCTCTCGCTCTTCGTGGCGCACCGCGCCCCGATGGGCAACGCCGGGCTGGTGGATCTCGCCGCACCGATCTTCTACAGCGCCGCGATGGGGCTCTCGGGGATCCGGCTGCCGCCCGACCCGATCCAGCGCCTGCCCACCTACCGAGCGGCGCTGCGCGCCTACGAGCGACTCCCATCGGTGCGCATCCTGTTCGACAACGGCGCCGGCGCGGCCCCCGACGGCACCGTCACCGCCGGTGACCCGTACCCCGGCTTCGAGCGGTCCTTCGCCCGCTTCCCGGTCCCCGGCACCGTCGCCCGCACGTGGTACCTCGGGGCCGGCGGCTCGCTTGCCGCCGGCCCCGCCGGCGCCGCCGAGGTCGACGACTTCACCTGGAACCCCGGGGCGCTGCCCGCCACCGATTACACCGGCACGGCCGGGCTGTGGGGGAATGCCGCGGACTGGCGCTGGAACTGGCGGCAACCCGCGCCCGGCGCCGCGCTCTCGTACGTGAGCGCCCCGCTGCCGCAGACCACGACGGTGATCGGCGGCGGCGCCGTCCACCTCTGGATCCGGGCGGCGGTGCCGAGCGTCGACCTGCAGGTGACCGTCAGCGAGGTCCGCCCCGACGGCGAGGAGACGTTCGTGCAGAACGTCTGGCTGCGCACCGACGAGCGCCGTCTCGCCGCGGGCAGCACGGCGCTCGAGCCGCTGCCCGACCTGCGCCGCAGCGCCGTGGCACCGCTCCCGCGCGGACGGTTCGTCCAGGTCACCATTCCGCTCTACTACGAGGGCCACGTCTATCGCGCCGGCTCCCGCATCCGCCTCACCGTCTCGGCGCCCGGCGGTTCCCAGCCGCTCTGGGCGTTCGCCCGCACGCGGCCCGCGCGGCCCACCGACGTGGCCGTCGAGCTGTCCCGCGCGACGCCGTCGAGCCTCGTGCTCCCGGTGGTCCCGGGTGTCAGCGTTCCCACGGGGCTGCCGCCCTGTCCGAGCCTGCGCAACGAGCCGTGCCGGCCGTACGTGCCGTTCGTCAACCGGACGGGCTGACCATACAATCCCTCCGACCGCGGCCGGTGGTGTCGCGGTGGCCGTCACGCGGGCGTGGCGAAATTGGTAGACGCGCCGGTTTTAGGTGCCGGTGGGCTTTGCTCTTGGGGGTTCGAGTCCCTCCGCCCGCATGCTGCTGCTGTGCTGTGCTTGCTGGGCGGCTGCGTTGCTCGCCGGTGTGGCCCCGCCGGCTCGGTCCTGGGCTCGATGAACCTCGACGGGACCGGCGCGAGGCGCCGGTCCCGTCGTACGCACCGCCGGTCGGTCCGGCGCAGCTACATCGTGACCTCCGTCGGCTCATACGCCTCGCGCCGAGCCTCCTCGTGGTGGGTCACCCGCAGCTCGTGGACGACCCGCTCGGTGCTCCACTCATGGATGATCAGCCCGAGCGCGCTGACCACGGTGAGCGCCACGGCGGTCCCGAACGACCACCACTTCATGTCGCCCTGGGCGAGGACGAATGGCTCAAGCACCATCCACGCGCCGAGGATCGCCGTCAGCAGGTCGAGCTGGCGCTGCTCGAACGATTCGAGCAGGCCGTCGGCCGCGGCGATCACCAGCGCGATGGCGCCACCGGCGACGAACATCCACTTGAGTGTGGTCCCGGCCCAGACGCCCTCCTGCGTGGCGATGACCAGAAAGGTGCCGGTGGTCAACAGGGCCAGCCGGGAGATGAAGTGCAGGCGCATGGCGCGCTCCTCTCATCGTGCGGCGGGCGTGCGGCGGGGGGACCCGGGGCAGTCCGCTGATCGTTGACGTACAGACCAAACGTAGCCCCCGAGCCGGGTGCTGCCATCCGCGCCAATCCGCATCCGTGCCGGGATTTCCCGATGGCGACGCGGTCGCGCTTCCCGAGGGGGCGGCGCCCCGTGCCTCACCCCGTCGCGTCGCCTCCGCCGCCCCGCTGGCGCAGCCAGTCGGCGACCTGGTCGGCGACCCCGCCAACCTGGCTGCCGAGGCTCGTCACGTTCTCTCCGAGGTCGCGGAAGGCGGCGCGGAACCGCTGCGCGTAGAACTCCATGGCGTCGCCGGCCTCGGCGCGAACGTCGGCCTCCTGGTCGCGGGTGCGATATTCGCCGCGCAGGATCCGGTCGTACTCGCCGCTCTGGATCCAGCGCATCACCTCGGAGACCCGGCGCACGGCGTACGGATGGGTGACGTTGATCTCCCAGAAGAAGCGACGCACCCGGTCGGAGGGGTCATCCCAGTTCTCGTACTCCATCGCCTGCGCCATGAACTCGTCGAGGTTGAGCTCGTCGGCCGGGAGGCCGGAGGCCGCGACCATCAGCATCCGGCAGACGATCTGCGGGTCCCGCACGACGAGCGTCGCCGCGCGGTCGGCGCTCAGCTCCGCCGCCCGGTACCACTCGAGCAGCACCGCCCGGACGGCGCGGAACGGAAGGCCGAGCAGCGCGGGCAGCGAGCCGCCCGCGGCGAGCAGGATGTTGAGCGCGGTGATGTAGAGCACGTGATCGGAGAGCACGTGGCCGAGCTCGTGGCCGAGCAGCACCCGCTGCTCACCGGGGCCCAGGCGTCGCAGCACGGTCGAGTCGACGACGATCATCGGTCGCTTCGAGCCGATCGTCATCGCCGTGCCGAGCACGGGGGTGGTGAGGTAGAGGTCGTACACCTCGGGCAGATCGAGGATCCGCGACGCGGCGGTGTGGGACGCCCAGAGCTCCGCGCACTGTCGCTCGGATACCTTCAGCGATGTGCCGAGATAGAACTGCCGCAGCGCCCGCTCGTACCGCCACTCGATCAGCCGGCGCACGAGCGTGTCGAGCATCGGCACCGCCTTGAGCGCGGCCGTGGCGGCGCGGTCGGCCGGATGCTCATACGCCTTCGGCGAGAGGTTCGTGTACGGCTCGACGTGCTCCAGAGAGGCGCCAGTCACGCTCCATCAAGCGTAGAGCCGCCGTCAACGAGAGCGGCGCCGTGTGCGCGCGTGCGCGCCAACCGTCCCACCGGCGAGCCCCGAGGCTGAATAATCGGCGGATGAGCGACACCGGACGGGCATCAGCGCTGCGGGGCGGCATCGACCTCGGGGGCACGAAGATCGAGGCGATCGTGGTGGATCGGGACAACCGCGTGCTCGGTTCCTCGCGCCATCCGACGCCGACGGCCGGCACGCCGGCCGACGTCGCCGCCGAGATGGCGGGGGCCCTCACCGAGGCGGCCGAGCAGGCGGGGACGGCGACCGGCGAGCTCGCCGGGGTGGGGGTCGGATCGCCCGGCGCGATCGACGCGGCGACCGGGACCGTGTCGAGCGCGCGCAACCTGCCCGGCTGGGAGGGCGCGTATCCGCTCGGTCCCGAGCTCGCCCGGCGCCTCGGGACCCGGGTCGCGATCGGCAACGACGTGCAGGTCGCCACCGCCGGCGAGTTCCGGCTCGGCGTCGGCCGCCGCTACACGTCGCTGCTCGGGGTGTTCTGGGGCACGGGCGTCGGCGGCGGCATCGTCCTTGACGGCCGGCCCTGGCGCGGCCGCGGCGGCGCGGGGGAGATCGGGCACACGGTGATCCGCCGCGGCGGGCGCCGGTGCCCGTGCGGGAACGAGGGCTGCGTCGAGGCCTACGCCGGCCGCGCGGCGATGGAGGCGCACGCCCGCCGAGAGATCGAGGGCGGCCGCAAATCCGACCTGCTGAAGATCATGGAGAGCAAGCAGCGCGAGCGCTTCACGAGCGCGGTGTGGGAGGCCGCGGTGCAGCGCGGGGACGACCTCGCCGTCGAGCTGATCGACGGAGCCGTTGCGGCGCTCGGCGCCGGCGCGGCGTCGGCCTGCAACCTGCTCGACGTCGAGGCGGTCGTGATCGGCGGCGGGCTCGGCGTGCGCTTCGGGGAGGACTACGTCGAGCGGATCCGGCGGGCGATGGAGTCCCACCTGTTCCCCGGGCACACGATGCCCGACGTGCGGCTCGTCGGTCTCGGCGACCTCGGGGGCGCGCTCGGCGCGGCACTGCTCGTCGACGCCGACGGTGCGTAGGGCACACACCGGGTACCTCCTCCCCAACCGATGAAGGAGGACGCCATGGGCGACCGGGTGCAGCGGATCAAGGGCAGGGCCGAGGAGATGAAGGGCGCCGGCAAACGCGAGACCGGGCGCGCCACGGGCCGATCGGACCTCGAGGCGGAGGGCGCCGCCGAGGAGGCGAAGGGGAAGGTCACCAACGCGGCCGGTCGCCTCCGAAGCGGGATCAAGAAGGCCACCCGCTGAGCGATTCGGGGAGCTAGATGCGCGGGAGCCCGAGGCGCTCGGCGACGCCCGAGAGGTCGAGGACGCGCCTGACCTCCGCGCTGACGGCGGCGACCGTGAGGGCGCCGCCCTGCTCCCCCGCCGCCCGGGCCACCCCGAGCAGCAGGTTGAGGCCCGAGCTGTCCATGAAGGTGAGGCCGCTGAGGTCGAGCACGACGCGGCGCCCCTCGCCGACGAGGGCGAGCAGACGGTCCTGCAGCGGCGGCGCGGAGGCCATGTCGAGCTCGCCCCACACGCGCAGCTCGCTGGTACCGGCACGCTCCGCCTCCTCGAACCGCAGCAGGTCAGTCATCGCCGGCCGTCCGTCGCCCGCGGTCGGGCGCGTGAGTCGGTTGAACGCTGCGCACCGTTGGCCATCTCCTTCCAGAGGGCGAACGACCCACGGGCCACGGCGGGTCCTTGATCCCCTCGGAATGCTACTCGGCTCGCGGGCGGCGGGCGAGGGCGGACGGGGTGTCGGTCCGCCGCTTGAGCGAACATGTGTTCGATGCGCTGGCAGGGGCAGATCGTGGAGCAGGGGGCGGTCGCGCGGCTTCCCGGGTACCGGGACGTCGAGGTGCGGCATTTCGACGCCCCCGAGGCGGTGGGGACGCGGTTCTACGAGGTCGAGGCGAAGTCGATCATCAACCGCGTGCCCGAGAGCAGCCGGATGCCGTTCCGCTGGACCGTCAACCCCTACCGCGGCTGCGCCCACGCCTGCGCCTACTGCTTCGCCCGTCCCACCCACGAGTACCTCGGCCTCGGCGCGGGGCGGGACTTTGAGCGGGAGATCGTGGTCAAGGTCAACGCCCCCGAGCGCCTGCGCGCCGAGCTCCGCCGGCCGCGATGGCAGCACGAGCACGTCGCCCTCGGCACGAACACGGATCCCTACCAGTGGGTGGAGGGCCGGTACGAGCTGATGCGCGGGATCTGGGAGGCGTTCCGAGACGCGGCCAACCCGTGCTCGGTGCTCACCAAGTCGCCGCTGCTGCTGCGCGACCTCGATCTGATGCGCGAGCTCACGGCGGTCACCGACTTCAGTGCCGCGCTCTCGATCCCGACGGTCGACCCGGCGGCGTGGCGCGCGTCGGAGCCCCGCAGCCCGAACCCGCTCGCCCGTCTGCAGGCCGTGGCCGATCTGCGCAGCGCCGGGATCAGGACCGGTGTCCTGATCGCGCCGCTGATGCCCGGGGTCAACGACGCGCCTGATCAGGTGCGGGCGGTCGTCAGGCTCGCCACCGAGGCCGGCGCCGACTACATCACCGGGATCGGGTTGCACCTGCGACCCGGGGTCCGTGAGGTGTTCATGGAGTGGCTGGCCGAGCACCGGCCGGACCTGGTCGAACGGTACGAGCGGCTGTACGGCCACGGCGCCTACCTGCCCGTCGACGAGCGCCGGCGGCTCGCCGAGCTGCTGTGCGGCCGCGGAGCCTCAGCGCGAGGGCGCTCGAGCCAGGTGGTGCGCGCAACAGCCCAGCCCGCGGCAGGGAACGCGCGTCCAGCCCAGGGCACGCTGTTCTGACCCGCCTCGATGATGGAGGCAGGCCACATGGATAAGGCGCTCGACGCAACCCTGTCCAGCTGGAGGAGGTCCCCGGAACCCCCGATCGACAGGATTCCGGCGATGACCGTTGATCTCATCATCTCCTACGACGGGACGCCCAACGACGACGACGCGCTCGCGCTCGGTCGACTCCTCGCCGTCCCCGGCGCCTCGCTGACGCTCGCCTACGTCCGGCACGCCCGGGAGTTCGACCCCAAGCGCGAGGAGCTCGCGCAGTACGACGCGGAGCAGCGTCTGCAACGGGGCGCCGACCGCATCGGGATCCCGGTTCGGCAGCACGTCGTGGTCGGCGCGGCCACCGGGGACGTGCTCGGCGAACTGGCCGCCCGGCAGGGCGCATCGATCGTCGTCTTCGGTTCCGACTACCGCACGCCACTCGGGCGCGCTGAGCCCGGGACCTCGGCACAGCGCCTGCTCGAGGGCGGCCCCGTCGCCGTCGCCGTCGCCGCGGCCGGGCTGCGGGCCCGTGCCGAGCGGCCGATGCGAGCCATCGCGGTGCCGTTCGCCGGTCCGATCAACGATGATGCCCGGGCCACCGCGGCCTCCCTCGCGCTCGCCACCGGCGGCCAGGTCGTGGATGCCGATGAGCCGGATCTCGACCTCATCGTGGTCGGCTCGCGCGAGGACGCGCCGGCGGGCCGCGTCGTCGTCGCCGGAGAGGTGCGCACGGAGCTCAACAGCGCACGAAGCTCGGTGCTGGTGCTGCCGGCGGACACCCGGATCGACTTCTGAGCGTCGGCGCTCGGACGGCCGACGCGTCCTCGCGCTGTCGGGGTTCGCCGCGCTGGCCTCCCGCCCGGTCGGGGATCACCACGCCTCGGACACTGCGGGAAACTACGTAGAGCGCTGCGGCGCCGGCACCCGGATCCCACTGACGAGCACGGATCCGTTCGGCCCGGCGCGCCTGCAGACTCTCTGCATGGCCGCGAACCGCGAACCGAATGGACTGTCGCACCGGCAGTGGGAGTTCGCCGACCGGATGGACTGCCGGCTCGTCACGCCCTGCGCCAACGGGTCGGTCTGCGTCTATCGCGTGCTCCCCGACGAGACGATCCGGTGGATCATCGGCACCGACGGCAGCGTGCTCGACTGGGCGATCTTTCACACGAGCGCCTGAGATCGGGTCAACCCGACTCGAGGTGCCGGAGCGTCGTCTCCTCGAGCAGCAGCTTGACGCCGGCCGCCACCGGGATGGCGATCAGGGCGCCGACGATGCCGAACAGCGCGCCACCGATCGCCGTGGCGATGACGGTGAGCAGGCCGGGCACCTGAACGGTGCGGGCCATGATCCGCGGGGTGAGCAGGTAGTCCTCGAGGAGGCGGTACAGCGTGTAGAACACGGCGGTCGCCACGGCGATCGGGAGGCTCAGCGTCAGCGCGATGAGCGACACGATGATCCCGCCGATGGTGGAGCCGACGACCGGGATGAGGTCGAGCAGCGCGACCATGAACCCCAGCAGGAGTGCGTAGGGGATGCCGAAGGCGAGCGCCCACGCCCAGGTCCCGAACCCGGCGATGAAGCTGGTGAGGAGGTTGCCGAGCACGTATCCACCGATCCGGTCGAGGATCTCGTTGGTGAGCAGCACCATCCGGGCGCGACGGGTCTTCGGCGCGAAGCGGTAGACGCCGCGCTTCACCCGCGGAAGGTCGGCGAGCAGGTACACCGCCAGGATCACCACGACGACGACCGAGCCGACGAGGCTGAGCACGACCTGCCCGAAGCCCAGGACGCCGCCGGCGATCTGCGAGGAGCCCCCCCGGCTGATGAAGCGCTGGATCCCGGAGACGATGTGGTAGTGGGCGTTCAACCGGCCCAGGAACGAGTTGTGGTTCTTCAGGGTGTGCAGGTAGTGGGGGATCTCCGTCGCCAGCTTCTCGGTCTGGGTGATCAGGATCGGGATGGCGAGCGCGAGGAAGCCGGCGAAGACCCCGAGCGCGATGATGAGGACGACGGTCACCGCCGTCCACCGGGGGAGACCCCGCCGCATGATCCAGCTCACGGCGGGATCGAGCCCGACCGCGATGACCACCGCGAGCGCGATCAGCAGCAGCACCTGGCCGATGGCCAGGATCATCGATCCGAGCGCGAAGATGACGGCGACCCCGGCCGCGCCCTCCATGCCGATGTAGAACGGGGAGCGATGATCGAACCGGGGGCCGACGCGGCCGAAGGCGAGATCGTCGTCGACGCCGGCCGCCGCCTCCGCGGCGACATGGATCTCCTCGACGACCTCCTCCGGGGAGAGCTCCCGCGCCTCCCCGGAGGCGATCAGATCGGAGACCTCGGACTCGAGCTCCTCAGCTCGGAGCTCCTTCGCGGGCTCGGTCGCGGGCCCGGTGTCCTGTCGCTGGTGGGCCTGATCGGACATCTGGCCTGCAACTGCCCAACTTCAGGAGCGATTACGCGGCATGTCCCGGCTCAATCGGCGCCGGCGCGCCCGCGAGTCAGCGGGCGAGCGCCTCGCGCACGCGCCGCACCGTCGCGCCGCGGCGGACCAGCGGACCGGGCGCAAGCAGCGCGACGCGCAGCTCCTCGATGAGCCACATGACGTCGGGCCGCCCGCTCGCCTGCGCCTCGAGCCGGTGGATCTCCTCCATGCGCTGCTGGTCGGTGGCGAGGTTGGCCGGCAGCCGGTCCAGCCGCTGGGCGGCGGCCGTCAGGTAGCGCTCGACGTCGGCGAGGCGCTCGACGCCGCCGGCGGCGAGCATCCCGGGGTAGACGAGCCGCCCGAGCTGGCGCGCGACATCCTGGCGAGCGGGGGCCAGGGCGGCGGTCGCCGGCAGCTCGTCCAGGCGCTCCCGCACCGCGCGTGCGGCGTTCAGGATCCGTCCGAGGGCGCGAAGGGCCTCGAGGGTCGTCGGACGCACCTCGCCGCGGACGTGTTCACGCAACCGGGCGAAGCTCGCCGCGTCCCATGCCGGGCCCCCGCCACTGACGATCAGCGCGTCGATCGCGGCGAGCGTCGCGTCCTCGATCGCGGCTGTCAGGCCGGCGTGCGGAGCGGCGGCGAGCGTCAGTGTGAGTGCCGGATCGAGCTGGCCCTGCAGCCACTGGCGCGGCGAGGGGACGGCGAGGCGCAGGAGCCGCCGCGTTCCCCGCGCCATCACGATGCTCTGCTCGGTCGGCGTCTCGCAGATGCGCACGCCGACCGTCTCGCCCTCGTCCACGAGCGCGGGGAAGCCCTCGAGCCCGCCGGTCAGCTCCACGGTTCGGGGCAGCGACTCGATCCCGAAGTCACGCATCCCGTGGCGGACGAGGGCCGGCAACTCCCGCTGCAGCCGGGCCTTCAGCAGCGGCCGCAGCTGATCGCGCAGCTCGGCGAGCGACAGCCCGCTCGCAAGCACGGTCCCGTCATCGTCCTGGACCTGGAAGGTCATGCGCAGGTGGGCCGGCAGGCCGTCCAGCGACCAGTCCCCCGGCGCGATCCGGATCCCGCGCATCGCCTCGATCGCCTCGGCCAGGACCTCGAGCAACGGCCCCGACCGCGGCCGCACGCTCGCCAGCAGCGCGTCCGCCGTGTCCGGGATCGGGACCAGCGGGGTGCGCAGGCGCTTCGGCAGCGAGCGCAGCAGCGCCACGAAGAGCTCGCGGCGCAGACCGGGGACGAGCCATTCGAAGTTCGCCTCCCGGACGGCGCCGAGCGCGTCGAGCGGGATGTGGACCGTCACGCCATCCGCCGCCGAACCGGGCTCAAAATGGTAGGTGAGCGCGAACTCCCGGTCGCCCTGGCGCCAACGCGTCGGCCGGTCCCGCCCGTCCGGGCTCACCGCGCCCGCGATGAGCATGTCCATCGGGTAGTCGAGCAGGTCCGGCCGCTCGCGTCTCGCCGACCGCCACCAGCGGTCGAACTCCCGTCCGCCGACCACATCCTCGGGCACGCGGGCGGCGAAGAACGCCGCCCGCGTCGCCTCGTCAGCCAGCAGATCGCGACGCCGCGCGCGCGCCTCGAGGGCCTGAACCTCGGTGACCCGCCGCTCGTTCTCCGCCATGAAGGCGTGGTGCTGATCCCAGTCTCCCTCCACCATCGCGCGGCGGATGAAGAGGTCCCGCGCGGCCGTCGGATCGATGCGGCCGTAGGGGACCGTTCGGGCGGTCACGATCGGGAGCCCGTACAGCGTGACCCGTTCGGAGGCGACGACGGCGGCGCGACGGCGGTCCCAGCGGGGCTCTCCGTGGGAGCGCTTCACCAGATGCTCGGCGAGGGGCTCGACGGCGCGGACGTCGACGGCCGCCGCCGTGCGACCCCAGAGACGGTTCGTCTCGACGAGCTCGGCCACCATCACCCAGGACGGTCCCCGCCGCGAGAGGGCGGATCCCGGGAAGATCGCGAAGCGAGCGCCGCGGGCACCGAGATACTCGCGCGTGGCGCCGTCCTTCATGCCCAGATGCGACAACAGGCCGGAGAGCAGGGCGGTATGGATCTCCGGTGGCTGGGCGGGCGTGTCATTGAGCGTCAGACCGATCTCGCGCCCCGCCTCCTCGAGCTGGCCGACGAGGTCCTGCCACTCCCGGATGCGCAGGTAGTGCAGGAACTCCGCCTTGCAGCGCCGGCGGAACTGGGAGCGGGAGAGCTCGGCGTCGAGCGCGCGCAGGTGAGACCACAGGTTGAGGTGGGCGAGGAAGTCGGAGGTGGGATCGTTGAACCGCGCGTGCAGCTGGTCCGCCTCCGCCCGCCGTTCGGCGGGTCGCTCGCGGGGATCCTGGATCGAGAGGGCGGCGGTGATGATCATGACCTCGCGGGCGCAGCCGAGCTGGTCGGCCGCGAGCACCATGCGGCCGAGCCGCGGGTCGATCGGGAGCCGAGCCAGTCGGCGGCCGAGTGGCGTGAGCGGCTCGGGGGCGCTCGGATCCAGGGCCCCGAGCTCGTGCAGGAGCGCGATGCCGTCACGCACCTGGCGGCGGTCGGGGGGCTGGAGGAAGGGGAACCGCTCGATGTCGCCGAGGCCGAGCGCGGCCATCTGGAGGATCACGCTGGCCAGGTTCGTCCGCAGCACCTCCGGATCGGTGAAGCGCGGGCGCGCGCCGAAGTCCTCCTCGGAGTAGAGCCGGACGCAGATGCCGTCGGCGAGGCGGCCGCAGCGGCCGGCTCGCTGATCGGCGGAGGCCTGTGAGATCGGCTCCACCGGGAGCCGCTGCACCTTCAGGCGCGCGCTGTACCGCGAGATCCGAGCCACTCCGGTGTCGACCACGAAGCGGATGTTCGGCACCGTGACGGAGGTTTCGGCGACGTTCGTGGCGAGGATCACGCGGCGCGCTCGGCCGCGACCGGCGGGCTCGAAGATGCGCTGCTGGTCGGCGGCGGCGAGCCGCGAGTACAGGGGGAGGACGGCGACGCGCGGACCGAGCCGACCGGTGAGGAGATCCGCGGCGTCCCTGATCTCGCGCTCGCCGGAGAGGAAGGCGAGGACGTCTCCATCCCGCTCGGCCAGCAGCTGCTCGACGGTGTCCGCGAGCGCGTCGAGCAGCTCCTCGTCCTCGCGCGGGGGCCGGTACCGCACCTCGACCGGGTAGGTCCGGCCGGACACCTCGATGATCGGCGCGTCGCCGAAGTGGGTGCTGAACCGCTCAGGGTCGATCGTCGCGCTCGTGATGATCAGCCGCAGATCCGGACGCCGGGGGAGGATCCGGTGCAGGCACCCCAGCAGGAAATCGATGTTGAGGGAACGCTCGTGCGCCTCGTCGACGATCACGGTGTCGTAGCGCCGCAGGAGCGGATCCCGCCGGATCTCGGCGAGAAGCAGGCCGTCGGTGACCACGCGGATGAGGGTGTCCTCGGATCCACGGTCATCGAAGCGCACGGCGTAGCCGACGGCACCGCCCAGCGGCACCTCGAGCTCGCTGGCGATCCGCTGCGCCACGGTTCGCGCGGCGATCCGACGCGGTTGGGTGTGCGCGATCGCGCCGCGCACACCGCGGCCGAGCTCGAGGCAGAGCTTCGGCAGCTGCGTTGTCTTGCCCGACCCGGTCTCCCCGGCCACCACCACGACCTGGTGATCCCGGATCGTGGCCAGCAGGTCGTCCCGGCGCGCGGTGACGGGCAGCTCGGGCGGATAGCTGACGGCCGGAACCGCGTCACGCCGTCGCTGGATCCGCCCCCGTGCGGCGGCGAGCTGCTGCTCGAGCCGAGCCCGCGCGGTTGCGTCCCCGGCCGGTACGCGGCGAGCCTGACGCCGGAGCCGCTGCTCGTCGCGCAGCGTCAGCTCGCGCAGGGACCCCTCGTCGATCAGGGGCATCGATCCGGCGGGGGCGCGTACCGCTCGAGTCGGTCGAGGTCCGGCTGGGACCGAGCGTCCTCGACCGCGGCGGCGCCGACGGCGCAGGCCACGCTCAGCGCGTCGGCATCGCCGTCGCCGCGGGCGAGGCAGAGGGTGAGAGCGGCGCAGAACGCGTCACCGGCGCCGACGGTGTTGACCACGCGCGCCGGAACGGCGTCCACCCGGGCCGCGAGCCGGCCGTTGCGGTAGATGCTCGCGCCCTCCGCACCGCTGCTCACCGCCACCAGGGGCGCATCGCGCAGCTCCGGCAGCGCCGCGTACTCGGTGTCGTTGACGATGACGAGATCGCACGCGGCCAGGAGGCGCTCCGGCAGCGGCTGGGCCGGCGCGGCGTTGACCGCGAAGAACCCGCTGGCCTGCTCGGCCGCCGCCTGCACGCAGGCGAGCGGGATCTCGAGCTGGCAGAGGGTGATGGCGGCGTCCCCGAGCTCGATCTCCTCAGGGCGCAGCGCGTGGTTGGCGCCGGGGTTGACGACGATCGTGTTCTCGCCGGTCGCGTCGACCGTGATCATCGCGACGCCGGTCGGGCCGTCGTGGGGGACGATGCCGGAGACGTCGACTCCGGCCGTGGCGAGCTGGTCGAGCGCGAAGGCGCCGTCCGGGTCGGTTCCGACCGCGCCGATCATCCGCGACCGTCCGGCGAGCCGTGCGGCGGCCCGGGCCTGGTTGGCGCCCTTGCCGCCGAGCTCCCGCACCAGCGTGCTCGCCAGCACCGTCTCGCCCGGTCGCGGGAACGCCGTGACCGTGCTGGTCAGGTCGATGTTGATGCTGCCCACGACGGTGAGCAGGAGATCGGCCGTCATGCTCCCGTGGTCTCCACCGGAGTGAGGGCGAGGATCTGCTCGAGCAGCGCCGGCGCCGCGGGGGCCGAGACGGCGGTGATGACCTCGGCGGCCGCGCCCTCCTCGCGTGCCCGGGTCCGTCCTCGCGTCTGGAGGTGGCTGGGATCGACCTCGAGCGCGGTCCGCCGCACCTCCGAGGGGGTGCTGTCACCGACGGCGATCATCGACGCGAGCGGATCGTGGAGCGCAGCTCGCCGCTCTCCGTAGAACCGCTCGTAGAAGTCGAGGTAGGTGTCGAGCATCGCGGCGAGCGCGGTGTGGAACGCGGTGCCGCGCTGGCTGAGCGCGCGCTGTTCCGCCACCCCGATGCTGTGCTGGAGCGTGACATCGAGCGGCACGAGTGTCACCGGCCACTCCGCTGTGAACACTGCCCGGGCCGCCTCGGGGTCGTTGGCGATGTTCGCCTCGGCGTGCTCGGTGATGTTGCCCGGCACCCACACCGCCCCGCCCATGACCACGACCCGCCGGACCAGGCGGGGGAGCTCGGGGTCGAGCGCGAGCGCGAGCGCGAGGTTCGTCAGCGGACCGATCGCCAGCAGCACCAGCTCCCCCGTGCGCGCTCGGGCGGACTGGACGATCTGCTCCGGCCCGCTCCGGCCCGTCGGCGCGCGCCGCGCCCGGGACAGCTCGACGCCCCCGATGCCGTTCTCGCCGTGAACCTGTGGCGCGCCGCCCCGGTAGCCGCCCACCAGCGGCTCGTGGGCTCCGACAGCGACCGGGATCTCGTCGCGGCCGGCCAAGGAGAGCAGGTCGATCGTGTTGACGGCCGCCCGCTCGGCGGTCGTGTTCCCGCTCACGGTGCTGACGCTCACCAGGTCGACGTGCGGCCGGGCGAGCAGGTGCGCGAGCGCGAGCGCATCGTCGACGCCGGTGTCGCAGTCGAGGTGCACGGGGTGGGAGATGGTCATCGGTCGAAAACTCCTTGGGCTGGGCCTGAGCGGCCGGACGACACCACGCTATCCGTCCGTCCGAGGCGATGCCGGGCGGGCCGCGGCGGGCGGCCTGATCGAAGGCTAGTTGTGCGACGCGTGCCGCCGGCGCTGCCGGATGCCCGCGAGGTAGCCGTTCAGTCTGGTCGCGTCCGCGTCCGTGATCGCCTCGAAGCTGATGCCCACGCCCTGACGCGATCGCCTCGCCACCCTCACCTCAGCCGCGATCGGCACGGGGTCATCCCCGAACATCAGGCCGAGCGAGAACCGCAGCCGACCGGTGAGCGCCGGATGGTTGCGCAGGAGCGCGCCACGCTCGCTGAGGTTGATCGTCTCGGTCCATGGTGCGCCGCGATCGGCGTCGTGAGGCGGACGGGTGTCGATCAGCGCTCGGATGACAAGCGGGATGCGTTCACCGGCGCGCCGCTCCGGCAGTGCCACCCCATCCAGAACGGCAACCCGCAGATCGGGTGGGCTGGCGCGCACCACGACGCGCAGTCCGACGGGAATGCCGAGGTCATCGAAGACCAGGTAGCCGGAGGTGCCGAGGGCGAGCCGTCCGATCACTCGAGGCGGTAGCTCATGCCGGTAGGCGAGGCGGCCGACGGAGCCGTGCACGTCGAGCACCGAGCACTGGATCGCATCCGGGATCTCATCGAGGCTCACCGTCACAGGTTGATCGATGTGGAGTCGTCGCACCGGAGCTGTATCGGCAGGGAAGGAGCGGACGGAGAGCGCCGCGGGTCCTCATCGCCCGATCCCGAGATCGGACCCACCGTCGGCGGCCAGGCGCTCTGCGCGCTGCCTGATGCCGGACAGCATCCGCCGCTCCATGATGAGCGACGCAGGCTCCATCGGCACCATGGTCAGACGGACGAGCAGCGTCGGCAGGCGGAAGCGGTTGCGGCTGATCAGCCGGGTGCCGCGGTCGTGCTCCCGCAGGATGAACGACCACACCCAGTTGCCGTCCTGCGAGCGCCAGCAGAGTGCGCGCCGCTCCTCGCAGCGCTCGAGCCTCATCCGGTTGGGTCCGAACCCGATCGTGTCGCCGACGTGCGGATGCTGGTAGGCGGGGAGGATCTGATCGACGCTGTGCATGTTGAGACCCAGCAGGTTCTCGATCCAGTCGTAGGTGTACGCCCCGCCCCGGGGAGAGGGCCCCATCTGCGCCAGCCACGGCCACACGGCCGCCGCGGGCGCCCTGATCTGTGTGGCGCGGGTGCTGACCCCATCGGCATCCGGAAGCAGCTCGTCGCCGGGCAGCGTGGCGTCCACCTCCGCGGCCGTTGCGCCCCAGGTGAGCGTCGGCCGACGAAGCAGTCCCGCATAGAGCAGTCCGCCCGCGGTGCAGACGGCGGTGATGCGTCCCGGTGTCATCTCGTCGAAGTCTCGGCCTGGCGCCCGCCGATCGCATCGGCGCCGCTCCACACGGCGGCTGCGTCGATCCCGCACGCCACGTGCGCTGACCCATCGAACCAATTTGATGTATCGTCGCGCCAGATGAGCGCGGGCTCGGGGAAGCGCCCACCGCTGCCCGAGGTGTTCGGCCTCGCCGGGCACCCGGTGCGCTGGGCGCTGCTCGCGGAGCTCTCGCTCAGTGACCGCCGCGTGAGCGAGCTGGCGGACGCCGTGCGGGTTCCCCAGAACGGCGTCTCCTATCACCTCTCCCGTCTGCGGTCCGCTCGTCTCGTCTCGTCGCGTCGCAGCGAGGCTGACGGTCGTGACGCGTACTACACGGCGGACCTCGACCGCTGTGCCGAGCTGATCGCGCAGGCGGTGGCCGGGCTGCACCCCGCGGTGCGGTTCGTCCGGGAGTGGCCGGTCATGGACGACGGCGGGTCGGCCGTCCCGCGCAGGGTGCCGGTGCTGTTTCTGTGCACCGGCAACAGCGCCCGCTCACAGATTGCCGAGGCGCTGGCCGGCCGTCTCGCTGGGCAGCTCGTCGCCCCGTTCAGCGCCGGCAGCCGACCCAAGCCGCTGCATCCGCACGCGGTCCGCGTGCTGCGCGAGCGCGGGATCGACATCGCCCACGCACGCACGAAGTCCCTCGAGGAGTTCGCGCAGCACCGATTCGTCTACGTGGTCACGCTGTGCGATCGGGTGCGTGAGGTCTGCCCGGAGTTTCCCGGCAACCCTGCTGCGGTTCATTGGAGCATCCCGGACCCGGCGAGGGAAGGGGATACCGACGCGGAGACCTACGCCGCGTTTGAACGCACCGCCGATGAGATCGCCGTTCGGGTCCGTTACCTGCTCGCCCGGATCGTCGGCGGGACCCCATCAGTCGTCCCACACCCCGGATGACGGACGCCACGGACGCGACCGGGAGCCCGCGTCGGGTTTCGCTCTGGCTCGTCGCGCGGGCGTGGACGAGGATCGGGCTCACCGGGTTCGGCGGCCCGCCCGCGCACATCGCGCTGCTGCGCCAGCTGGTCGTCGATCGCACGGGTTGGATGGACGCCCAGGAGTTCCAGGACGCCAACGCCGCCTGCGGCCTCCTGCCCGGCCCCGCCTCGACGCAGCTTGCCATCTTCAGCGCCTACCGGGTCGCGGGCCCCGCTGGCGCGGTCGTCGGCGGACTCGGGTTCATCGTCCCGGCGGTCGTGGCCGTCCTGGTGCTTTCCGTGCTCGTTCTGTCCGAGCATCCGGCCGCATGGGTGCGCGGCGCCGGCGCCGGCGCGGGTGGAGCCGTCGCCGCGGTCGCGGTGCATGCTGCCCGCGGACTGATTCCGCCCAGTCTCGCCAGCGTCCGCGGCGAGCGCGAGCGAGCGCGGCGATGGATGGCCTACGTGATCCTCGGCACCGCGGCGGCGGCGCTCTACGGCGCCGACCTCGTGCTCCTGCTCCTCGGCTGTGGTCTGGTCGAGCTGAGCATCCGACGCCGACCGTCCGCCGTGCACCGTTCGCCGAACGCCGTCGGAGCGCCGCTGATCCTCGGGGCGGTCTCGATCGGTGGCCTCGGGGCGCTCGTCTGGACAGCCCTCAAGGTGGGGGCGCTCTCGTTCGGCGGCGGCTTCGTGATCATCCCGCTGATGCACGGCGACGCGGTGCACACCTATCACTGGATGACGAACGCCAGGTTCCTCGATGCTGTGGCGCTCGGCCAGATCACACCGGGGCCGGTCGTCGCGACCGTCGCGGCCGTCGGCTACGCCGCGCACGGTGTGGTCGGCGGCGTGCTCGCCGCCACCGTCGCCTTCACGCCGTCCTTCTCGTTCATCCTTCTCGGGGGCTCGCGCTTCGAGCGGTTGCGCGGGGCCG
>DAIDJO010000061.1 GCA_027451345.1 Solirubrobacterales bacterium
CAGCTCGAGCTCCTCGAGTGCGGTGTCGGCGCCTGGTCCGCCCGCCGCGATTCTGGCCTCGAGGGTCTGTTCCTGGTGCTCGAGCCGTCCGCGGATCGCCTCCTGCACCTGGTGGCGGCGGCTTGACCACCGGTCAAGCAGTGATTGGGGAATGCCGTCGATCTCGAAGTACCGCCCACCACGACCGGTGCCACGGTTGATCTGGAACCCGAGGTGGTGGAGCTCTCGGGCGAGCTCGGTGCGGTAGGCGGCACCGACCTCTCGCTGATGGGTCAGCCACGAGCGGGAGTCGATCGCCACCAGCCGCCCGTCCCGGCGGATGGCGGCGTGCAGCAGGACGTGGGAGTGAAGCTGCGGATCAGGGACCTGGTCAGCGACGGCGCGGGCGGTGGTGTGCCGCCAGCTCGTCGCCACCACACCCGCGGCTTTCTCGTGCACCACCGTGTCCGGATCGAGACGGCGGCGGAGCATCGGCACCTGCCGGCCCGCATAGGCGAGCGCCCGGTCGATCGCCTGCTCGTGCGCCAGCTCGATCCGCTGCCGAAGCTGCGGCCCGGCGATCGCCCATGCGGCGCTCACGGACTTGGGGGCGGAGAACGTCGCGTCGATCGCCGCGACCGCCCCGCCTGTCCCCCCGACCGCCCGCAGCCGGTTGCCGGTGTCCGGACGCCGGACCGCCATCAACGTCCGCAGCTGCTCTCCCGTCACCGGCTTGTTGCTGCCGATCCCGAAGCGTTCGGCTCCTTGGGCCCAGCGTCCGGGTGCCTCGATCCGTTCCCCACCTTTCAGGTAGTAGTCCCCAAGCTCCGAGGCCTGTGTCTTGCCCTCCAGGTAATGGGCGTAACCAGTTGCCGCGCTGCCGGTGATCTTCGCGACCGTCAGCACGAGATCACCTCGCTCCTGTCTGATCCCCGGACCAGCTCGATCCCCAAGATGTCCAGATACACACTCCACGCACCTCGGTGCTTGTCCTCGGTTTGTCCCGGTTTGTCCGCGCGTGGGAACCCTGCGCCGGGCCTGCCCGACCCGATCCCAGAACCCTGTCCGGCCGCGCCCGCGCTGTCACCACCGGGGACGCTTGGCCCGACGACGGGCGGCGTCATCCTTGGCCTCCCGTCCGGACGGTCGCCGCCTGGGTGAGGGTGCGGTAGGGGTCGCTGCTGTGCGCGGGGGTGAGCGTCAGCAGCTCCCACCTGACCCCGTCTAGGTGCAGGCCGTGTCCGGCCGGGATGTTCGCGACCTCACCGGGGGACAGCACCCGGGCGCGTTGCGTCGAGGTCGTCAGCGTCGGGCTGGCCGGCCGGTAGTGGCGATCCAGCCAGTCCCCAAGGCGGGTGCGGGGCCGGGTGGTGGAGGTGACCGGCCGGTCGTACTCCCCGAGCATCACGGACACGGCTTCAAGGGTCTTGGTGTCCGCGATGCCTGGCAGCAGGAGCTTGGTGCCGAACAGGGTGAGGAACCCGTCGGCCTGCGCCCCCCACCGCTGCCGCGCCTGGGAGAGGTCCTGCAACGCGGCCAACAGCACGAGGCCCTGGCCGCCGCCTTCGGAGGCGATCTGGGGGAGCTCCTCCAGGGGGGCGATGTTCGCGACCTCATCCAGGGCGAACAACACCCGGTCCCGAAGCAGCCCGTGGGCGTGCGCTGCGTACGTGGCGCGGCGGATGTCGGTCAGCAGCCCGCACACCAGCGGGCTAGCGGCGGCCTGTGCCTCCGCCGGCGCGGCGATATAGATCGTGTCCCTGGAGACCACGAACTCCTCCGGGTCGAAGTTCGGTTCCCGGGTGCTGGCCAGGGCGTGCTCGGTGGTGTAGGCCTGCAATGCATCGGCGGCGGCGCTGAAGATGGAGGAGCGCTCCCGCTCCTCGGTGTGATGCAACCCCAGCAGATTCCCGAACGCCAACCTCGAACACCGCTCATCCTCCAGGAGCGCCCCAGGCTCGTCGAGCTGGTGGGCGAGGACCCAGTCGACCACCGTCTCCATCGCCAGGCCGTGGGTCGCGGCGGCGTGCAACATCGGGGCCAACAGCGCTTGCGCCCGGTTTGACCAGTGCGACCGGTCCACGGTGCCGGCCCCGATCCCTGAGGTCATCGCGCGGGCGATCAGCACCGCCCCATCCCAGTTCATGGAGCTGGTGATGGGGGACCAGCCCAGCTCCCGCACCCCTACCGGCAGCCGGCCGGTGGTGCCGGTCGGGTCAAACACCCACACCCGCCCCTCTGTCGCCCGGGCGTGGCGGGTGGCGTGCAGGACGTCGGGTTTGGTGGAGGTCGCGACCACCGGCCCCCGGTGCGACAGCAGGGTGGGGATGATCACCGAGCTCGTTTTCCCCGAACGGGGTGGGCCGAGGATCAGCACGGCGCGTTCCGGACGGGAGAACCGCAGCACCCCCGTGCTCGTGTGTCCGAGGTGGACTCCACCCCCCGCCCGCCGGGCACGATGGCGCAGCGCGGTGAGCGGGTCACCGGCCGGCAGAGCATGGCGATGGGGGCGGACCAGCTTGCTGCTCCAGACCATCCAGGTGTTGTGCGTCCAGAACCAGCAGCGGACGACCACGATCGCGAGCACGATCAGCTGCGACACCCCGGCGGCGACCGACCACACCGTGACCGGGCTGCCCGGACCGCGGGTCAGACCATACAGCGCGAGCGGCCCGATGATCCACCGCGCCCACCGCGGCAGCACCGGCCCCCGCACAACCCGCTCCTGCTGTGGCTGCGGACCCCATTGATGATTCATGACGTGTTCCCTTCCTTGGGTTCGTGCCGCCAGCGGCGGCGTGTGGTGCCGCCCGTTTAGGCGGCGAGTTTTTGTTCGATCGCCGGGCGCAGAAACCGCCACGCCCGCCCCAGACGGCAGGCGGGGATCTCCCCACGGCGGGCGAGGTGATAGACGGTCGAGACCGGGAGGTGCAGAAGGTCGGCGACCTCCACCGCGGTCATCACCTCATCGCGCGTCAGCCCGCGCACCCCCCGCCTAACCATCGCCGGCGTGGGGGTGGGGAGAGGGTTCAGGTGCGGGGGGCTGGTCGGCATGGCCGGGCAGGATGCACCAGCGGTCCGGGACGGCACAACCGCAAATTCGGACAATCCGCGAATGTGCCGGAAACGGCACAAACGACATTCCGGGACAGACCCGGACGTTCGCGGACACGCCCCGGACATTCGCGGACAGACCCCGGACAAACCGGGACATCGGGCCCTACACTGCCCGCCAACAGGGCCCGCACGGACGCGGGACCGCCGGCGACAAGGAGTCAGGGTTGGGCGAGCATCTCAGGCATGCGATCCGCGCGGCGGGTCTCACCCCCGACGAGTTCGCCGACCTGCTCGGCGTGAACCCCAAAACCGTCGGGCGATGGGTGAGAGGGGTCAGCGCCCCGCAACGCCACAACCAGATCAAGATCGCCCGCGCCCTCAACCTCCCGGTCGACGATCTCTGGCCCGATGGGCACCCACCCGCCGACCAGACGAGCGGCACGCCGTCCGGGGGATCCGACGCCGCAGCTGCGTTGAGTGAGGTGACCGGCACGTGGGGCTCGGTGAACGACCCCGCCGCTCCCGGGCCGCTCAGCTTTATCACCGTCAGTCACGGGCCGATCGACGCGCTGCTGCTCGTCGCCGACGAGGCGACGCTCGACGTCTTTCATCGGCAGGCGCAAGCCGGACGGCACGTCCGGCTGCTGTTCACCCAGCCCCAACCGCCGCTCCCCGACCGGGTGGCGCACCCGCACCTCGAGATCCGGACCGCCGGCCCATGCCATTACCAGCTCGTCCACGCCGGGGAGCGCATGCTCCTCGCGCTCAGCCTCCACCACGAGTCAGGCCACGCGCTGCTGGAACTGACCCGCACCACCCCCGGCGGGATCTTCGACCGGTTCGCCGAGGACTTCCAGACCCTCTGGGAGAACGCACAGCCCAACGCCTGCCAGCGGGCGGCTATGCCCGAGGACGAAGAATCCGATCGGGCCATTCAGGCCGGGCGCCAGACCGAGGCGCGACAGCCCGGACGGGGTCCAGCTGCCGGAACCAGCTCCACGAAGGACAGGCACCTTGCGGCGGCCGGCCGGCCGCGGCTATGGCCACGCCGCACAACCTGACCCCCGGCAGCCGCCAACCACCCTCCACCACAGCATCGGGGAAGAGTCACCACAACTGTGAGGGCCCCTTCCCGGCCACCGCGATCATCGCGCCGGCCGGCGGGTCGTCAAGGTCGCTTCGCTTCCTTCCCCTCGCCTCCGGCTCGGTGACAACCCGCCCGCGCGGCGCACGACCGCCAGGAGGCCGGGAAGGGGCACCGGCGTTCCGCAGTTAGTTTGCATGCAGAGCCGATTTTCGGGTGGAATCGCCTATAAACACTGGGGTTAGCGTCCAGGTCCGCGTGAGTCCACGGCGCCAGCGAGTCGATTGCGTTGCCGCGTTCGGTCCTACGATCTTCAATCAAACACGGCCGTGCGTGCCGCGAAGACGGCTTCCTTAGCCCGGGATACCCCGACGGCGATCGCGCCGCGCAGGACGGCTTCGTCGCCGAGTAGGCTGGGGGCAAACTCCGGCATCAGCGGTGAGAGCTGCGTTAGGACGTTCCGCGTGGGCTTCTCGAGCACGTCGAGGTTTCGGCCAATGGCACCTCCGAGCACGATCAGCTCTGGATCCAGCAGCGCCGCCACGCTCGCGAGCAGACGGGCCAGCTGCGCGGCCTCCAGCTCGATTGCAGCAAGGCCCCGCGGGTCGCCCGCACGTGCCGCCGCGAAGACCTCCTCGGCGTTCGTGCTGCTCAGGCCGCACTCTCGTCCGTACCGCACGACCGCGTCGGCTGCGAGACGCTCCTCAAGTCTGCCGCGCGTGGGAGGTTTGTTATCGGACGTCTCCACTTCGCCGAGCGGAAGGAAGCCCGCTTCTCCAGCTGCCCCGGAGAAGCCCTTGTAGAGCTTTCCGTCCAGCATCAGGCCGAGCCCGACGCCGGTGCCCACGTGTGCGTAGACGAACTGCCGCTTGCCCTGACCGGCGCCGTAGGTGTGTTCGCCCATCGCGGCCAGGTTCGCATCATTATCGATCGTCAGCGATCCTCTCAGACGGCTGACAAGCGTTTCACGAAGGCCGATTCGACCCCAGCCGGGCAGGTTGCCGGCGTAGAGGACACGGCCTTTCCAAACGTCGTACACGCCGGGCGATCCGATGACGGTATGAGCAACGAGCGCGGGGTCGATTTCGGCCTCCTCAATGGCGCGGTCGATCGCAACCATGATGAGCTCGACGAGTACGCGGGCCGTGGTGGCGGTGTTGCGCTGATCGGTCCGGCACAAGGTGGTGCCGGCGAGATCTGCCATTCCCACACGGATCCAAGCCCGACCGATATCTACTCCGACGGCAAAGCCCACGCGACTGTCAGTCTCGAACAACTCGGCCGGACGACCCTGCATGGTCCCCCGGCGTCCTGCACTTCGAACGAGACCTACCTGCTCGAGTTCGCCCAGCGCAGCGTTGACAGTGGGTAGGGAAAGCCCGGTGTAGCGGGCGAGCTGTGGCCGCGTGGACATTCCCGCCACAGAGAGGCTGTCCCACAGCAGCCGTCGGTTGAGCGTCCGCATGAGTGACGGGGCGACAGCCGGGGCCTGGGCGTCGGCCCACCGAAACGGAGTCTCACTCACGGAAGCGGGATTCTGTCAGCAACTGCGGCTTGACAACAAAGGATCCTTAATAAATACTCCTTAACAATGTTGCCAGGCACTGCGAATTTGTCGTCGGCCGAAGCTGTCGTTGGACTCGATTTTGGGGGTACCAAAATCGATGTGGCGTTAGCTAACGGTGCCGGCGAGGTGCTGGAGCGGGCGCGACTTCCGATGCGACCTGAAGAGAACCCCGGCTGCGTTCTGCGTCGAGCCGCGGAGGCTGCACATGAAATGGCCAGTCTCGCGACCGAGCGTCACGACCGAAGTGTCGTGGCTTACGCCGCGGTCACTCCCGGCCTTCCTCTGGAGCACGGAGTCCTGCTGGCGCCGAACCTTCCGGGCTGGGAACGCCTGCCGTTTGGGCGGACGCTCGCAGAGCTGCTCGAGACGGAGACCATCACGGTCGCCAACGACGTGCGTGCAGGAGCTCTAGCGGAGGTACGGCTCGGAGTGCTGAAAGGAGTCGACCCTGCGCTTTACGTGAGCATCGGGACGGGGCTCGCTGCCGCTCTGGTGATTGGCGGCAGCATCATCGAGGGCGCTCACGGCATCGCCGGCGAAATCGGGTACACGTGCATCGACCTGGCTGCCACACCGTCGCCGGGTGCGGCGCCTCTGGAGGAGATCGTCGGAGGCAAAGCCCTCGGAATGGCTGCCAGCGAGGTGCTGGGCGAACCCGTTGATGCTGCCGCGCTCTTTCAGGGGACCAACCCCGCGACGGCGAGCATCGTGCAGCGCGCGGCCTCGACGCTGGCCGGCGCACTGGTGAACTTGGTGCTGCTCGTGGACCCAGCGCGTATCGCACTGGGCGGTGGGCTGATGGCTGAGGCCGAGCGGATACTGCCAACGATCCGCACGCGGTTGGCCAGCCTCGACCGTGGCCTGCCTGCGCCAGACGTGGTCACCGCTAGATTCGTCCAGGACGCATCGCTGTATGGGGCGATCACGTTGGCGCTCGACAGCGCTTTGGCCGACGGATACGGGATCCTCAAGACATCGACAGGCGGGCAGGAGTCTCGATGAGCCCCCTAGGCGACAGCATGGCTGCCGAGATGGCACAGCAGCCAGCGACTTTGACTCGCTTAGTTGCTCGCCTGCCCGCCATCGTCGATCAGGTGCGTGAGGTTGCCGGTCCCGCGATTCCCGGGGTCGCGTTCGTCGCCCGTGGCTCCTCTGACAACGCTGCCCTGTTTGCGCGCTACGCCGTCGGGCTGCGCACCGGGCTGCCAACTGTCCTAGTAGCACCGAGCCTGATGACAGCTTTTGGTTCGCGCCCGCGGGGATTCAAGGGCTGGACGGTGGTTGCCGTGTCCCAGTCGGGGGCCACCCCCGAGATAGTTGAGGTCGCGGCGGCAATGCAATCCTCCGGCGCGACCCTCATCGCGATCACCAATTCCGGCGGATCCGCTCTCGGCGCGGTCGCCGAGGTGACCGTGGTGCTTGAGGCGGGGCCCGAGGACGCCGTTCCGGCGACCAAGACAGTGACCGCTCAGATGCTCTTGGGGCTTGCTCTTGCCGCTGCCGTGAGCGGCGACGCGACCCTCTTGCAGGACGCCGCCGTGATTCCAGGAGCAGTGGCCGAGGTGCTGGCCGACGCCGAACCGATGACGTGCCTGGCTCAGAAACTGGTCGGTGTGCGCGGGCTTTCGGTTGTTGGTCGGGGGTTCGCCTATCCCGCGGCACTCGAGACGGCGCTGAAGCTTCAGGAGACCTCAGGGGTGATGGCGCATGGGTTCTCGACCTCAGACTTTCGGCACGGCCCCATTCGGGTCAGCGCCCCGGACGTTCCCATCGTGGCTCTTGCGGGGTCGCTTCCCACCGATGCCGACACACGCGAACTGCAGAGCGCCGCTGAGGCGCGAAATGCCCCCTTCCACCTCATCGGGAGCAGCCCCGGCAGTGTCGCCGGCTGGCCCGCCCTGGGAACGATGGCCGAAGGCCTCTTGGCCACAGTTCGGGGCCAACAGCTCGCACTCTCACTCGCACGCGAGCTGGGCCTGGATCCAGATCATCCCGCCGGACTTCAAAAGGTAACGTTGACCCATTAACTCTGGAGGAGTTGGCTGTGAAGCGCATGACCACTATCCCTGTAATCGCAGCGTCGCTTGCCCTCGTGGCAGGCGGCGTAAGCAGTGCATCAGCGAGCAAGACGACGAAGCTGGGGCCGCCGATCGGCGCAGCCGGCTCCGGACCAGTGCTCAAGACTGTTGGTCCTACCGGGGAGCCCGCGACGTCAGCGACCAATGTCAAACTCACGGCATCTGAGGTCGCGAAGATCCGTAAGGGTCACTTCACCGCGGCCATGGCGTGGCACGAGTCGGGCACGTTCGTTCAGGCCGTGACAAACGGCGCGAACGCTGAGTTCAAGAGGCTCGGCATCAAGGTCGTATCAACCCAGCAAGCAAACTTTAGCGCCTCCACCCAGGTCAACCAACTGCAGACGTTGCAAACCGAGAAGCCGAGCGTTGTGGTCAGCCTCCCTGTGGATCCGGGCACCGAGACGGCCGCCTATCGCCAGCTGAGCGCTTCCGGCTCGAAGCTGGTCCTCCTTAGCAACGTACCAAAAGGCCTGAAGTACCCCTCACAGTATGCGGGGATTGTCACGGATGACCTTTCGGCGATGGGCAAGCAGGCAGCTGAGCTCATGGGTCGGGCGCTGCACGGCAAGGGCAAGGTCGGGTTCATCTACTACGACGCCAACTACTACGTCACCAACGAGCGCGACGGCGCCTTCCGCACTTGGCTCAAGAAGCTCTACCCGAAGATCCAGATCGTTGCGCAGCAGGGAATGCCTGATCCCACCAAAGCCGACACGATCGCGACGGCGATGGTTCAGGCCAATCCCGATCTGAACGGCATCTACGTTCCCTTCTCGCAGCCGCCTGCCGAAGGCGTCATCTCGGCGCTGCGCGGACTGGGCCGGTCGAACATCAAGGTGATCACGATGGACCTCGACCCCTCGGTGGATGCCAACCTCTGCAAGGGCCAGTACCTTGCGGGCATCGTCGCCGATCAGCCGTATCTGCTCGGTGAGACCCTTGCCAAGGAGGCCGGTCTCGCTGTCCTCGGCAAGCGTGCCCCGCAGTTCTCGGTGGTCAAGGCTCAGGCCGTCACCAAGTCGAACATCCTGAAGGTGTGGCGGCAGACGCTCGATCAGCGCGCGCCGTCTAACGTCCGCTCTGCCTGCGCGTAGTGCCGGAGCAGTCAGCACCGATGGTCGCTGGGGCTGAGCGGAAGCTCGGCCCCAGCGAGATGTGGGACCTCGTGCAGCGCCGCGGCCGCCCACTGGTCCCGTATCTCGGCTTCCTCCTGATCTTCGCGGTGTTCGGGATCACCGAGCACTCCAAGGGCTTCACCTCGGGCACGAATCTCCGGTCGATAGTCGAACAGAACGCGTCGATCGGTGTGATGGCGATGACATACGTGTTTGTTCTTTCGGCTGGGGAGATCGACCTCTCGATAGGTGCGACGGTTGCGTTGGTGGCTTTGGTCAGCGCGGTAGTGCTCGAGCACCACGGCGTGTTGCTCGGCGTCCTCGCCGGCCTCGGAGCCGGACTTTCAGTTGGCCTTATCAACGGACTGCTCACCGTGCTGTTGCGCGTGCCGTCGTTCCTGATCACGCTCGGCATGACGAGCGTCGTCGGCGGCATCGGCGAGGCGATGACCAACCTTACCTCGATCGGGGTTCCCAACCAGCACTTTGACAACGTGTTCGGCTCGGGCACGGTGGCGGGCATCCCCAGTCTCTTCATCTGGCTGATCGTCGTGCTTGTGATCGCGCACGTGGCTCTGAAGGGCTCGCGCTTTGGACGGCACATCCTGGCCGTGGGCGGCAACCGTGATGCAGCGCTGTCGATGGGCCTGCGCGTAAAGGCACTGCGAGTTTCCGCCCTGGTGATCAGCTCGCTCGGTGCGACACTTGCCGGGCTGCTCTATGCGGGACGCCTTCAGGGTGCCGTCTACACCCTTGGTTCCACCGACCTGCTCACCGTCATCGCGGCGGCGATCATCGGCGGTACCAGCCTCTTTGGCGGCCGAGGGTCGGTTCCCGGAGCGTTGGTTGGAGCTCTGCTGCTGGGCATGCTCCAAGAAGGCCTCGTCCTCTTCGGGCTGACGGTTCCCGATCAGATGATCGCGGAGGGCTTGGTCGTGATCGTCGCCGTGTCAATCAGCCTTCGGGAGCGTGCCGAATGACCCCGTCGCCGGAGGTGACACCCGCCCAGGCTCGTGTGATCGACCGGTCAGGAGCGCCCGCGCTGCGGGTAGAGCACATAACCAAGTCCTACGGGGCGGTTCGCGCTGTCTCGGACGCCAGCCTGGCCGTCTGGCCAGGTGAGGTGGTTGGCTTGATCGGAGACAACGGAGCCGGTAAGTCGACGCTCGTGAAGTGCATCGTCGGACGGACCCATCCCGAATCCGGTGCCGTCTTCGTCGGCGGCGTGGAGCTGCACGCGCGCTCACCCGAGGCTGCCCGAGCGGCTGGGATTGAAGTCGTCTATCAGAACCTTGCGCTGGTCGACTCGCTCGACATCGCCGCGAACCTCTTCCTGGGCCGGGAACTGACTCGTGGCCAAGGAGCCCTCGGCCGCATTGGGCTGTTGTCACGCCGGCGGATGCGGGCAGAGGCGGCGCGTGTCCTGCAGGAGTTCGGTGTCGACCTGGGCCGCGCGTCCCTGAGCGACCCCGTCGACAGGCTCTCCGGGGGCCAGCGCCAGGGAATCGCCGTGGCTCGAGCGATCGTGTGGGGGCAAAAGGTGGTCATGCTCGACGAGCCTGCGGCCGCCCTCGGAGTGGAGCAGACCGAGAACGTGCTCGGCCTCGTTGAGCGTTTGCGTGATCAAGGCGTCGGCGTCATCTTCATCAGCCACAACATGGACCAGGTGATGCACGTGTGTGACCGTGTCTTTGTCATGCGCCGCGGACAGACCTTGGGCTGGGCTGAGACCGCCGCCGTCAGCACAACCGACCTCGTCGGCTTCATCACGGGCGCTCTGCCGCTGCATCCGGCAACCGAAGGCGTCTGATGTTCCTCGACGTGCTGCAACGCCGCAATCCCGCCTTCCTCGATGCTGTCGTCGCGCTTCACCAAGCTGGCGCGTTGCCCGCCGGCACGTTTGCGATAGACCTCGAGACGGTTCGAGCCAACGCAGCTTCCATCGCCGCGGAAGGGCGGCGTCTCGGTCTGTCGGTGTTCGCGATGACCAAGCAGTTCGGCCGCAACCCGGACGTCTGCGCGGCCGTGATCGATGGTGGCATCCCCGAAGCCGTCGCGGTCGATTTCGCCTGCGCCACCGCAACCACGGCGGCTGGCATGCGCCTCGGGCACATCGGCCATCTCGTACAGGTCCCGGTGCACGAAACGCACCCCGCCTCTGCATTGGCCCCCGCCTATTGGACGGTATTCAACGAGGAGAAAGCTCGAGCGGCTGCCACTGCATGCCGCGAACATGGACGCGAGCAGGCGCTTCTGGCGCGGATCCACAGCGCGCAGGATAGCTTCTATCCAGGCCATGAAGGCGGGTTCAAGGCCGAGGATGTTCTCGATGTCGCCGACCGTCTGGACGCGATCGAGGGCGCCCACTTCGCCGGGATCACTACCTTCCCCGCGCTCCGTTTCGATCCTGAAACGCGGACCGTGGCTCCGACGCCAAACCTACGTACGCTGGAAGAGGCGGCGGCGACGCTCCGCAACGCTGGCCGAGAGACCCAGATCAACGGGCCGGGCACGACCTCAACGGTCACCCTACCGGCGCTTGCGTCTGCGGGCGTCACTCAGGTCGAGCCAGGGCACGGCCTGACCGGCAGCACGCCGTTGCACGCGGTCGAGGACCTACCGGAGCGCCCGGCTATGTGTTTCGTGACAGAGGTGTCTCACACGTACGCCGGGCGTGCCTTCTGCCTCGGTGGGGGCCTGTACATCGATCCGGTGTTTCCGCCTTACCAGGTGCGCGCGTACGTCTCCTCGGAACCCGGCAGCGGACGCCTGGTGGACGCAGAACTTCCGGACCCAAGCACCATCGACTACTACGGACAGCTTGATGCGCCGGACCTTGCCGTCGGCACGACAGTGGTCTTCGGCTTCCGGGCCCAGGCGTTCGTGACCCGCGCGATGACAACCGGAATCGCCGGGGTTGCGGGCGGGAAGCCAAGCGTCATGGGCCTGCACCGTGGTGACGGCTCAGCCCTGACGAAGGTGGGATGACGAGATGCCATCGGCCCAGACGGTGCTCGGTCCCGTGGACGTCGCTGACCTGGGCCGCGTCCTGCATCACGAGCATCTGCTTTCGCTGACTCCTGGCGGGTGGTGCTGTTCCTGCGCGGCCGCACCGACCGACGTCGGCCGGGCGCAGGTGGAACTGGCAGTCAGCTCGCTGGTTCGGTTACGGGACTTCGGCGTGCGCACGGTAGTCGACCTAAGCCCATACGGGGTCGTTGGCCGAGACGCGCACGGCGCGAACATAAAGCTGCTGGCCGACATCTCGCTGCGGACTGACATCCACGTGATCTCCGGAACCGCCACATACCTCGAAGCCTTCAGTCCGTCGTGGGCGCTTCAGGCCGACATCGACGAGATGACGAAGCGGTTCACCGCTGACCTCGCTCAGGGGATCGACGGCACGAGTATCCGCGCCGGGATCCTCGGCGAGCAGGCGACGAGCCTGGGTGCTATCACGCCGTTCGAGGAACGGTGCCTGAGGGCGAGCGCCCGCGCCCATCGCGCTACGGGCGCGGCCTTGATCACGCACACCACTCACGGCACAATGGCGCTTGAACAGATCGCGATCCTAGAGGAGGAGGGTGTCTCTCTCGATCGTGTCGTGATCGGCCACATGGACACGCACCCGGAACTGGGGTACGTGCGCTCGGTTCTTGATTGCGGCGTCAACGTCGCCTTCGACACTATCGGTAAGCAGTTTTGGGACTTCCGAGTGGCGCCACTTCCAGACGAGATGCCGGAGGGCGAGTTCACCAAGGACGCCTACTACCGAGCTGATGTCACCCGGGCCGACAGGATCGCTGAGCTCGTTGCGCTCGGATTCACGGATCGAATACTGCTGGCCCAAGACATGACCGGCTCCGAGGTCTATCTCAACCCGGACACCCATGGGCAGCTCGGATACGCCTATCTGTTTACTGACTTCGTCCAGATGCTCCGCCAGCGCGGCGTGAACGATCGGGACCTCGACGTGATGCTTGTCGACAATCCGGCGCGCCTACTGTCACTCCCGTGATCGCCGCCCTTGGCGCTTCCGACGTCAGGTCCCTCAGCGGATGTCCCGCCTCCTGCCAGCAGCGCAATCACCGCCTCGCGCGCTGGCGCGCCATTCGGCGCATACCCGACGAGCTCCAGCAAAGCCTGAGGCGGTCTCGTTCAGCACGCGCTTCGTCGACTGGCACCGCGCTAGCTGAGGGCGGTGTTGCGGACAGCCGGTCGGCCGCGCAGCAGGACGCGATGCGTGCGCGGATTGTCTTGTTGGCGGGCGGACCGGGCATCGATCACCGGGATTCCTGGGAGGACGGTGTCGTTGCTGGCGGTTGGGCTCTGGCGGTGGAGCTTTCTCTTCATGAATCCCGGGTCTCTCTGGAGATGGAGAATCTGAACGACCGGACCTGATGCGGCTTGCTTGTGATCGCGCAAGATCCAATGCATGCTCGCGTCCGCCGGCGTCCGGTGAGCAGCGATCGAGCCGTGCTCGCGGGAACTGCTGCACTCCAGCTACTGGTGTTCAGCGGTCCGGCGCACCTGATGGCGCGTCCTGAAGGACGACTGCTCGAGTGGCGGCGAACGCCGTGGTGAACCGGGCGGCCAGTTCTGTTGCGGGTCTGGCGTGGAGATAAACCTCGGTTGTGGTGATGTTGGCGTGCCCCATTGCGGCCTTGATGGTCACTAGTTCCTCGCCGCTGGCAGCCAGAAGCGAGCCGTAGGTATGGCGCAGATCGTGCCAGCGCATCTCATGGACGCCGGCCGCGGTCTGGGCGTCCTTGTAACGACGGCGCAGCGCCGAGCCGTCGAGGAACCTGCCAGTGACCACGTTGCACACGACAAGCTCGTCGGGCGCGGTGAAGTCGCCCCGCTTCGAGAGATCATTGAGGGCGGCGAGCGCCTGGTCCGGTAGTGGTACGCGCCGGATCTTGCCTGACTTGGTGGCGGTCTCCTGTCCGGCGCTGATCGCTCGGCTGACGGTTAGTGCGGATCCGGCCCAGTCGATGTCTGACCAGCGCAGGGCTAACAGTTCCCCCAGTCGCAGGCCGGTGTAGGCGGAGATGCGGACTGCGGCGGCATCCTGAGCGTCGGAGCGGAGCTGCCCCGCATCGCGATGCTCGCGGAGGTAGGTCTGGGCGCTGGAGTAGCTGTCGAACGTGAGGCGACCGATCCTGTACACCGGCTCGCAGTCGCAGGCATCAGTAGTTGAGCTGCTGCATCCAGGCTGGTGTTGCGGTCGGGCGTGGCGATGGTATCCGTGCTCGAGCGCTCGGGCGATCGCTTCGATTTCCTCTGGGAGGAAGTAGACGAGCGCGCGTGCTGACCGTTGCCGCGGTCCTTCTGCTACCTGCGCCGCATTGATGGTCAGCCCGTAGTCGTGGCCATCGCGGACGCCCTTTCCGGCGCGCGCTCGTCTTGTTTCTCTGATCCCGTAGTTCAGGATGCTGCGGACCATGATCCGATGCTTCTCGACGGTCCTCGCGCTCGCGCCGTTCTTCGCGATGGTTGCCAGGAGCTCTTCGACATCGCCGACGGAAACCTCGATCGCAGGGATGTCGCCCAAGGCCGCCATGATGTAGCCGCGTTTGGCTCCCTCTCCGCGCTTGAACGCGCTGCCTGGTTCGGCCAGCATCGCGTCGTAGCCCAAGAGCGTCGAAGGCTTTGTCCCCTTCCGGTCGAGGTAGGCGCGCCACGCTTGCGCGAGCTCACGGAACGTGCGCGGCTGAGTCAGTTCGACTTCGGCGGCAGTCACGGCCTGGTCCGCGGCCGCTTGGCGTTGGAGATACTCCTCGACAAGACCAGCGGCGGTCGCGACCGCCTCGTCGTAGCTGATAGCCCCGTCTGCGGGACGGCCTCGGCGCTGGACCCACAGCCCCTGCCGATACGTCTTGCCGTTGGGCTTCGCCGCCGGGGAACCGCTGGGAGCCAGCCAGGCTGGTCCGATCCGACGCTTGGCCTGCTTGCCCCGATGGCGAAACTTCACCTCCCAGTAAGGGACCCCGAACCGGTCAGCAACAACGACGGTGATCTGCTTGCTCTCGTTGCTCCTCGACACGAACTCCCTCGATCCCGCACGCTAAGACGGCGCCGACGCGAACCGATTCTATCTCTCGCGGACCCGCGAGTACCAAGCGAGTACCACCGGGTCGCGAGTACCACACCGAGTACCAAACGTGCCTCTTTCCCCTGCCAAATCGGCACTTTGTCGGCTCTGCCCAGCCCGTATTTGCGCCAACTGACCTTAGCCCAGCGGACTCTTAATCCCAAGGTTGCAGGTTCGATTCCTGCACGGCCCACTGACTGACTGAAGCCCAGCAGACGCAACGCTGGGCTTGTCTCGTTTCTGGCGCACCTAGACCGTATGGAGTGAGGCGTCATGGTTGACGTCCGGGGTGGGTGGTAGATCTGGCCGGCCCCCGGCATGTGTCGGGGGCGGTGTAGCGACGCGACTGGTCCTCGCGCCGCGGCCCACAGTCACATACGAAGGGAGCCGACCACGGCACAGGCTATGACGCTGTCCGGTCTGGATGTGCACGCCCGGCAGACGCACGCGGCGGTGGTCGATCTGGGTAGCGGTGAGATCGCGGCACGCCGGCTGGTCGGTACGCTCGAGGATGTGGTCGCGTTCCTCCGAACGCACCTCAAGCGCCGGCAGGGATCGAGCACCAAGGCCGGCTCTCCACACGCCCGCCGGCCGCTCGACATCACCCAGCGGTGGGACGCGTCGGCTCGTGTCTTGACTACCGCCGCCGCCGAGGCGTTCTTCTCCTCACTGGAATGGGCGGTGCTCCGCGACGCCGAGTTCCGCGGGCTCGAGCACGCCCAAGCCGTCGTCCAAGAGTGGTGCTACGGGTTCTACAACCACGTACGCCGCCACAGCCATAACCTTCGACTCAGCCCCGTCCACTTCGAGGCGCTAGCCCGATAGATCAATCCTCCACGATCCGGGGTGAACCAGACGCTGTTCTGAGGTCACGAGCGCTCATGGCGTGCTCCCAGAGGAGCTGGCCCGCCGTCTCAATGTGCCTCCGGCAGAGCAACTCGGCGAGTTCGCTGTCGCGTGCTCTGAGCGCGTCAAGGATCTCCCGATGCTCCCGTTGCGATTCCGGCAGGTAGTGGGGGATAACGTTCACGGTGCGGAGCTGCATCGTCTTTTCGGCGATCTGCGTGATCAGATCCCGCATCCTCGGATAGGGACACGCCGCCACGATGGCGAGGTGGAATTCCATGTTCAGCTTTGGGTATAGGTCGGATCCGGCCTCGCTGGCCTCGTCCATCGCAATCAGGCAGCCCTCGAGCTTCTCCAGATCCTGGTTGGTGAGATGAGGCGTTGCAAGGCGCGTCGCGGTCGACTCGATCGCGCCTCGGATCAGCGCCGTCTCGAGGATCTCGCTGGGTTCGAAGGCGGGAACCGTTGCGCCGACATGAGGGATGATCTTCACCCAACCCTCGCCGGCGAGTCGCAGCAACGCCTCACGCACCGGCACGGCGCTCACGCCGAATGAATCGGCGGCCTGGTCGGCGACGATCCGCCCACCCGGCGGGTATTCGCCCGCGATGATGCGGCGCTTCAACTCGCTGTAGACCAAGCGCACCTTGGTGCGATGGTCCGGTGCCTCTACCGGTCTATTCACCACAAATCACTTGACTCGGCCCGAGGCCATGATATAGCGTAGCCGTCATATAAGATCCACGCTTGATCTTATCGGATTCTATCGTGAACCGTCGACACGACCGACCCGCCCGGCGGGTGCGCTGTCGGCGAAAGGAGCCGCAAGTGATCATGTTGCGCCGTAGGTGGATTCCCTTAACGATGTGGTCCCTGTGTATGGCGGTCGCGCTTCTGCCGCTCGGAGTGGCGGATGCCAAAGGCAAGGCTGCCCACGACATGCAAGGTGGCACCGCCACCGTCGTGCTTCCAAGCTTCGAGTCACTCGACCCGCAGGTGGGCTTCTCAACGATTAATGGCGAGGCGGAGTGGAACGTCTACACGCCGTTGCTCACGGTTGCCCATGCCAACGGCGTCGCCGGTACCCAGGTGATCCCCGGTTTGGCGATCGGACTGCCGAAGGTCACCAACCGAGGCAAGACCTACACGCTCAAGCTGCGCAAGGGTCTGCGGTTCTCGAACGGCCAAGCCGTCAAGGCCTCTGACTTCGCGTTCACGGTCGAGCGTGCGCTCAAGCTCAACTGGGGCGGCGACTCGTTCCTGATCTCGGACATCAAGGGAGCACTGGCTTACCAGTCAGGCAAGGCATCGAGTGTCAGCGGCATCACCACGAACAATGCCACCGGCAGGATTACCATCCGGCTGATCCAGGCGGACAGCGCCTTTGCAGACATCCTCACGTTCACCGGACTCGGGCTCGTGCCGAGCACGACTCCGATGACTGCCGAGTCAACCAAGCTCCCTGCCGGCGTCGGCGCCTATGTCATCAAGAACGTCGTTCCAAATCAGTCGTTCACGCTGGTCAAGAATCCTCGGTTCGCGCGGTTCGATCTTCCGGGCATCCCGGTTGGTCATCTCAACGAGATCCAGGCCAGCGTCGACACGAACCCGCTGACCGCTGAGCAGGACGTGTTGAACAACAGGATCGACGTGTTGGATCCGAACTTTGCAATCTCGCCGTCGCTCATCTCAACGCTCCAGACGCAGGCCAGCGGTCGCTACCGGTCCGTGCCGACCGAGGGGGTTCAGTACATCTTCTTCAACACGAAGATCGCGCCGTTCAACCACAAGAGCGCGCGTGTCGCGGTGACCGAGGCGTTCGATCGCGGCGCCATCACCCGCATCGAGGCGGGGTTCCTGCGGCCGGGTTGCTTCGTGCTCCCGGAGGAGTTCCCCGGCCGGTCCACGCAGCCCTGCCCGTATGGAAAGGTCTCGGCCGCGCCCCAAGTTGCCAAGGCGCGGGCGTTGATTCAGGCGGCGCATTTGACCGGATCGCCGGTCACGGTTTGGACGCAGGCCGCCAGCCCGTACGACGCGATGGGGGCGTACTACGTCAGCGTGCTCGACGGGATCGGCTTCAAGGCGACCTTGAAGACGATCAGCCCGGCCATCTATTACCCGACGACGGCGAATCCGACGCTAAACATCCAGACTGGACTCGCCGCCTACTACGCGGACTACCCCGACCCGACGACCTTCTACCACCTACTGGACGCCCGGAGCATCACGCCGACGTTCAGCCCGAACCGCGACCAGCTCGACGACCCGAAGGTGCAGGCGACACTGATGCGGCTCGGCGGGCAGTCACTGACGCCGTCGGTCATAGCGCAGTGGCAGAAGCTTGACGAGTACGTCGCCAAGCAGGCTTACTGGCTGGTCATGGGGTATCCGAAGGATCCGGAGCTCTTCTCCAACCGGATCGACGTCAAGGAGACCATTTTCAACCAGAAATACCTGAGCGACTGGTCCTCCTGGCAGTTGGTTCGTCGGTGATGCGCGTCGAACAGAGAGGGAGAACGCTCTGAGCCGCGCGCGACGGCGTCTGTGCTGAAGCGGATTCTCAAAGATCGACTCGCGCTGTCCTGCGGTCTGATCTTCCTGATCGTGGCGGTGTTGTCCTTGTCCGCGCCTCTTGTCGCCCAGTACGTCGCGCACACGGGGCCCAACGACGAGCACATCACCGCCACGATCGGTTCGGGTGTCCACCGACGCTACGTGGTGTCGCTGGTCGGTGTGCCGATAGGGCCGACGTGGGGTCCGCGCTTCTTCCTTGGGGCCGACTCCAATGGCCGGGACATCCTCGTGCGACTCCTGTACGGCGGACGCGCCTCGCTGGCGGTCGGCTTCATTGCCGCAGCGATCACGCTCACCCTCGCGACCATCCTCGGTGTGGCCGCCGGGTTCTATCGCGGATGGCTGGATGCGGTGATCGTGCGCATTCTGGACTTGATGTGGGCGTACCCGGTGATCCTGCTCGCGATCGCGATCGGCACGGTGCTGGCGGTCAGTGGAATTACGATCGGGCCGATCACGATCCGCGCCGGGTCGTTGCTGCTTCCGGCGATCATCATCGGCATCGTCCACATCCCCTACGTCGCCAAACCGGTACGTGGGCAGGTACTGGTGATCCGCAAACGCGAGTTCATCGATGCCACGCGCGTCCTTGGCATGAGTCCGCGGCGGATCATGATCCGGGAAGTCGTCCCGAATGTGGCCACGAGCCTCGCGGTCTTCGCGCCCCTGATGGTCGCCAACTCGATTCTGCTCGAGGCGGGGCTCTCGTTCCTCGGGGTTGGCGTGCTACCGCCCAACCCGTCGTGGGGGAACATGATCGGGCAAGGAATCAGCCTGATCAGCGTGGCGCCGACCGGGGTCCTGGCGCCGGGTTTGATGCTCGTCGCTGCGGTCATCGGGGTCAACGGGTTTGGCGAGGGAGTGCGCCGGGCGCTTGACCCACACGGACGGATCAGGCCACGCTGATGTTGAGTTTCATCGTGCGGCGAACGTTCTCGAGCGCGGTTGTGCTCGCTGCCGTCTCGGTACTCACGTTCATGATCTTTGAGGTGATCCCGAGCGGCGACCCAGCGATCCGCATGGCAGGCCAAAACGCGACCCCGGAGACGATCGCCGCGATCCGCCGGACGTGGGGGTTCAACCGGTCGATTTGGCATCAGTACATCTCGATGATGCAGAAGGTTTTCACCGGCAATGTCATCTCCTACACCGATCAGGTGAACGTGGTGTCGCAGATCGAGCGTGGTCTCCCGGTGACATTGTCGTTGGCGCTCGGCGCGATCGTTCTCACGATCGCCTTCAGTCTGTGCCTCGGCATGCTCGGCGCCGTGACATCCGGCAGGGTCACGGACCGCATCCTGATGTTCCTTACGCTCACGGGTCTCTCGACTCCGTCTTACGTGATCGGCGCGATCGCCCTGTATCTCCTCGCCTACAGAGCCCAGGTGCTGCCGAGCGGGGGCTACGTTCACTTTGGCACCGACCCAGCGGCGTGGTTCACCCACCTGCTTCTACCGTGGCTCTCCCTTGCGATCCCGATCAGCTGCCTGTCGTCGAGGGTCCTGCGCGCAAGCCTGCTGGACAACGTCAACGAGGACTTTGTCCGCACCGCCCGTGCGAAGGGTCTGTCGCGCTCGCGGGTACTGGTTCGCCACGTCCTGCGCACGTCGCTGATTCCGCTCGTCTCGATCTGGGGGCTCGACTTTGCGGGTCTGCTGGGCGGCGGGGCGATCTTGATCGAGACGGTCTTCAACCTGCACGGTGTCGGGCAGTACGCCGCCGAGTCGGTCGCCGGGCTGGACGTGCCGTCGATCCTCGTGGTCACCCTCTACGGTGCCTTCGCGGTCGTCCTCCTCTCCGCAGTCGTCGATGTCCTCTACGCGGCTCTCGATCCGCGGGTGAGGTTGGACGGCTGATGGCACCGCTGCTCGAAGTTCGGGATCTACGCGTGACGTTCGCCTCTGAGGGCGGGGACGTCCATGCCGTGGGCGGCGTGTCATTCTCCATCGAGGAGGGCGAGATGCTCGCTGTCGTCGGCGAATCCGGGTCAGGTAAGACCGCGAGCGCCATGACGATCGTTGGGCTCACCCGGGCGCGGTCGGCACGTATCGAGGGCTCGGTGCGCTTTCGCGAGCTCGAGCTCGTCGACGCTGCCGAGTCGGTATTCCGCCGCATTCGTGGCGCGGAGGTGGCGGTCGTCTTTCAGGACCCGCTGTCCGCACTCAATCCGGTCCAGCGCATCGGCAATCAAATCGTCGAGCAGATTCGCGCGCACGAGCGGATCTCGCGTGCTGAGGCCCAGAAGCGTGCCGTTGAGCTGCTGGCACGGGTTGGCATCCCTGAACCGCGGCGACGCGCGCGCAGCTTCCCTCACGAGCTCTCCGGTGGGATGCGCCAGCGCGCCATGATCGCGATGGCCCTCTCGTGCTCGCCGCGCCTGCTGATCGCTGACGAGCCGACGACGGGCCTGGACGTCACCGTTCAGATGCAGATCCTCGAAGAGATCGACGAGCTCCGGCGCGAGCTGGGCCTGGCCGTGCTGCTCGTCACGCACGACCTCGGCGTCGTCGGCGAGGTGGCCGATCGTGTTGCCGTGATGTACGGGGGGGAGATCGTCGAGACGGGCGACGTTTCCGAGATCTTCGAGAATCCCATGCACCCCTACACGTGGGGACTGCTCGGTTCGATCCCGAAGGTCGATCGCCCGCGAACCCGACGCCTGCCGGCGATTCCGGGCCAGTCTCAATCAGTGGAGCCCTCGCGGGAGGGTTGCGTCTTCGCTAGACGCTGCCCGCACCGCTTCGAGCGCTGCGATCAGGCGCCGCCGAGCCGGCTCGTCCAGCGCAGCGCGGGGCACTTTGAAAGCTGCTGGCTCACGCTCGCCGAGAAGCGCTCCAGGCGGCTGGTGAACGGCGAGTTTGGGCTGGTGTCCGGGCCGGAATCGGCCGGGCGGGACGTGGGATGACGCTTCCTGCGCCTCAGGTCAACGACCTGCTCGTCGTTGAGCACCTCGTGAAGCACTTCCCGGTGCGCTCGCAAGGATCTCTGTGGGGAGAGCGGGAGACGGTTAAAGCCGTCGACGATATTTCTTTCTCTCTTTCCGCGGGTGAAACCCTCGGCATCGTCGGGGAGTCCGGCTGCGGAAAGAGTACGCTCGCCCGCTGCCTCGTCCGCCTGCTGGAGCCGTCGGCCGGAACGATCCGCTTCCGCGATGCCGACATCACTCACGAGTCGCAGCGTCGCTTGCGACCGGTGCGGCGGCATTTGCAGATGGTCTTCCAGGACCCGCAGGATTCGCTCAATCCTCGCCAGCGCGTTCGCCAGATCCTCCTGGCTGGAATCGCTGCGGGACCCGATCACGGTGCGGGCGCACGGGGGCGCGTTGAGGAACTGCTGGCGTTGGTCGGACTTGCCGCAACGATCGCCGACCGTTACCCGAGCGAGCTCTCGGGAGGTCAGCGGCAGCGTGTCGGCGTGGCGCGTGCCCTCGCGGTCCGACCAAGCCTGATCATCCTCGACGAGCCGGTGTCTGCACTGGACGTCTCGATCCAGGCGCAGCTCGTGAACCTCTTGGAGGACCTTCAGGATGAGTTTGACTTCTCCTATCTGTTCGTCGCGCACGACCTCGCTGTCGTCCGGCACGTCAGCGATCGCATCGCCGTGATGTACCTAGGCAAGCTCGTCGAGCTGGCACCGACGGACGAGCTGTTCGCGGCGCCGTTTCATCCATATACGCGTGCGCTGATGGAGGCGATTCCGATGCCGGAGGCGAGGCGCGGCCCGAAGAAGCGTCGCGCACTCCTCGACGGCGACCCTCCCAGCCCGATCAACCCACCGGCCGGCTGCCGGTTCCATACGCGCTGCCCGCGCGCGACCGAGATCTGCCGGACCGAAGAGCCGCCGTTGATGCGCTACGCGATGCGCACGGCGGCGTGCCATCACCCGCTCAGAGCCGATGCCGAGGCGATTGCGTCGGCTACTCGCTCACCGCTCAGTCCGGTTTCCGCCGGCTCTAGCAGACCGAAAGGGGAAGGATGATCCGTCATGACGAGTTCCTCCAGCAGCATGCCGACACCCGCTGCTTCAGCCTTGGGATACCCCACACGTTCACCGTGTCTCCTGACGGCCGCGCGGTCTTCTTCCTGCGGTCGCTCGCGATCGACGACCCTCTGACGTGTCTGTGGATGTTGGACCTCACGAGCGGCGAGGAGCAAATGCTCCTCGATCCCCGTACGCTCGACACGCGCGAGTTGGACGCGGCCGCGACCTCAGACGAGCCTGAGCCCGGGAGCGACGGGGAGGGCCCCCAGGCCGCCCGCCAGTCCGATTGCGGGATCGTCGGCTACACGGCGGATGCGGCGTCACGCTGGGCCTGCCTCGTTGCCGCTGACGGCCTGTGGATCAGCGGGCTTGAGCCCGGTGCGGTGCCGCGCCTGCTCGCGGCAGGTCGCTTCGATGACCCGCGACTTGATCCCTCCGGGGGACGGGTGGTCTTTGTCCAGGACGGAGACCTCTGCGCCATCGACGTCGCCGATGGCGCGCGCAGCACGATCGCGGCCGACGATGACCCGGACGTGACCTATGGCCTGCCGGAGTACGTTGCCGGTGAGATGCGCCGCACGCGCGGATACTGGTGGTCACCCGACGGCTCACAGCTCGTCGTCGCGCGTGTCGACAGCCGCTCGGTCGGGCACTGGCACGTCTCGAATCCGGCGACCCCGGCGAGCGCGCCCGACGTCATCGTTCGCGCGATGGCGGGTCGCGCGAACGCGGAGGTGACCCTGTCGATACTCGGTGAGGGGCACGCGACGATCCCGATCGAGTGGGACCGCGCACGGTTCGAGTACCTCGTCGACTGCTGCTGGAGCACAGGCGGGCTGCTCGTGACCGTGCAGAGCCGGAATCAGGACGAGCTCGAGATCTACGAGGTCGACCCGAGATCTGGCGAGACGGCGCTCAGGCATCGTGGACACGATCCAAGCTGGGTGACGACGTTCCCGGGACTGCCCGTGCTTCTGTCCACGGGGGAGCTCGCACATACGCGGATGCAGGACGACACGCACATGTTGTTCGTCGGTGACGAGCCGGTGACGCCCGTGGGACTGCAGCTGATTGACGTCTACGGCTTGGACGCCGATCGGCTGCTGTTCGCGGCGACGGCGGACTCGACCGAGACGCATGTGTGGGCCTACTCGCCCGATGCGGGACTGCACCGTCTGTCTGAGGAAGCCGGCGTGCACGCTGGAGCCGGCACCGCTACGACGGCGGTGATCGCTCGCGATGCGTTGGAGCTCGAACGGCCGGTGTTCACGATACGGCGTGGTGGGGAGACGATCGCTGGGATCGCGACCGCCCCTCAGCCGCCGGGGCTCCGGCTCCGAGTCGAGTTGCTCTCGACCGGCTCTGACCGCGTTCGGACGGCTCTGCTGCTCCCGGTGGACCATGAGCCGGACGACGGTCCGCTACCGGTGCTGCTTGATCCGTACGGTGGCCTTGCCCTACGGAAGGTGCTCAACGCCAGAACGGCCTCCGTGCTCGTCTCGCAATGGTTCGCGGAGCAGGGCTTCGCCGTGATCGTCGCCGATGGGCACGGCACCCCGGGTCGCGGTCCGGCATGGGAGCGGGCGATACGCGGCGACATCGAGACGTTGCCGATCGCCGACCAGGTCGACGCGTTGCACGACGTGGCCGAACGGCACCCTGGGCTGCTTGACCTCAACCGGGTTGCCATCCGTGGTTGGTCCTGGGGCGGCTTTCTGTCGGCGGCCTGCGTACTGCGCAGGCCTGACGTCTTTCACGCGGGGATCTCCGGAGCCGCTGTGTTCAACCACCTGCTCTACCACAGCTACTGGAAGGAACGCCAGCTGGGCCACCCCGATGAATACCCGGCTCGCTACGAGCGGCACGCGCTCGCGCGCTCCGCGCACGAGTTCCGGCGGCCGCTGTTGCTGATCCACGGCCTCTCCGACGACAATGTCTTCCCCGCCCACACGCTCGGGCTGTCCGCGGCGCTGATGGATGCCGGCCGCACGCACGAGGTACTGCTGCTCGCGGGTCATGACCATCACGCGATCCGGGGTCCGCTCTCGGGTTACATCTTCAAGCACCAGCTCGAATTCCTGCAGCGGGCGCTCGGCATGGCCCAGGATGGGATGGGCGCGACGAGCTCAATCCCCGAGGTGGCCCGATGAGCCGCCTGCTGCTCCGCCATCTCGATCTGATCGATGTCCGTGCCGGTCAACTGCTGCCCGATCGGGAGATCCTGATTGATGGACGTGAGATCGTGGCCGTCTCCGATGAGCGCATCAGCGCGGATGGCGCAACCGTGTTGGACTTGGGAGGACGAATCGTGCTCCCGGGTCTCGTCGACTGCCATGTTCATATCAATGTTGCCGCGATGGGCCCACCGATCCTGCCGTCGCTCGGAGCCGCGCTGGCGTCGGTCGAACTGCGTGAGATGCTGCTGCGAGGCTTCACGACCGCGCGTGACGTAGCGGGCGCGGATGCGGGCTTTCGGGTCGCCGTCGAACGCGGCATCTTCCTGGGTCCGCGACTCTTCGTCTCCGGTGATGCGCTGACGCAGACGGGCGGTCACGGCGACTCCCGTGGGCCGGCGGAGAACCAGGATCAGCAGCGCGTCGGCTCCGTCATCGTCGACGGCGCAGACGCGGTTCGCAAGGCCGTGCGCGAGAACCTCCGGCGTGGCGTCGACCACATCAAGCTGATGGTCTCCGGAGGGATCTCCTCGCCATCGGACCCGCTCGAGGGCGTCCAATTCACGGAGGCGGAAATTCGGGCGGCCACCGAGACGGCGGCGAGCGCCGGCAAGTACGTCGCCGCGCACGCATACACAGACGAGGCCGTTTATCGCGCCGTCGATTGCGGTGTGCGGACGATCGAGCATGGCAGCCTCATCTCGGATCGTGCGGCGAAGAAGATGGCGGAAGCTGGAGCGATTCTCGTTCCGACCCTCTCGCCGTACTACTGGGTTGCGACGAAGGGCGAGGAGCTGGGCCTGCCGAGCTATCACATCGAGAAGGCCAAGATTCCGTACGAAGCCACTGGGAAGGCGATCGAGATCGCGCGACGCCATGGTGTGACGGTTGCGTACGGCACCGACCTCTACAAGACTCCCCACGAGCAGCAGGCGTACGAATTCATCCTCCGAGCAGAGGTCGAGACACCGGCAGAGACCCTGCGCAGTGCCACGGTCGTCGGGGCGGAGGTCGTTGGTCTCCAGGGCAAGGTCGGGGAGATCGTGCGTGGCGCGTTCGCCGACCTGCTGGCCGTCGACGGCAACCCGTTGGAGGATCTGAGCCTCCTCCAAGATCAGGGCGCCCACATTCCCCTGATCGTGAGCGACGGACGGATCGTCAAAAACGAGCTCCCGTAGCGCTCGAAGGACCCATCACTGACCCGCAGACCAGAACTGGAGAGACAGATGGCATCAAGCCAAGACTTTGAAGAGGATCCGCGAAACGCTGAGGCGCTGGTCTATGTGAACGGGCAGCTTGTCCCCCGGGCAGAGGCCGTCGTTTCTGTGTTCGACGCCGGCTTCAGCCTTGGCGATGGCATCTGGGACAGCTTCCGTCTGCATCGGGGTACGCTCGTGTTCGCGGATGCGCACCTTGATCGACTCTTCTGGGGAACGGGCGCCATCAAGTTGGACATCGGGATGTCGAAAGATGAGCTGCTTGAGGTCGTGAAATCGACCCTCGTCGCCAACGACATGGTCGACGGCGTTCATATCCGGCTGATGGTGACTCGCGGAAAGAAGCGGAGCCCCACACAGGATCCGAGGCTATGTCTGGGTAAGAGCACGGTTGTGGTTGTCCCAGAGTGGAAGCAGGCACGTCCGGAACTGGCCGAGCACGGATTGACTCTCTTCACTTCAACCATTCGCTGCTCGCGCAACGACATGTTCGACATGCGACTCAATTCGCACAGTCGCCTCAACCTGATCACGGCCCTTATTCAGGCGATTGACGCGGACGCTGATGAAGCCCTGATGCTTGATGCGAATGGTTACGTTGCCAGCTGCAACTCGACCAACTTCTTCTTTGTCGCGAACGGGACTGTCCACACCTCGACCGGGCAGTCATGCTTCAAGGGCATCACCCGCGGCAACGTGCTCGATATCTGCCGTGCCCAGGGCATTCCCCTGGCAATCGGCGATTTCGGCCTAGCCGACGTCTACGGAGCCGACGAGTCGTTCGTCACCGGCACGTTCGGTGGCATCTCGCCGGTCAGCAGGATCGACGGACGTGCTCTGCCGACCTGTCCCGGCCCCGTCACCTCACTGCTTCGTGAGCTTTATGCCCAGCGTATCGACGACGAGGTTGCCTCTGGCCCGGCACGAAACCGCATCACGGGGGCGGTCGCGATCAACGAGCAGCGCCTGGCAGACGCGCACAAGCTTCGCGGCCTGTGTCCATAGGTTTCCTTGCCTCGTCACCCATCGATCCCATACTGAACTACTGGCTGTCGCAGCAGAACCTTTGTCCCTGTAGATCCTGCTCTGGCGGATGCAGCCATCGCGCTCGTGCGCCGTTGGCTTGACGCCAGCGCACTTATCGGGCCGCTCGGTCCGGAGCCGCTCCCCGGGAACTGTGGAATCGCCGCGCCCAGCCGTTTGCGGCGCTTGGCCGGCACCCTGAGCCCTTCCTCGCGCCACAACCGCTGCACCCGCTTGCGGTTGATGCTCCAGCCCTGATCGAGCAGATGCCGGTCCGCCGGACGGTATCCCCACTGCGGCCGCCGGCGCGAGAACGCCCGCAGCTCCGCTCTGAGCGCTGCGTCGTCCTGTGCGACGACCGGCTCGCGTCGCTGCGTCGACCTGGACTGCCCGACATACCGGCACGCCCGCCGCTCCGAGATCCCGAAACGGTCCTGCAGCATCAGGACCGCCGGCGTCGGCGCGACGGGCTCACCAGTTTCCCCTCGACACCTCGTTGAGCGCCGCGATATTCAACGCCTGGTCGGCGACGATCCGCTTCAACCGCTGGTTCTCCGCCTCGAGCTCCTTCAGCCGTTTGGCGTCGTCGGCCTTCATCCCGCCGAACTGGTTATGCCACCGATAGAACGTCTGCACGGACACCTCGAGGTGTTTGATCACGTCCGGCAACTCGTACCCCTCGCCAGCCGCCTGCCGGCCTCCCTCAGCTTGCGAACGACCTGCTCCGGCGTGTGCCTGCGTCGCGCATCTACTCGCTCCTTCGACCCATTCTCCAGGGCCGTTGGAGCTCTCACAGCGGATGGACCGACTTCGGGGGAGCCGGCCAGGTGGTATGCCCCGTCGTTGCGCGCGAATCGATCTCCGTTTGCGACGGGCGCCCTCAACCGTGTTTGCGGGTCATGGGCCTCAGCTCCAGGAGTTCGCTGAAGCCCAGGCGTCGCACGAAGTCCTGGCGGGAGCGCTCGGTGACAGCGATGACCTCCTCGACATCCGATTGGGTGAAGTCGACCACGGAGCGGGCTGGTTTCTGGCCGATCGGGAGCGCAAGGATCCTGGCGATCTCGTGCGCGACCGCGACCGGGTCGGCGTCGACGCTTGGATCGAACAATGCTGCGGTCGCCTGCTCGTTGCGGGCGACGAGCTTGTCGAGTTCGGCGTAGGCGGCGCTCACTCGCTGGTCGGCGGCGTGGCTGGCGTTGGGGAAGTGGTCGGTGCCGCTGGTGAACGCCCCGGGCATCACGATCGTGGTCTCGATCCCGAACTGGCTCACCTCGTATGCGGTCTCCATCGCGAGCGCGTCGAAGGCGAACTTGGAGGCGACGTAGGGGCCGAGGAACGGCGGGACGCTCACCGTGGTCGTGCTCCCGATGTAGATGAGCGTCCCGGCCCGGTGTTCGCGCATGTGCGGGAGCGCGGCGCGGTTGACGCGCTGGGCCCCCAGCACGTTCACGTCGAACAGGTGCGCGATCTCCTCGGCCGTGAACGCTTCCACGTACCCGACGTAGAGGTGCCCGGCGTTGTGTACGACGACGTCGAGCTCGCCCGCCTCGTCTAGGACGGTGGCGACGGCCGTGTCGGCGGATTCCTGTGACTGGACGTCCAGCTCGACGATCCGCAGGTCCGTGCCGGCAGCGCTGGCCCGCGTGCGCATGCTCTGCGCACGGTGGTTGTTGCGCCCCTCTGGGTCACGCATGCTGGCGTACACCGTGTGGCCAGCCGCGGCGAGCGTGGTGGCGGTGAGGTTGCCGATGCCGGTGCTGGCGCCGGTCACTAGTACGACTGACATTTCGTTGGTCTCCTGTTCTGTGGTGGTGGAGCGGGCGCGGGCGTTCGTCAACGCGCGGCGCGGTGGTCAGGCGGCGCCCCCGTTGGCGTGGATCACCTGGCCGTTCAGCCAGTGCCCGGCTCCGGCGAGGAAGGCGGCGAGCTCGGCGATGTCTGCCGGGGTGCCGAGTCGCTCGAGCGGCGCGAACTTGGCCGCTCGCTCGATGGCGTCCCGGTCCTTACCGTCGAAGAACAGATCCGTGGCGGTGGGGCCGGGCGCGATCGCATTGACGGTGACATCACGGCCACGCAGCTCGCGGGCGAGGATCAACGTCAGCCCCTCGACCGCGGCCTTGCTCGCCGCGTAGGCTCCGTAGCCCGGAATCGCGAGGCGGGTGACGCTGCTCGAGAGGTTGATGATCGCCCCGCCCGACCGTACGCGTCGCGCCGCCTGCTGGCTGACGATGAACGTACCCCGGATGTTGGTCCGGTAGATGCGGTCGAGCGCGTCCAGCTCGAGCTCGGCAACCGGGCTGAGCGGCATGATGCCCGCGGCGTTGACGACGACGTCGATTCCGCCGAGCTCGGCTTCGGCCCGGTCGAAGGCCGCCGAGACGGCCGCGGCATCGCCGACGTCGAGCTGCAGCGCGAGCGCGCGGCCTCCGTTCGCTGCGACGGCCTTAACAACGTCGTCGGCCTGCCCGGCGTTGCTGGCGTAGCCGACCGCGACGGCATGACCATCGGTGGCGAGCCGCAGCGCGATCGCGCGGCCGATCCCACGTGAGCCGCCAGTGACCAGAGCCACGCGGCCAGGATCTTCACTGGGCATTGACACTTCCTCTCTCAGTAGACGCGCGCGGCCACGCCGCCGCGCACGTGGTCGGTGATAAAGCGCCCGGCGCCACCCAGCGCGCGGTCGCCTTCCTCGAGGATCTCCGCAAAGGCCTGAAAGACGTGCGGGACGTCCGGGGTCACCTCGAGCGTCACCTCGACGCCGGCATGCGCGGCGCGGGTGGCCAGCCGGGTCGCGTCGTCGAGCAGGATCTCGTTGCCGCCGACCTGGATGAGCAGCGGCGCCATCCCTGCGAGGTCCGCGAATACCGGGCTGATCCTGGGATCGCGGGCATCGACGGGACCCACATAGTCAGCCGCTCGACGCCGCAGGCCCTCAGCGTCGACCGAGGGGTCGGCCGCGGCGTTCAGCGCGACGCTCTCTCCTGAGAGGCTGAGGTCGGCCCAGGGTGAGAGCACGACCGTGCAGGACGGCTGCGGAAGTCCGTGTTCGAACAGTGTCGAGACCAGCGCGACCGCCAACCCGCCGCCGGCCGACTCGCCGGCGACGACGATGTCCTCTGGCGCGACGCCCGACTCCAGCAGGCCACGGAAGGCTGCGAGCGCATCCTCCAGCGCCGCCGGGTATGGATGCTCGGGCGCCAGGCGGTACTCGACCGAGACGACTCTCGCGTGAGCCCGGCGTCCCAACTCGGACGCCAGTCCGGCAGCCGCCGCGGCCGAGCCCATCGTGTAAGCGCCGCCGTGCAAGTAGAGGATCACTGTGTCCGCGCCGATTCCCTCGACCGCGATCTCGACGACCGGCACGCCACCGAGCGTCGTGGCGCGAGTGGTGACGTCCTCGGGCAGCGGGTGCGAGGTCATGATCGCCGCGAGCACCCCACGCTGCACCTCCAGGTCGCCACCGAAGTCAAGCGGCGCCTCCCGCATCAGCCTCTCCACCTCACGTCTCTGCTGCAGGCTCATCGAGCGCTACCTCCTGTCCCGCCCCTGGGGGCGGAGTTGATATGAACGGTGCGTCCATTTATATCAACATATGGACTGAACGTCCATATGTGCGAGGATGTTCTGATGAACAACGCAACAGGGGGAAGCGCCCCGAGACCCGCACCGCCGACTCCGGCGCAGCCCGCGGCTGTCAACCCCACCGGGGGTCAGCCCCCAACGCGCCGACGCGGGCGCGGGCGGCGCCCAGCCGCCGAGGTGCGCTCCGACGTGCTCCAGACGGCCGAGCGTCTCCTCCTGCAGACCGGCATGGGCGGCTTCACGATCGAGGGCGTCGCGATCGAGTCCGGGGTCAGCAAGACGACGATCTACAAGTGGTGGCCGACCAAGGGTGCGCTGGCCTTCGACAGTTACTTCCACGCCACCGAGGACGAACTGCGCTTCCCGGACACCGGCGACATCGCCGCCGACCTGCGGGCGCAGCTGCATTCACATGTCGCGTTGGTGGGCGGTCCGACCGGACGCGTGCTCGCCGGGCTCGTAGCCGAGGCCCAGCACGACCCCGAACTGGCCGCCGAGATGCGCGAGCGCTATACCGCCCCGCGTCGGCGGCTTGCGGTCGAGGCCATCGAGCGAGCCCAGGCACGCGGCCAGATCCGCGCGACCGCCGACCCGGAGGTGCTCGTCGATCAGCTCTGGGGAGCGGTTTACCACCGTCTGCTGCTCACCGGTCTGCCCATCACCCCCGAGTTCGCCGACCGTGCACTGGCCAACCTGCTCGACAGCATTCGTCCAGTGGCCGCTCTACACGACCGAACCGACCCAGGCGGTGGCCGGGGGTCTGCACCTTCGCGACAGATCACCCCGCGTCTGTCGCCCTAAGCGCCACCGCACGTCGCCTCGACGTCACGTTCGTCGGGATGCCGTCAAACAGACGGCGAGCCATGCCCGGGCCTGCCGCCCGGGGATGGACAACCATGTTGAGCCTCCCACTCCCCTGGGGACCCTTTCGTCGAGGTGTTCCCGTGCCTGGCCGAGGCGAAGTTCATGGTCGAGGACTTCCACCAGGACCACAACCGCTGCCGCCCGCGATCGCCCGGGACGATGACCCCGCGGCAGCCTTACCCCTAAACAACACACCTCCCACCAGCTCTCCGAGCCGGACCGGTTTCGACGGAGACTGTTTTAGTTGGTTTCTGTTGGTTGGTGGTGGTCTGATCCTAGGGCTGTAGAGACCAGCTGGGAGCTGTCGTCGACCACCAGCTGTGGCGCGGTCATAGCGGCACCCGGTTCTTCCAGGTGATTTTCAGCCCTGCTGGTCGCGAAGCGGCGCGTTGTAAGCGGCTGTGAGCCGTTCGGGCGGAGTCCGACGACCGATTGGTCGCCGGCAAACGCGTCGCTTCGAGCGGCGTGGAGCTGCTCGAACTCGACGGGCGGGATGTCACCGAGTGACTCGTGTAGCCGGCGGTTGTTGAACCAGTCGACGTATTCGAGGATCGCTAGCTCGAGCTGGGAGCGGGTCTGCCAGACGCGGTCTTTGATCAGTTCGGTCTTGAACGTGTCGACGAAGCTCTCGGCCATCGCGTTGTCGTAGGCGTCGCCGACCGACCCGACCGAGGCCAGCACGCGATGGTCGTCGATCACCTGCGTGTAGTCATGGGAGGTGTATTGAGAACCGGCATCCGAGTGCGTGATCAGCGTGAAGTCAGCACCGGGCTGCCGGGTCCCGAGCGCCATCCGCAAAGCGTCGAGCACGAGGTCGGTGCGCATGTGGGACGCGAGCTGCCACCCGACGATCCGGCGGGAGAACACGTCGATCACGAAGCTGAAGAACAAACGGCCCTCCCAGCACCGCAGGTAGGTGAAGTCGCCGATCCACAGCCGGTCCGGGGCCTGCGCGGTGAAGTTGCGGTTGACGAGGTCGGGACGCCGCTCAGCGTTCGGGTCCTGCGTCGTGGTGCGCCACGGCTTGCCGCGCCGCTTTGCGCCCACGATCCCGTGGCAGCGCATCAGCCGCTGCACCTGGCAGCGCGGCGCCGTCTCCCCGGCACGCCGCAGCGTCTTCCACATCTTGCGGTAGCCGTAGGCGTGGAAGTTCTCCTCATGCGTCTTGAGGATCACACTGAGCAGCCGCTCGTCCTCGATCGCCCGCTCGGAGCGCTCGCCGGTCCTGCGGTGGTAGTAGGCCGAAGCCGAGACCCGAAGGGCCTGGCAGATCGGCTCGACCCCGAAACGATCCCGGTAGGTGTCGATGAACCGGGTCACTTCGGTCGGCTCTCGTCGAGCTCGTTCGCAAAAAACAGCGACGCGGCACGCAGAATCTCGTTCGCGCGCCGCAGCTCCGCGACCTCACGCTTGAGCTCCTTGATCTGCTCCCGCTCAGCCGTGCTGGGCAGATCCGGCCTGAGGCCCTGATCGGCCTCGGCCTGACGAACCCGCTTGCGCAGCGTCTCAGCCGGCAACCCGAGCTCGGCAGCGACATGCGACACCGGCCGCCCCGACTCGATCGCCAGCCGCACACCCCGATCGACGAGCTCCTTCGGATATTTCCTGGTAGGCATGAACGACGACTTCCTTTCCCGAGGGCAAAACCCTCGCATGGAAGTCTCCGTGAAACCCGGCCTGGCTCAGTTTGGGTCGGACCCACTAGCACCTAGTGGCGAACGCCACCACGGATTAGTCGTTGCGCCCCAGCACGATTACGGTGCGGGTCGTGAGCACCTTTGGCCCCCCGCGACGCCCCCTACGAATCCGGTCGACGACGCTCTTGAGGTGTTCAAGATCGCGTACGCGAACGTGCGCGAGAGCATCGGGATCGCCAGCGAGGGTGTAGGAGGCGATTACCTCCGGTAACTCGATGACGGCATTGTCGACTTCAGCGACCTGGGTTCCGGGAGCGAACCGCAGCTCAATGAAGGCGTCGATCTGTTCACCGAGCTGCTGCACGTCGAGGCTAACGGTGTAGCCGCGGATTACCCCGGCGTTCTCCAATCGGGCGATCCGACGTTTGGCAGCCGGAGGGGATAACCCGACCAAGCGGCCGACCTCGCTGGCAGAACGCCGGGCGTCCTGGGAGAGGACTTCGAGGATCTTTTCATCAGTTCGATCCAATCTCGTAGCCATGGCTTTCTAATCGTAACGCAAAGCGACGTGCAAACTTCAGAACGCAACCAAAAACGATCAAAAGTATTAGGAGATACTTGCAACTGGTTGCCGGAGCGGTCAAAAATAAACGCATGTCGTTGGCGAGCGGAGGCACATCTGCGCATGACGACACGGTCGCAGCGCTCGAAGCGGTTCAGGGTCGAGTGCTGTGGTTGGCGAGGTCGATCATTCATCACGGGAACAAGGTCAGGGCGTCCGTTTCGGGCGTGAAGGTCGGCGGCCACCATGCCTCTTCGGCATCGATGACGTCGAGCACACTGCGAGCGAGATCCGGCAGCTTGCTGCTGCCGTGCGGGAGCGGACTATTGCTCCCCCCGATCTCGCTGGCGGGACGTTCACCGTGTCGAACCTCGGGATGTTCGGGATGACGGCGATCACCCCGGTCATCAGTCCACCCGAAGTCGCGCTACTTAGCGTCGGGGCAACAAGAGCAACGCTTGCGCGCGTCGATGGCCAAAGCGTCGACCAGAAGCTCCTGACCCTCACGCTCTCCTGCGATCACCGAATCCTGTACGGCGCCGACGCCGCGCGCCTCCTCGCCGAGATCCGCGAGCTACTCGAAGCCCCCCTGCGGCTCGCTTTCTAACCAGGTCGCTTACCCATGGAGGTGTTTGACGTCATCGTAATTGGCTCGGGGCCGGGCGGCTACGTGACCGCCATCAGGGCTGCCCAGCTTGGTTTCAAGACCGCTGTTGTTGAGAAGGACCAGGTCGGTGGTCGCTGCCTGAACTATGCGTGCATTCCCGCCAAGGCTGTGCTGCGCGTGGCTGATGTTGCGAGCGAGATTCGTGAGGCTGGGGAGTTCGGCATCACGGTCAACGAGCCGACGATTGATTTCGGTGCGGTGATGGAGCGCCGCAACAAGGTCGTGAAGTCGTTGACCGGTGGCGTGTCGGGGTTGTTCAAGAAGAACAGCGTTGAGCTGATCGAGGGTTCCGGGTCGCTGCGCGGCGAGGGCAGGGTGAAGGTCGGTGGCGACACCTACGAGGCGAGGTTCATCGTGCTGGCCACGGGCTCGGTGAAGCGACCGATCCCGGGCACCGAGTTTGGTGGGCGGGTGGTCGGCACCGAGGAGGCATGGGCGCTGAGCGAGCTCCCCAGGACGCTGGCGGTGATCGGTTCGGGCGCTTCGGGTTCTGAGATCGCGTCGGCGTATGCGCGCCTGGGTGTGAAGGTGCAGCTGTTTGAGGCTTTGGATCGTTTGCTGCCCTCCGAGGATGCCGACATCTCCAAGTTGGCCGAGCGTGGTTTCAAGCAGCAGGGGATTGATGTGCACACGGGCACGCTGGTCAAGGACCTCAAGACGGGCGAGAACTCGGTCACGTTCACATACGGCGAGGCTTCGGGTGAGGCCGGTTACGTCGTCATTGCCGCCGGGCGCGGGCCCGACATCGAGGGGCTCGGACTGGACACAGCAGGCGTGGCGCTCGACGAGCGCGGCCTGATCCAGGTGGACGGCAGGATGCGCACCAGCGCGGCCGGGATCTACGCCATCGGCGACCTCGTTCCCGGGCCGGCACTGGCGCACAAGGCCTCCGATGAAGGGGTGATCGCCGTTGAGGACGCGGCCGGGTTCACCACGCACCCGATCAGCTACATCGATATTCCCCGCGCCACCTTCTGCACCCCTAACGTGGCGAGCTTCGGCCTCACCGAGGAGCAGGCGCGAGCCGAGGGCTACGACGTGGTGGTCGGCAAGGTGCCCTACGGCGCCGTCGGGGCCGGAACCGTCTATGGCGACCGCCAAGGCTTGGTCAAGATCATAGGTGACGAGCGGTTCGGTGAGTTGCTAGGCGCCCACATCATCGGCGCCAAGGCCACAGAGCTGATCCAGGAGCTCGTCAACGCCAAGCTGCTGGAGGGTGGCTACCCCGAGGTCGCGCGGATCGTCCACGGACACCCGACGCTGTCTGAGGCCGTGATGGAGGCCGCACGCGCAGTCGACGGTTGGCTGATTCACGGGTAGAAGACAGATGAGCGTAGAAGATCAGAAGCAGCTCATCACCGAGACCCTCAAGCAATCGACGGTATGGATTGCCGACGCGACAGTCGAACGCACTGGAGACGGCTGGGCCGCTCGTCTGCTGCTCAATCCAGACGTGGCAGGAGGACGGGCGGAGCAGCAAGGAATGCGCGACAAGTCTCTCCGCTCGGCAATTAAGGAACCGAGGGTGATTCGTCTTCTTGATAGCTACATCACGGACGTGAATAAGGTGCTGCCGAGTTCGTGTCAGATCCTGTCTCGCGAGTTCGATGTCAGCCTCGAACCGGAGACCTCCACTCGTGCCAACGGCCAAGCGCCGGCTCGCTACAACGCTGAAGTCTCTGACAGTGGACGCTTGCCGGCCTCAGTCGATCGTCGTCGGTTCGGTCCTGTTTGCGTCTCCGGGCTGCGCTGATGTTCACGAAGATCCTGGTGGCCAATCGTGGTGAGATCGCGCTCCGGGTGATTCGGGCGTGTGAGGAGCTTGGGGTGGCCACGGTGGCGGTGTATTCGGAGCTTGATCGTGAGGCGCCGCATGTGCGGCGGGCGGGTGAGGCGTTCCTGCTCGGGCCTGGGCCGGCGGCGGAGAGCTATCTGAATATCGAGCGGCTGGTCGAGGTGGTGCGCGTCTCGGGCGCCGAGGCGGTGCATCCTGGTTATGGGTTTCTGGCGGAGAACAGCGCGTTTGCTGCCCGGTTGGAGGAGCTCGGGATCGTGTTCATCGGCCCGTCCGCGAGCGCGATCGAGGCGATGGGCTCGAAGACCCGGGCGCGTGAGTTGATGGCCGCGGCGGGGGTGCCGATCGTGCCGGGGACGACTGAGCCGGTGGAGACGGTCGCGGACGCGCGGGCGATCATCGATTCGATGATCGGCTACCCGGTGGCGGTGAAGGCGGCTGGGGGTGGGGGCGGGAAGGGGTTTCGGGTCGCGCTCTCGCAGGCGGAGCTCGAGGGCGCGTTTGAGGGTGCCGCGCGGGAGGGTGAGAAGTTCTTTGGTGACGCGACTGTGTATCTGGAGCGCTACCTGCCCGACCCGCGTCACGTCGAGGTGCAGATCCTGGCGGATAAGCACGGCAATGTCGTGCATCTCGGGGAGCGGGACTGCTCGTTGCAGCGGCGGCATCAGAAGTTGATCGAGGAGGCGCCGGCGCCGGCGGTGGCGGCGGTGCCGGGTTTGCGGGAGCGGATCGGCAGGATCGGCACGGACGCGGCGGCGGCGGTGAGCTATTCGGGGGCGGGGACGATCGAGGGCCTGCTGCAGGATGGCGAGTACTTCTTTCTGGAGATGAACACGCGCGTGCAGGTCGAGCACTGCGTGACCGAGATGGTGACCGGGATCGACATTGTCAAGGAGGGGATCCGCGTTGCGGCCGGTGAGCCGCTCTCCTTCCGGCAGGAGGATGTGGTGCTGCGCGGGCACGCGATTGAGTGCCGTGTCAACGCCGAGGACGCCTCGCGCAACTTCGCCCCCACGCCGGGCCGGATCGGTGCCTACACCGAGCCTTCGGGTCCTGGGGTGCGGGTCGATTCCGGGGTCGGCCCCGGCTCCGAGGTCAGTCCGATGTATGACCCGATGGTCGCCAAGCTGATCGTCTGGGATGCCGATCGGGCGCAGGCCACCCGCCGGATGGTCCGTGCGCTGCGCGAATACCGGATCGAGGGCCTGACGACGCTGTTGCCGTTCCACGAGGCGATCCTGCAAACCGAGCAGTGGGCCCGGGCGGAGACCTGCCGGGACCTGATCGAGGATCGTGCGTGGTTGCAGGGGCTCGCGGTCCCGGCCGACCCTCCGTCCGCCGGGGCCCCGTCGGGGTCGCTGACGCAGGAGTACACCGTGGAGGTGTCCGGCAAGCGCTTCGAGGTCCGTGTCATGGGCCCGCCCTCCGCCCATGGCCCGCTGGCCATGGGCGGAGCGCCAGCGTCCCCGTCGGGGTCAGCCGCACGACCCGCGCCGCGCCGCTCCGCCCGCGCGAGCACCGGTTCCGGGCAGGGGCACGGGAACGGTGACGCGCTCGTCTCGCCGCTGCAGGGCACGATCTTCAAGGTGACGGTGACGCCCGGGCAGACCGTGCAGGAGGGCGACCTCATCTGCGTGATCGAGGCGATGAAGATGGAGAACGAGATCACCGCCCACCAGGCCGGGGTCGTCACCGAGCTGAGCGCCGCCGTCGGCGCCGCGATCTCGATCGGCGACACGCTCGCC
>DAIDJO010000062.1 GCA_027451345.1 Solirubrobacterales bacterium
AGCGTTAGAGATAACGTCAGGCATGGCTGGTCCTCCGGTTGTATGCGGCTCTGGCCAAAGTGGCCCTATCACCGCCGGACGCTAACCCGCGAACCTGCAACACGCGAGGGCCAGCCTCCTCGCGTCCATAGTGACTAGCCCAGAGCGGGCTCGATCTCCGCCTCGAGCCGCTTCTTCGGGTAGGCGCCGGTGACGCGCTTGACCTCCTGGCCGTTCTTGAAGACGATCAGGGTCGGGATCGACAGCACGTTGTACTGGATCGCCGTCTGCTGGTTCTCGTCCGTGTTCAGCTTCGAGACCTTGAGCTTTCCGGCCTTCTCGGAGGCGATCTCCTCGACCACCGGGGCCACCATCCGGCACGGCCCGCACCACGGGGCCCAGAAGTCGACCAGCACGGGCACATCGGACTCGAGCACCTCGGCCTGGAAATTGTTGTCGGTTACCTCGGAAACGTTGCCCGCCATCTCGGCTCCTCTGACGAAACGATTTACTTCAGAAAGTATAGCGGCGCGCCGCCGCCCGGGACGGTCGCATCGATCGCCCGCACGCGTCATCCTGTCACTGTGAGCGGCAGCAGCCCCGCAATCATCCGACTCTCGGACCGCCGTGTGGAGACCCACGGGGAGCGCTCGCTGTGGTTGCGGCAGGCGCTCGGCGAGCCCGAGCCGGACGCGGGCCGGGGCTTCGAGGGCCACGCCCAGGCCGACGTCTGCATCATCGGCGGTGGCTTCACCGGCCTGTGGACCGCGCTCGAGCTCAAGCGCAGAGCCCCGGAAACCGAGGTCATCCTGGTCGAGGCGGACCTCTGCGGAGCGGGGGCGAGCGGCCGCAACGGCGGCTTTGCCCTCACCTGGTGGGCGCACCTCGAGCACCTCGTGTCGCTGTGCGGGCCCGAGGCCGCGGTCGCGCTGGCCCAGCGAGCCGAGCAGGCGGTCCGCAGCATCGGCGCCTTCTGCGCCGAGCGCGGCATCGACGACGCGTTCACGATGAACGGCTGGGTCTGGGCGGCGACGAACCCGGCGCAGGTCGGGGCCTGGGAGCGGACGCTCGCGCTGCTCGACCGGCTCGACGCCCACCCGTACCGAGCGCTCACCCGCGACGAGCTCACCGCGCTCACCGGGTCCGACCAGCATCTCGACGGCATGCTCGAGCCGGTGTCCGCCGCGGTCCAGCCGGCCCGGCTCGCCCGGGAGCTCCTGCGCGCCGTCCGCGAGGCGGGCGTCCAGGTCCACGAGCGCTCGCAGGTGCAGGCGATCGAGCACGGGCCCCGGACCAGGGTGGTGCTCGAACACGGCGCGGTCACGGCCGAGCAGGTCGTGCTCGCCGTCAACGCCTGGGCGGCCCGGATCCCGGAGATCGGCGCCGGCCTCGTCGTCGTGGCCAGCGACATCATCGCGACCGAGGCGGTCCCCGAACGCCTCGCCGACGCAGGCATCCGCACCGGTGTCTGCATCTCGGACGGGCGGCGTCTCGTGAACTACTACCACGCGACGGCCGAGGGCCGGATCGTCTTCGGCAAGGGGGGTGGCACGCTCGCCTACAACCACCGGATCACGGCATCCTTCGACCACCCCGGCCGCCGGGAGGCCGGGATCCGCAGCCAGCTGCTGCGCACCTACCCCTCGCTCTGGGATGTGCCCATCGCCGCCGGCTGGAGCGGCCCGATCGACTACTCCCTGAGCGGGCTGCCGTTCTTCGTGCGGCTGACGCAGGCGCCGGCGGTGATCGCGTGCGCCGGTTTCTCGGGCGACGGCGTCGGACCCTCCCGCCTGGCCGGCGAGATCCTGGCGGAGCTGGTGGCCGACGGGGGCACCGCCGGACTCCCGCAGGCCCTGCGGTCGGTGCCCCGCCGGCCGATGCCCCCCGAACCCATCCGCTATCTCGGAGGCCGGCTCGTGCGATCGGCGATCGCGCGCAAGGAGCTCAGCGAGGACCTCGGACGCCGACCACGCGCGGCCGACCGCCTCCTCGCCGCGCTCGACCCGACCGGATACGAGTACAAGGGCCCGAAGGGCGCCGCCGGGCCCGTCACCCCCGGGTCGTGACCGAGACCGGCCCAAGGTCGCCGACCAACCGGGAGATCGCCGACGCGCTCGAGGAGCTCGGCGACCTCTACGAGATCGACGGCGCGACGATCCACCGGATCGTCGCCTACCGCAACGGCGCGCGGACCGTGCGCGAGGCGTCCCGGTCGGTGGCACAGCTCGCCCTGGCGGGCGAGGCAACCGCGCTGCCCGGCATCGGCCCCACGCTGCAGGAGAAGATCCTGGCGCTGACGACGACCGGTGAGATCCCCGCCCTCGTCAAGCTGCGGGCGAAGTTTCCACCCGGGCTCGTCGAGATGACGAAGGTCCCCGGGCTGGGGCCCAAGCGCGCTCGGCGGCTCTACGAGGAGCTCGGGCTCGACTCGCTCGAGGCGCTGCGGACGGCGGCGGAGGCCGGCCGGATCAGCGAGCTGAAGGGGTTCGGCGCCACGGCGGAGCGGGCGCTGCTGGAGGCGGTGGCGGCGTACGCGGCGGCGGGTCCCGCGCAGCGGGTCGGGCTGAGCCGCGCGCTCGCCGTCGGCGAGGAGCTGCTCGCGGAGATCCGCGCGCTCACCGTCACCGAGCGCGCCGAGCTCGCAGGCTCGGCACGCCGGATGAGCGAGACGGTCAAGGACCTCGACATCGTCGCCACGGCGACCGACCCGGCGGCGCTGGCCGCCGCGGTGGCCTCCCTGCCCCAGGTGCAGGCCGCCTCCACGCCGGGGGCCAACGCGGTACGCCTGCGGACGCACAGCGGAATGAACGTCGACGTTCGGATCGTCGAGCCCGACCAGTTCGGCAACGTGCTGCAGCATCTCACCGGCTCGCGGGAGCACAACATGGCCCTGCGGGACTTCGCCGTGCGCCGGGGGATGCACGTCTCGGAGTACGGCGTGCTCGACGACGCCACCGGCGTCACGCACCGGTGCTCGACCGAGGCCGAGGTGTACGCGCTGCTCGGCATGGACTACATCGAGCCGGAGCTCCGCGAGGACCGCGGCGAGCTCGAGGCGGCGCTCGCGCACACGCTGCCGCAGCTGATCACCGCCACCGACCTGCGGGGTGACCTGCACTGCCACACCACCGCCTCGGACGGGACCGCCACGATCGAGGAGATGGCCCGCGCGGCCATCGAGGCGGGCTATGAGTACCTGGCCATCACCGACCACTCCCAGTCGATGGGGTTCGGCGCCGGCGTCTCCGTCGACGCGCTGCGGCGCCAGATCGAGCGCGTGCGCGACCTCGACGCGTCACTCGAGGGCTTCACCCTGCTCGTCGGCTCGGAGGTGAACGTACTGCCGGACGGCGGCCTCGACTACCCCGACGAGGTCCTGGCCGAGCTCGACTGGGTGGTCGCCAGCGTCCACACCTCGTTCCGCATGGCCTCGGAGGCGATGACGGCCCGGATCGTGCGGGCGATCGAGCATCCGCTGGTCGACTGCATCGGGCATCTCAGCGGCCGCAAGATCCTCCAGCGACCGCCGTACGAGTTAGACCTCGAGGCGGTGCTCGACGCCGCCGCGCGCACCGGCACCCTGCTCGAGATCAACGCCAACCCGGACCGGCGCGACCTGAGCGAGCTGCACGCCCGCGCCGCCGCCGCGGCCGGGATCCCGCTCGTGATCAACTGCGACGCGCACCGCACGGGCGGCTTCGAGGTCGTCCGCTACGGGGTCGCCACCGCGCGCCGCGCCGGGCTCACACCGGCTCAGATTGCGAATACGCGAGGGTGGCGGGATCTGGCGGCTCAGCGGAGCCGCCAGACGGCCTGAACTGGATGAGGGCGAACCACACGAGGCCGCCGGCGGTCCCGATCAGCGCGACCCAGAAGTTCAGGCGCATGCCGAGGATGTACTGCGAGTAGTCGATGCGCAGCGTCTCCTCGAAGATCCGGAAGGCCGAGTAGCCCGCGACGTAGAGCGGAAAGACGGCCGGCGGCCGGATCCGGCGGCGGTTGTCGAACCAGACGAGCGTCGCGGCGAGGAGCAGGTTCCAGATCATCTCGTAGAGGAACGTCGGCTGGAAGGTGGCGTACGCCGCGTAGCCCGGCGGGCGATGCGCGGGCGAGATCTTGAGGGCCCAGGGCAGCGTCGACGGCTTGCCGAAGAGCTCCTGGTTGAAGTAGTTGCCGATGCGGCCGATCGCCTGCCCGACGAGCAGCCCGGGCGTGAGCGCGTTGATGAACCGGTTGACGTCGACCGCGCTCAGGCGCCGACGCAGATACCAGACGCCGACGGCCGCCCCGAGCGCGACACCGCCCCAGATCCCCATACCCCCGTCCCAGATGGCGAACGGTCCGTACCACTGGTGGGGCATCTGGGACGGCGTGGTGAGGTCGAAGTAGATCCGGCCACCGACCAGTCCGGCGGGGAAGCCCCACCAGGCGACGCCGTAGACGAGATCGGGGTCGCCCCCGCGGGCTCTCCAGCGCCGCCGGGCGATGTAGATCGCGGCGGCCACGGCGAAGACGTAACAGATGCCGTAGGCGTGGAAGTAGAGGGGCCCGAGCGAGAAGCCATTGCTCGCGGGGCTCGGGATGTAGGCGAGGGCGGGCATGCCTGGCTCAGGCGTGTCGGCCGGCGACCGGGGCGGCGCGCTTGACCTGCGTGATCTCGGTCAGGTTGGAGCGGAATCCCGGCGTGCGCACGAGCTTGATCGGCCGCACCGGCGAGGTGTGGGCGACATAGAAGCGGGCGCCGTCCCGCTCCTCGATCGCGATCACCGCCGCCGACTGGCGGCGCCAGGCGAGCGCCGCGATGACGGCGAAGCCGGTCGCGATGCCCGGCACCTGCGGGTAGGCGAAGCCGACGGCGCCGGCCCCGATCGTGAAGAGGATGATCGGCCAGAGGCGGTTCAGGACGGTGCGGCTCGGATTGATGTCGGGGAGCATCGTCTGGGTGCGCGCGGCGGCGAGCAGCACCGCGATCTGGCGCGAGGTGTGGCCGGGGCGGCCGATCCGGCCCCCGATCGCGGCGGCGGCGACCCACCACACCGCGGCGATCGGCACCAGCAGGGCGTCACCGCTCTGATTGGCGCCGGCCACCGTCATCACCGCCAGGAGGGTTGCCGCTGCGGCGCAGAGGATCACGGTGGTGCGCAGGAGTTCCGGGAATCGCATGCCGCACGCGGACTACTCGGCCACCAGCGCGGCGAGGAGTTCCCGCACCCCGTCCGTTCCCGCCACGACGATGTCCGCCTCCTCCTCGATGGCCGACGGCCCGTCGTCGGAATGCACCCCGACGCAGATGGCGCGCCCGACGACGCCCTCGGCGACCAGCGCGTGCAGCGCGTGGAAGGCGTCGAGGTCGGTCGTGTCGTCGCCCACGTAGAGGGCCGCGGCGAACCGGCGCTCGCCGGCGCCCAGCAGCGTGCGCACCCCCAGGCCCTTGTCGATGCGCACGGGCGGCCTGACCTCCATCACCTTGCGCCCCCAGTGGACCTCGAGACCGGACTCCTGCGCGTGGGCGGCGATGGCGTCGATCGCCGCTCGCGCATCCTGCTCGTCCGTGGCACCGCGCCAGTGGTAGGCGATGATCGGGCCCTTGTCCTCGATGCGGACCCGGCGCCGGCGCAGCTCGGTCGTGTCGGATTCCCGGCGGAATTCGTCCAGGCGGGGCGTCCACTGCTCGAGCGCCGGGTCGATCTGCGCCTCGGTCCAACCCGACCGCAGCAGCTCGGCCCCGTGGGAACCGAGGTAGGCGATCGTCCCGACCGACACCATCGCCCGCGCCTCGGAGGCACGGCGGCCGCTGATGCACGCCACCTGGCCGTACCGGCGAGAGATCGCGATCATCAGCTGGCGGGTCGTCTCGGGCACGCTGGCGTCGGAGGCATGGTCGACGATCGGGGCCAGCGTGCCGTCGATGTCGAGCAGCACGGCGGAGGTGGACGGGTTCGCTCGCAGCGGCGCAAGCGACTCGCTGAAGAGCGCTGACGTCACGCCATTCAGTATGGCGCGTCGCTCCGGGCTCGGAGGCACTCGGGTCTCGAAGCTATAGGTCGCGCGGCCGGGCCGCCTCGAAGCGCGGCAGGCCATCCTCGGGAATCGGCTCCCAGTTCGCCGCGTCCGCGACGAACTGGCGAAAGCTCGGCCGCACCCCGGGGTCGTGGTCAAAGGCGCCCATGCGGATGCCGACCCGAGCACCATCTCGGCTGCGCGAGAACAGGTGCGCGCCGCACACACTGCAGAAGCACTTCTCGGCGCCGTCCGTCGGGGGCAGCCAGCCCGTGATCAGATCGGCGCCGCGGATCCAGTGCAGCGTGTCGGGCTCGATGAAGGCCGACACCGACGATGCCGTGCCCGTCCGGCGCTGGCACCGCGTGCAGTGGCAGTACCCCGCGCTCAACGGCGGGCGGCGCAGCTCGAAGCGCACCGCTCCGCACAGACACCCGCCCTGCACCGTGTACTCCGGATCTGCATTCATCGCGGTCACCGTTCACGCTCCGTCCGAGGCCGTGGCTGCTGGGACTCCTACGGTACGCCAGTGTGGCGGGATCCACACCGCATCCGGGTCAGCCCCGAGGGCCCGAGCTGGGCGCGATCGTCGGCGTGCCCGCCGCTCGCGTGCCGCTCAGGCTGAGCGCGGTGAGTCGACCGTCACCTCGTGCAGCACGTGCGTGTCGACGTCGTAGACGAAGCCGCGGACGACCTCGCGGTGGGGGATGAACTCGGACCGGCGGACGCGCAGGATCGACTGGCGCACGTCCGCCTCGGGGTCGGTGAACGACTCGATGGCGAAGGCGGGGGCCATGCCGGTCGCCTCCTGGAGCTCGCGCCGGAACCCGTCGTCGGTGAGCTTCTGCATGCCGCAGTCGGTGTGATGGATCAACATCACCTCGCGCGTCCCGAGGCGGCGCTGTGAGATGGCGAGCGACCGGATCACGTCGTCGGTGATCACGCCGCCGGCGTTGCGCAAGATGTGCGCCTCGCCGTCGCCGAGGCCCAGCGCGTTGAAGACGTCGATCCGCGAGTCCATGCACGTGACGATCGCCAGCCGCTTGCTCGGCTGGACATCCAGGTGCTGGGTTCCCGCGCGCTCGGCATGGGCACGGTTGTTGTCCAGGAGGTTGTCGATGGTGCTCATGTCGAGGACGTTGTCACAGCCGGGCGCGCCTCACGCAGGTGGGCCGTCGACCAGCCGCTCGAGGCCGAGCGGCACCTCATGCAGCACGAGCCGGCTGCGCACCTCACGGACGCCATGCTCGCGCTTGAGCCGGTCGAGCACCTGCTCGAACTCCTCCGGGTCCGCGCAGGCGACCTGCAGCAGGTAGTCGTAGTCCCCGGTCAGGCGCATCGCTGCGATCACCTGCGTCACCTCGGCCAGGCCCCGCTCGAACTCCGCGCGGTCAACCGCCTCGCGCAGGCGCACGTCGCTCAGCAGCCGCAGCCCCCGTCCGAGCAGCGAGAGGTTGAGCTCCGCGTGGTACCCGCTGATCACGCCCGAGCTGCGCAGGCGCCGGACCCGTTCGGCGACGGTGTTGGCCGACAGGCGTGCGGTTCGGCCGAGCTCCTGGTACGTCACTCGTGCGTCGCGCAGGAGCTCCCGGATGAGGACCCGATCGATCGCATCCATGAACCGATTCTCGCATATCTCGGTGGAATCCGAATTCTGTCGCTGATTCCTCGGGAGATTACGGACCCAGCCAGAGTGTTCCGCGGAACAATCGGCGCTTATTGGCCGATCATATGGATGATGGCAATCGTGCTGCGCATCGCCCTGACCCCGCTCGCCTTCGCGCTCGTGGCTCGCGCGCAGGCGCGCTTCGGGGACTGGATCGGAGGGCGGCTCATCGGGCTGCCGCTCACCACCGGGCCGTTCCTGCTCACCGTCTGCCTGACGAGCTCGCGCAGCACCGCCGCGCACGCCGCGGCCGGCGTCACGAGCGGCCAGATGGCCGTCGTCGCGTTCTGCAGCGCCTACGCCTGGACCGCCCGTCGCCTGCGCCCCCTCCCCGCGACGATCACCTCGTTGGCCGTCGCGCTCACGGCGGTGCTCGCCCTCAGCTCGGTCGCCGGCCCCTGGTCGGCGGCCGCCGCCGTCTGGTGCGCGATCGCCGTCAGTCTCGTCGTCTGGCCGTGGGACCGGTCGCAGGCCGAGCCCGACCCGGCCCCGGGCGCCGCCACTGCGGCCGCGACTCCGGCCGCCACGATGCTGCAGCGCGCGGCGATCGCCACCGCCGTGGTGGCGACGATGTCGAGCCTCGTGCCGATCCTCGGCGCGCGGCCGGCCGGCATCATCTCCTCCGCGCCGATCCTGCTCTCGATCATCCTTCCCGGCACGCACCGGCAGAGCGGCCCGTCCGGCGCGGCCGTGATGGCGCGGGGCACGATCGTGTCGATGGCGGCCACCGTCGCCTTCTCGGCCAGCCTGGCCAGCACGCTCGCGTGGTTGTCGGTCCCCGCCGCCCTGGCGGTCTCGGCCGCGGTGCTCGGCGCCCTCGTCGCGCTGACGCCGCTGCTCGACCGGGTCGGCTCGCGCGGTCAGTCCGCGCTCGCGCCGAGGCCGTGCTCGAGCGCGCCCTTCACGCCCGCGTCGAGCGCGTTCAGACGGTAGAGCGCGAGCGCCTCGGGCGAGGCGAAGCGGCCACCGGGCAGCGAGGCGGGGCCGTGATGGGCGAGCACGCAGTGCAGCAGCGCGAGCCGCCGGGACTCGTCGAGCTCCGCCCCCGCGCCGAGCGCGGCGATGTGGTCGGCAAGCAGCTGCTGCCCGAGCGTGAGGTGGCCGAGCAACCGCCCCGCCTCGGTCAGGCCGATCTCGGCCCCGTAGGTGAACTCCCGCGTCCGCCCGAGGTCGTGCACGATCGCCGCGGTGAGGAGCAGATCGCTGTTCAGCCGTCGATGCAGGTCGCAGAGCTCGCGGGTGAGCGTCGCCACCGCCACCGTGTGCTCGAGCAGCCCGCCGAGATACGCGTGGTGCCCGGTGCGCGTCGCGGGCGTCCGGCGCAGCGCGGCGCGTAGACCGGCGTCGGCCAGCAGCGATTCGAGCAGCCGCCGGTAGCCTGGGTCATAGACCTCCGAGGCGAGGTGCTCGAGGAACCCGTCGAGCTCGTCCATGTCGCGGTAGGCCACCGGGAGGAAGGACTCGACCGCGACCCCGTCGGCGCCATCGGGGCCTGGCTCGGCACGCCGGATGTCGGTGATCTCGACGACGAGGTCATCGCGGAAGCGCTCGACCCGGCCGACGACCCGCACGAGATCGCCCCGCTCGAAGCGGCCGGCGAGGGCGTCCGCGTCGCGGAAGGCACGCGCGGGCACGCTGCCCGTGCGGTCGCGCAGCTCGAGCGCCAGGTACGGGCTGCCGGTGCGGGTCTTCAGCCGATCCTTGCGGACGCAGGCGTAGACCCCATGGACCTCGTCGCCCGCCCGCAGGGCGCTGATCGTCGCCTCAGATGCCATCCCGCCATGATGTACGGTGATTCGGATGCAGCCACTGCGATGGACCTATCGGCCCGACGGCCTGCGCGCCCCGGCGCTCATCTGCGGCTTCCAGGGCTGGAACGACGCGGGCGACGCCGCCTCGGCGGCCGCGACGTTCGTCGGTGACGCGCTCGGAGCGCGGGAGTTCGCCACGATCGACCCCGAGGACTTCTACGACTTCCAGGCGACCCGCCCGAGGATCAAGCTCGACGACTCGCAGGCGAGGGTGATCGAATGGCCCGAGGTGCACCTCTATGAGGCTCGCATTCCCCGCGCCCCGCGCGACCTGATCGTGCTGAGCGGCCACGAACCGTCGTTCCGCTGGCGGACGTTCACCCAACTGATCGTCGAGCTGGCCGAGGCGATCGGGGTGCAGATGGTCGTGACCCTGGGCGCGCTGCTGGCCGACGTGCCGCACACCCGGCCGGTCTCGGTCACGGGCTTCGCCACCGATCCGGCGCTCGTGGCACGTCTCGGGCTCTCCCAGTCCTCCTACGAGGGCCCGACGGGCATCGTCGGGGTGCTGCACGACGCCTGCCGCACGGCCGGCCTGCCGTCGGCGAGCCTGTGGGCGGCGGTCCCCCACTACATCGCCGCCTCTCCGAACCCGAAGGCCTCGCTCGCGCTGATCCGCAAGCTCGAGGGCCTGGTGGGGGTCGTCATCGACGCCAGCGAGCTCGAGGCGGCCGCCGCCGAGTACGAGCGCCAGGTGAACCTCGCGGTCTCCCACGACCCCGACATCCAGGCCTTCGTCGAGAAGCTCGAGGCCGCGCTCGGAGAGGAGGAGCTCGAGACCTTCGACCTCCCCTCCGGCGATTCGATCGAGCGCGACCTGCAGCGCTTCCTGCGCCAGCGCGGCCAGGAGCCCCCGAGCTGAGGACCGGGCCTGCCGCCCCGGGGTCGGGCGCGCCCGCGCGACCTCAGCGTTCCGTCGCCGGACAGATCAGGCGGTAGTCACAGATCCGGCAGGCGCGCGGCGAGGGAGTCGGCTCGAACTCCTGGGCGCGGATCCCCTCGGCGACGTCGACCGCCACCCCGCGGATCCACTCCGCCCGGTCGCGATCTCCGGCGATCGCCACCTTGACGTCGTCGAGCAGGTAGTGGTACGCGCCCCGGGTGGCCTCCAGCCCCCACGCCTCGCGCGCGGCGATGGCGTAGAGCGAGAGCTGCACGTCCCCGGCGAGCTGCTCGGCCGTTCTCGGGCGGCCGGTCTTGTAGTCGATCAGCTCATACTCACCGGAGGGCAGGCGGTCGACGCGGTCAACGCGGCCGCGGACGAGATGGGGCCCGAGCTTGAAGGTGAACGGCCGCTCGAACCAGACCGGCTGCGCGGGATCGCTCTGCGTCCGCTCGTGATACCGGGTGAGCGCCGCCACCGCCTTCTGGTGCAGCTGCCGCTCCTCGTCGGAGTCGCCGAACCCGCCGCGCCGCCAACTCGCCTCCAGCAACGTGAGCAGGTCGGTGAGCGAGCCGCCGGACGGGCTCGACGCGGGGCGGTGCGCGCCGTCCGCCGGGCGCTCGGTCGCGTGGTAGCGCTCGAGCACCTGGTGCACGGCGATCCCGAAGCGCTGATGCAGCGTCGGGTCCTGGGGGATGCGGAACACGCGCGCGAACTTGTAGCGCAGCGGGCACGCCCGGTAGGTCTCGATGTCGCTGGCCGAGAGCAGCACGCCGCCTCCGCGCATCGGCAGGAAGCGCTCGAGCGACGGCTCGTCGCGCGCGGCGATCACCCGGGCCCGACGGCGGACGTCGCGCTCGGCATCGAGCAGGTACTCATCGAGCGCCGAACTGGTGAAGATCTCGCGCTGGTCGGCCGTGATCGCCTGTTCGATCCGGGCGTTGATGTCGCGCAGCGCGTCGGCGAGCCCCTGACCCTGCGCGCTGTCGTGGCGCGCCATCAACGCGGCGAGCTTCAGCATCTCGAGATACCGCACCACGGCGTGGGAGATGTCAAGGTCGGTGTCGAGCCGCAGCTCGGCCAGGCGTCCGGCGGCACGCTCGGTCCCCTCCAGCAGTTCGTCGCGGAGCAGCCGGTAGGTCGCGTGCAGCGTCTCCGCCGGGCCGAAGAGGTCCTCGCCGAGCTCCTCCCAGGCAGCGCCGACGGCCACGCGCGCCGCCTCGACCTCGGCGAGCGGCCCGTTGGCGACCCCACGCTCACCGCCTCCCGCGCACACGAGCACGGCGCGCTCCCGCGCGCGTGTGAGCGCCACATAGAGGCGCTGACGCAGCCGTGAGCGCCGAGCCGCCGCATCGTCAGCCGGCAGCCGCTCGTGCAGGAGCGCGTCCGGGACCGGCTCGCAGTCGAGCGAACCGGCGCCCTGCAGCGCGGCGCCGAGACCGAGGACGAAGACATGGTCGACCTCGAGCCCACCGGCCATCTGGAGCGCGAGGATCTGGACCGCATCGGACCCCGCGAGCTCCGGCTCCTCCCGCTCGCTCACCCCCCACTCGGCCACGGCGGCCACCGACCGGGCGAACTCGCGCGCGGTCGCCTGCGGCGAGCGGATCACGTGCGCGGTGGCGAGCTCACCGAACCGGGCCAGGGCGCGCAGCCGCTCCACGACGTCGGCCTGCGCGGCGAAGAGCTGCTGGCGGCGCAGCCCGAGGCGCTCGATCAGCCGGTGCACGTACAGGTCCGGGCGCATCGTGTCGAACTGCGCGGCCCCGGCCCGGTAGAGCTTCAGGAACACCCGGATCCGCTCGCGCGCCTCGGGCGGGACCTGGGGCGACTCGGTCGCTGCCGCGAGCGCGGCGACCATGTCGAGCTTGCGCCGGCGCGCGATCTGCGTGCACCGGGCGATGTCGACCGAGCGCAGCTCGACCGGCGCCCGCGCGAGCGCCCGGACGACGGCCGGCGCATCTCCGGGGTCGGCGAGCAGCCGCAGCCACGCGAGCAGGTCACGCACCTCGGCGCGCTGGAAGAAGGCGACGTCGCCCACGAGCCGGTGGGGCACCGCGCGCTCCTCGAGGGCGACGGCCACCGCCTGGCCCTCGCGGGTGGCGTCGGGCACGATCACCGCCACGCGGCCGGGCGCGACGCCCTCGCGCGCGACGAGCCGCTCGACCTCCGCCGCCACCGCCTGGGCCTGCGACCGCTCGTTCTCGCACCGCCAGAAGAGGACCTCCCGGTCCGGGCCGGGGGTCTCCGGGGTTGCCGATCCGCTGATCGGCAACCCGGCCGCAGCGAAGGCGGCCTCCCGCACCCCCGCCGGACAGCGATACGAGGTGAGGAGGCGGACGACGGTCGTCCCCGGGGTCTCGAACCAGTCCAGGCGAGCCGCGCCGGCCCCCCGGAACCGTCCGACGCCGGCCATCGGGTCCCCGGCCACGGTGAGGGCGCCCCCGCCGAGCGCGCGGGCGAGGGTGGCCGGGCCGAGCGCCAGCTCCTGGGCGTCGTCGACGAGCACATGCTGGACGGGCTGACGGGCGGCCGGGTGGGCCTCGACCATCCGGATGGCGAGCTGCACGAGGTCGCCCTCGTCGATCGCCCCGAGCTCGCGCACCATCCGATCGTGCGCCTGGAAGATCGCGGCGAACTCACGCTCACGCGGGCTCGACTGGCGCTGGGCCCAGTCGGTGAAGGCAGCGGCGGGGATCAGCTCGGCCTTCAGCCGGTCGATCCGCCGGATGAAGCCGCCGAGCAGCGCCCCGGTGTTCCCCCCGATGTCGTGGTGCTGGATGGGCAGCTCGTCGATTCGCTCGGCGAGCATGGCCAGCCGATCCCCGGTGCTGAGCGTCGCCTCGAGCAGCGCGTGGTGGCCCGCGGTCCGTCGCAGGACGGCGGCGGCCAGCTGCGGGGGAGTGAGCACCTGCAGCTCGCCGTAGCCGTCGCGCAGCTCCGTCTCGAGCGCGGAGCGGGCGGCGTCAGCTCTCGCTCGCGAGGGTAGGAGGAGGAGGATGCGATCCGGCGGCATGCCCTGGTCAACCAGCCATCGGAAGCGGTCGAGCACCAGGCGGGTCTTGCCGCTGCCGGCCGAGCCCAGGACGAGCAGCGGACTCCCCGCATGGCGCACGAGGTGGGCCGGATCCTGGACTGTCGAGGTGGGCACCGGCACGTGGTCTGACAGCATAGGCTGGCGATGCACGAGCCCGAACCGGTGAACCTCGAGGTGTGGCTGGACGCGTGCCGGCGGGCGGCGCGGGCGATCGGCGAGATGCTCGCGGAGCGCTCGACGGCGACCGAGCGCGCGGCCGAGACGGGCACCACCGGCAGCGGCGGGGACCACACGCTCGAGATCGACCGGGCCGCCGAGTCGATCGTCTTCACCGAGCTCGAGCGCCTGCACGAGCAGGGGATCCGCTTCCGCGCCGTCTCCGAGGAACGCGGGGTGGTGGAGTTCGGGACCGGTCCGCTGCGGGTCGTGATCGACCCGATCGACGGCTCGCTGAACGCCAAGCGCGGGCTCTCCCACCACGCCCTGTCGGTCGCCGTCGCCACCGGCGAGACGATGGCCGACGTGCGCTTCGGGTACGTGTACGACTTCGGACCGGCCGAGGAGTGGTGGGCGGCGACCGGGGCGGGCGCCGTCCTCAACGGCCGACGCCTCGACGCGTCGGTCCCCGAGGGGCGCAGCCCGGACGGTCGGATCGAGGTGGTGGGCATCGAGTCGGCCGACCCGCGCTGGCTGGCCGGCGCGATCGACCCCCTCGTCGAGCACGCCTACCGGCTGCGGGCGCTCGGCGCGATCGCCCCGTCGCTCTGCCAGGTGGCGGCTGGACGGTTCGACGCGCTCCTCTCGCTGCGGGACTGCCGGGCGGTCGACGCCGCCGCGGCGCAGTTGATCGTGCGCGAGGCGGGCGGGCTCGTCGCCTTCCCCCGGTTCGAGGATCGTCTCGGGGCGCCCCTGGATCTCGTGCCCCATTCGCCCGTGGTCGCGGCGCGCACCCCGGCCACCCTGACCCAGCTGGAGGCGATGTGCCCGCGCCGGTGATCGATTGGATCGTCGCCGAGTGGATCGCGGCGCGGGTGGCGGGCACGGGCGGCGCGCCCAGCCCGCAGCTCGACCTCGTGCCGATCGTGGAGGACGCGCGCGAGCGCGTGATCGCCTACACCGGGCTTGTGCCGAGCGGGCCGCTGCCGCCTCCCGAGGGCGTCAGCCGACGGGAGTGGGTCAGCACGAACCTCGCGTCGACGAGGGCGCTCGTCGATCCGATGCTCGAGCGCGTCACCGAGCGCCTGGGACCGGCGCGACCCGCCGCCCAGCTCTGGCTCGGGGTCACCGGATCGAGCGAGATCGGCCTGCTCGTCGGATATCTGGCTCAGCGGGTCCTCGGCCAGTACGAGCTGGTGCTGCTGCCCGAGCGAGCGCAGGGCCGCCCACCCCGCCTCCTCTTCGTCCTGCCGAACCTCGGCGAGGCGGTGCGGCGCTTCGACGCGGACGAGCGCGAGTTCGTCACCTGGGTGGCGCTGCACGAGGTGACGCACGCCGTGCAGTTCGGCGCCGTCCCGTGGCTGCAGGATCATCTCGCCGGCCTGATCCGGGAGCTGCTGGAGAGCGCGGAATCCCGCGTCTCGCGGCAGCGGCAGCTGCGGCTCCCGGACCGCGAGACGGTCGAGCGCGTGGCCCGGGCCGCGCTCCGGGCGGATCTGCTCGGGATGGTGGCCTCCGAGCCCGAGCGAGCGGTGATGGATCGCGCACAGGCCGTGATGGCGGTGATCGAGGGGCACGCCGAGCACGTGATGGACGCCGTCGCGCCCGACCTCCTGCCCTCGCTGCCGGACCTGCGCCGCGCGATCGACGAGCGGCGCCGGGTGCAGTCGCCGTTCGGGCGCCTCGTCAGCCGCCTGCTCGGGCTCGAGATGAAGCTCAAGCAGTACGAGCGCGGCAAGATCTTCTGCGACGAGGTGGCTCGCGAGGGTGGGCCCGCCGCCCTGCGCCATCTCTTCTCGGCGCCGGAGGCGCTGCCGACCCTCGCCGAGCTCGAGGCCCCGGCGACCTGGCTCGAGCGGGTCGGGCCACACCTCCCGGCGGGCGGCGGGTCGGCCGGTTGACGGACGGCCGCCGGGAGGTTTGATCCGCGCGCCACGAGGAATCCTCTCGGACAGCGGTGGCGATGAGCTATATTTGCTCACGCAACGATTTCCCCCGCGCCGCGTCCCGGAGAACGCGATCGTGGGAAGGATTCGCCGGCCTCATATCTTCGCCGGCGAATGCAGCACCCTCTCCTCCCTCAACCGCCGGGGTGTCACTTTCGAGTGGCGCCCCGTCGGTGCTTAAGACCTCCGAGCGGGTCCGCGGGGCGCGACCGGCCAACGGCCCCGTCGCAGCGGCGCCTGCACGACTCAACCGAACCGTGGCGTCGGCCGATGACGGACCCGATGCCCCCCAGCTGGAAGCTCGACCTCGACCCGGACATCGTCGCGCTCGGTATGGATGCGGTCCGCCGCTGCGGGCCGCTGCCCGTCATGGACCGGGCCGTCCAGCGCGTCCTGGCCCTCACCGAGGACGAGCAGTGCGAGCTGGGTGAGCTGGTGGCGGCGCTGGAAGCCGATCCGGCCCTGGCCGCCAACCTCCTTCGCTACGCCAATTCGGCCTACGTCGGGCGACCGATCCAGGCCAAGACGATCCGCCAGGCGGTGGTGATGATCGGCCGCCAGGCCACCCGCCAGCTCTGCCTCGAGGCGGTGACGTTCCGCTTCTTCGAGGCCGCTCCCGGGAACGGCCACATGTCGCGAGGGCAGATGCACGTCCACTCGGTGGCGGTGGCCCGGGCGGCGGCCGCGGCGGCCGCGCTGGTGTCGTTGCCGGCCGACTGGCCACATCTGGCCGGACTGCTGCACGATTGCGGCAAGCTCGTGATGCCGCTCGCCTTCGGCGAGGACGCGATGGATGAGATCGCGGCGGTCCATCCGTCGGGCGTGGCGCGCTCACACGCCGAGTGGGACCGCTTCGGGATCGATCACGCCTACGCCGGCGCGCTGCTCGCCGAGCGCTTCGGGCTCGACGAGCACCTCGTGGCGGGGATCGCCTGGCATCACGGGGGCCGACGTGGCTGCGCCGCCCCGAGCCCCGAGGTCGCCTGCGTCCAGCTGGCCAACACCGTGGTGGACATGCTCGCCGGAACGCTGCCCGACGAGGCGCTGCTCGCCGCGATGCTCGAGACGCTCGACCTGAGCCCGGACGCCCTGGACGAGCTCGCCGAGGCGGCGGGTGCCGGCCTCCCGGCGAGCTCCGCCTCCACCCTCGGTGACCGCGTCTCCGAGCTGGAGCGGCTCGCCAGCACCGACGAGCTGACGGGCCTCTCGAACCGCCGCCACTGGATGTCGACGGTTCGGGAGCTGATCGAGTCGGGCGCTCCCGGCAACGTGCTCCTGTGCGACCTCGACCGCTTCAAGCAGATCAACGACACGCACGGACACGCGACCGGCGACCTGGTCCTCATGGAGGTCTCGCGCGTGCTCGACCGCCACGGGGTGGCCGGCCGGATCGGCGGCGATGAGTTCGCCCTCTGGGTCCCGGGCGAGGTGGCGTGCCAGGTCGCCGAGCAGATCGTCACCGAGGTGGCCGCCGCGTTCGGCGGCCCCGGTGCGATCAGCGTCGGCGTGTCGGTGGGCGTCGCGCCGAGCCTGCGGGATCTCTCCGACGCGCTCGAGGCCGCCGACCGTGCCCTCTACGGAGCGAAGACCGCCGGGCGAGGACGCGCGCACGTGTCCGAGTCACCCGCGTGGGTCGCCGCGTGAGGCCGACCCCGCCGCGACCGCCGGCGTAGGACGAAGCTCGGCGCGGTCCCGGTCCCGGCTCGCTCAGCCCGCGCCGCCGGCCGCGTGCGCCGGGTCATACCGGCTCACCTCCGGCGGTGGCGCGGCCGGGGTCGCGCCCTCCTCGAGCAGGCGCTCGTAGATGCGCATCCGCTTGACCACGCGGCCACCCATCGCCTCGAGACCGCGGTTCATGCTGTGGTTGGTCTCGAGGATCCAGCCGGGCTCCCCCCACTTGATCCGGGACGCGGCCGCCATGTCGAAGTTCTCCATGTACAGCTGTGCGGCGACGCCGGTGTGCTGGTACTCGGGCAGGACCCCGAGGAAGCCGACCCGGCAGCGGTCGATGATGCGCCTGCGGTTGAGGTAGTGCCACCAGCCGAAGGGCAGCAGCCGCCCCTTCATCTTCTTGAGCACCTGGTTGATGTCGGGGATCGTGATCGCCGCCGCCACGACCTCGGTGTCGTTCTCGGCGAGCATGAACCAGCGCTTGTCGAAGACGAGGCGGTAGAGCATCGCCATGTCGGCGATGTCGTGCTCGTCGAGCGGCTGGAACGACCAGTTCCTCGACCACGCGGCGTTGTAGACCTTCTGGAACTCCTTCAGGTCCCGGCCAAGCCCCCAGAACGACATCTTGCGGATGCTGATCCCGTGCCGGTCGTGCGACCGCTGGGCGATCCTCGGCAGCGCCTCGAGCATGCGCGTCTCACGGTCGTCGAGGCGCAGGTTCCAGTGGAACACATCCATCGCCTTGACGAGCCCCGCCGCCTCGACCCGCTCGCGGTAGTACGGCGGGTGCCACGGCTGGTGGATCATCGGCTCGAGCTCGAAGCCCTCGATCAGGATGCCGCACTCCTCGTTGATCGTGAGGTCGAAGGGCCCGATCATGCGGTCGCGGCCCTGGGCTCTGAGCCAGCGCTCCGCGGCGGCGAGCAACCCGTCGAGGACCTCCTGGTCGTTCTCGAACTCGAGCATCCCGAAGAAGCCCCAGCGGTTGTCGTGAAAGCGGTTGAAGTTGCCGTGGTGCTGGGCGCTGATGCGACCGACGACGCGACCGTCGCGCCGGGCCAGGAACAGGGCGGCGTCGCCGCTCTTGAAGAACGGATTCAGCGGGCGCGTGAGGAAGGCGTGACGCTCGAGCTTCAGCGGAGGGATCCACGGCGTGCCGGCGTGCAGCCGGTAGGGCAGGTCGATGAACGCCCTGAGGTCCGCCCTGCCCCGGACCGGCGTGATTTCGAGCGGCATGAGGCGGGAAAGTACCATGGACGTATGCCTACGAGAGACCAGGTGACCGACGCGCTGCGCGAGGTCATCGACCCCGAGCTGCGCCAGGACATCGTCACCCTCGAGATGGTCCGCTCGATCGACGTCCATCCCAACGGCGTCGTCGACGTCACCGTGTCCCTGACGACGCCCGGCTGTCCGATCCGCGACCACTTCCAGAGCGCCGTCGAAACGGCCGTCCGCGGCCTGGACGGCGTGATCGGCGTCAACATCAGCTTCGACGTCCTGTCCGACAGCGAGAAGCAGAGCCTCCGCACGAAGCTCGGCCGCGGCTCGCTGCCCGCCGGGGCGCTCGCGCAGGTGCGCAACGTCATCTGCGTCGGCTCGGGCAAGGGCGGCGTGGGCAAGTCGAGCGTCACCGCCAACCTCGCCGCCGCACTGGCCGCGGCCGGTCAGCAGGTCGGGGTGCTCGACGCCGACGTGTGGGGGTATTCGCAGCCGCGCATGTTCGGGTTGAGCGGCGAGCGGGCGAAGGTGAACGCGAGCCGCAAGATCGTGCCGCTGGACGGCGCCGACGGCGTCCGGGTCGTCTCCATCGGGTTCTTCATCGAGCAGGACGCGGCCGTCGTGTGGCGCGGACCGATGCTCCACAAGGCGCTCCAGCAGTTCCTCGAGGACGTCGACTGGGGTGCGCTGGACTACCTGCTGATCGACCTGCCGCCCGGCACGGGCGACGTCTCGATGACCCTCTCCCAGCTGCTGCCCGAGGCGAAGTTCCTGATCGTCACCACGCCGCAGGCGGTCGCCCAGAAGGTCGCCAAGCGCTCGGCCGACATGGCCGACAAGCTGAACCTGGAGATCGCCGGCGTGATCGAGAACATGGCCGGCTTCACCACGCCCGCGGGCGAGTCGTTCCCGATCTTCGGCGAGGGCGGCGGGCGGCTGCTCGCGGACGAGCTCGAGGTGCCCCTGCTCGGTCAGGTGCCGCTGACGATGGCGCTGCGCGAGCAGTCCGACGGGGGGCTGCCGGTCGTGCTCGCCAACCCGGACGATGCGGCCGCGCGGGCGATCCACGAGATCGCCCGGCGCCTCATCGCGATGACGCCGGTGGCGCTGCCGATGATGGCCGCGGACGCGACGACGCCCGCTCCGGCGCCGAAGCCGGTCGGGATGTCACTGCCCATGGCCTGAGCCGGCGATCGCGACCGCGATCGCGATCGCTCACCGGTTGCGGTAGTACTCCGCGTTGATGACCGTGAAGCGCTGCCACTCCTCCGGAAGCTGATCCTCGGCAAAGCAGGCATCCACCGGGCAGGCCTCGACGCAGGCGTCGCAGTCGATGCACTCCTCGGCATCGATGTAGAGCATCTCCACCTGGTCGTAATCGGGCTCATCCGGCGTCGGGTGGATGCAGTCGACCGGGCACACCTCAACGCATGAGTTGTCCTTGGTCCCGATGCACGGCTCGGCGATCACATAGGCCATCTGGTCTGTCGTCCTCTCTGCGGGTTCCTGGCGAAGGAGCGCCGAGTTTAGTGAACTATCGCTCCATGCCCGTCTACGACGAAGTTCAGAGCGGCCTGGAAGGCATCGTGGCGTTCGCCACCGAGATCGCGGAGCCCGACCGGGACGGTGACGCGCTGCGCTACCGCGGCGTCGACATCGAGGAGTTGGCCGGCCGGGTCCCCTTCGAGCAGGTGTGGGGCCTGCTCGTGGATGACAGCCTGCTGCCCGGCCTGCAACCGGCCGCCCCATATCCACTCGGCTTCCATTCCGGCGACCCCCGGGCCGACATGCAGGCCGCGCTCGCCGCCCTCGGGCCGCAGTGGGGCTTCCGGCCCGTGCTCGACATCTCCGACGCCGAGGCGCGGGACAACCTCGCGCTCGCGTCGGTGATGGCGCTCTCCTTCGTCGCGCAGTCGGCGCGCGGCTTCGGCCGGCCGCCCGTGCCGCAGCGGGAGATCGACGGGGCCGGCTCGATCGCCGAGCGCTTCCTGATCCGCTGGCGGGGCGAGGCCGATCCGCGGCACGTGCAGGCGATCGACGCCTACTGGACCGCCGCCGCCGAGCACGGGCTCAGCTCGTCGACCTTCACCGCCCGGGTGATCACCTCCACCGGCGCCGACGTCGCCGCCGCCCTCTCCGCGGCGGTCGGCGCGCTGTCCGGGCCGCTGCACGGGGGCGCCCCGGTCCGCGTCCTGCAGATGCTCGAGGAGGTGGAGGCCGCGGGCGACGCCACGCGGTGGGTGACCCAGAAGCTCGATCGGGGCGAGCGCATCATGGGGTTCGGCCACCGGGTGTACCGGGCCGAGGACCCACGGGCGCGTGTCCTGCGGCGGATCATGCGTGAGCTCGGCTCCCCCCGCATCGAGGTCGCCGAGGCGCTCGAGCGCGCCGCGCTCACCGAGCTGCAGGCGCGCCGACCGCACCGGATCCTGGCGACGAACATCGAGTTCTGGGCCGCGGTCGTGCTCGATTTCGCGGGGGTGCCGCCCGAGCTCTACACGCCGATGTTCGGCTGCGCCCGGGTGGCCGGTTGGTCCGCCCACATCCTCGAGCAGAAGCGTGAGGGCCGGATGGTGCGCCCGAGCGCCAAGTACGTGGGGGCGCCGCCGCGCCCGCTCTCAAGCCTGCAGGGGTGAACGAGCGGGGGCCCGGTCGCTGACCGGGCCCCCGCGAACCAGCTGATGGGCCGTGCGGCCTACATCATCCCCGACATGTCGGGCATGCCACCGCCGGCGGAGCCGGAGTCCTTCTCCGGGACCTCGGCGACGATCGCCTCGGTGGTGAGGATGTTCTTGGCGATCGAGGCTGCGTTCTGCAGCGCCGAGCGGGTGACCATGGCCGGGTCGATGATGCCCTCCGAGATGAGGTTCACGATCTCACCGGTGGCGGCGTTCAGGCCGTGGTCCTTCTTGGCCTTGCGCACGTCGTTGACGACGACCGAGCCCTCGAGCCCGGCGTTCTCCGAGATCTGACGCAGCGGCTCCTCGAGCGCGCGGTACACGATCTTCGCGCCCGTCTGCTCGTCGGCGTCGCCGACGCTCTCGATGTCGAGGGCCTTCTGGGCGACGAGCAGCGCGGTGCCACCGCCCGCGACGATGCCCTCCTCGAGGGCGGCGCGGGTGGCCTGCAGCGCGTCCTCGACGCGGTGCTTCTTCTCCTTCATCTCGGTCTCGGTGGCGGCGCCGACCTTGACGACCGCGACACCGCCGGAGAGCTTGGCCAGGCGCTCCTGGAGCTTCTCCCGGTCAAAGTCCGAGTCGGTGTTGTCGATCTCGGTCTTGATCTGGTTGATGCGGCCCTTGATCGCGTTCGCGTCACCGGCGCCGTCGACGATCGTCGTCGTGTCCTTGGCGACGACGACGCGGCGGGCGCGGCCGAGCTGGGAGATCTGGGTGTTCTCGAGCTTGAGGCCCATCTCCTCGGTGATCACCTCGCCGCCGGTGAGGATCGCGATGTCCTCGAGCATGCGCTTGCGGCGGTCGCCGAAGCCGGGAGCCTTCACGGCGACGCCGGTGAAGGTGCCGCGCAGCTTGTTGACGACCAGGGTGGCCAGCGACTCGCCCTCGACGTCCTCGGCGATGATCAGCAGCGGCTTGCCGCTCTGGATCGTCTGCTCGAGGATCGGGAGGATGTCACGGAC
>DAIDJO010000063.1 GCA_027451345.1 Solirubrobacterales bacterium
GCCGAGACCTGGTGGATCAGGATCTTGGCGTTCGGCAGCGCCATCCGCTTGCCGGCGGCCCCGCCGGCGAGGAGCAGCGCGCCCATCGACATCGCGATGCCGACGCAGATCGTCTGCACGTCCGGCTTGATGAACTGCATCGTGTCGTAGATCGCCAGGCCGGCGTAGACGGAGCCGCCGGGCGAGTTGATGTAGAGCGAGATGTCCTTGTCCGGATCCTCGGACTCCAGGTGCAGGAGCTGGGCGACGATCAGGTTGGCGATCTGGTCGTCCACCGGCGTCCCGAGGAAGACGATCCGCTCGTTCAGCAGACGTGAATAGATGTCGAAGGCGCGCTCCCCGCGGGAGGTCTGCTCGACGACCATCGGAACAAGTGGGCTCATGCTGCTCGCTTCTTTCGCTTCCAGGGGCGGATTCCTGCCGACTCTAGCAATCGGCCACCTCCGCCCCTGGAGGCCTCATTCGGCGGGTTTGGGCGACTTCTTGGCGGCGGGCTTCTTCTTGGCGGCGCTGTCGCCGGCCCGCTTGGCCGGCGACTTCCCACCCTTGGCCGCCGTCTTGCCGGCCGCGGGCGAGGCGGCGCCGGGCGCGACCGGCGTGGCCTGCTCGACGAGCCATTCGACCGCCTTGCGGTTGGCCAGCTCGGAGCGGAGCCGACCGATCCGGCCGTTGGCCTGGAGCTGCTTGAGGAGCTTCTCCGCCGTCGTCTTCTCGCGCTGCGCGCTCGGCTCGAGCGCCTCGAGCAGGTCCGCGTCGCTCGGTTCGATCCGCTCGGCCTCGACCACGGCGGCGATGACCGCCTCGCGGCGGAGGCTCTGCTCGGCCTCCTCCTCGGCGTCGTGGGCGAGCTGCTCCTCGTCCTGGCCGGCGATCTGGAGGTACATCTCCTTGGAGATGCCCTGGCGGGCGAGCGAGGCCATCGTCTCCTCGACCATCTCGTGCGCCCGGGCGTGGACGAGCTGGTGGGGCACCTCGATCTGCGCGGCGGCGGCGATGGTGTCGAGCACGTCCCGTTCGAACTCGCGCTCGATGTTGTGCTGCTCGTGCTCCTTCAGCCGGGAGGCGATGTCCTCGCGCAGCTCGGCCAGCGTGTCGAAGCCGGCCGCGTCGGAGGCGAAGTCGTCATCGAGCTCGGGCAGCCGCTTGACCTTCACCTCGCTGACGGTGACGTCGAAGGTGGCCGGCTGTCCGGCGAGCTGCTCGGCTCCGTAATCCTCGGGGAAGGTGACCTCGATCGTGCGGGTCTCTCCGGGGGCCGCGCCGACGAGCTGCTCCTCGAAGCCCGGGATGAGCCGGCCGGAGCCGAGCTCGAGCAGCTGGTCGCGGCCCTCACCGCCCTCGAACGGGACCCCGTCGAGCTTGCCCAGGTAATCCATGACGACGTGGTCGCCGGACTCGGCGGGGCGCTCGACCGTCTCGAGCGTCGCCATCCGGTCGCGCAGGCGCTCGATCTCGGCGTCGATCGCCTCCTCGTCGGCGGCGGGCTCGCGGCGCTCCACCTCGATCCCCTTGTACGGGCCGAGCGTGGCGGTGGGCCGGACGCCGATCTCGATCGAGAAGCCGAGCGGGGCTCCGGCGTCGGGTAGGTCCCCGACGTTGATCTCCGGCTCGCCGACCGGGGCGATGCCGGCGACGTCGATCGCGTCGGCGTACCAGGCGCCGAGGGAGGAGCGCAGCGCCTCGTCGAGCACGTACTCGCGGCCGAGTCGGCGGATGACGACGGGTGGCGGCACCTTGCCCTTGCGGAAGCCGGGGATCCTCAGCTGGTTGCCGAGCTTGCGGGCCGCCTGCTCGATGCGGCGCTCGACCTCGGCGGGAGCGACCTCGGCCTGCACCCGGACGCGTGACTCGGGCAGCTCGGTGACGGTGGTGGTAACTGTTGATGACATGTGCGCTGAGACGATAGCTCGGCTCCGCGGCCGGAGTGCCGTGGCCGCGCGCCGCTGGGCGGGTCGGCGACTCACCGGACCGCTCGCCTTCCTCGTCTCGGCCCTGATCGACCTGGCCGTCGGCCTGTGGTCGGCGTCGCGGGCGCGCCGCTCGCCGTAGCCGGCGCGGCGCCCCACCTCCGGGTCCGGTCAGCAGCCCTCGAGCACGACCGCGAGCCCCTGGCCGACCCCGATGCAGATCGCGGCCAGGCCGTATCCCCCGCCCCGCTCGTGCAGCTCGTGCGCGACACGACCGAGCACGCGCGTCCCGGACGCGCCGAGCGGATGGCCGATGGCGATCGCCCCGCCATGGCGGTTGACCTTCTCCGGGTCGAGCTCCGGCCAGCCGCGCAGGCAGGCGAGCGACTGTCCGGCGAAGGCCTCGTTCAGCTCGACGACGTCGATCTGGTCCCACGTCAGGCCGGCGCGCTGGAGCGCCCGGTTGGCCGCCTGCACCGGACCGATGCCGAAGACGTCGGGATCGACGCCGTGCGCGGCGCGCGAGACGACGCGGGCCAGGGGCGAGCGGCCCAGCACGCCGGCGCTCGCCTCGTCGCCGAGCAGGACGGCGGAGGCGCCGTCGTTCAGCGGGGAGGAGTTGCCGGCGGTGACGGTCCCGTCCTCGCGGAAGGCGGGCTTCAGCTTCGCGAGCTTCTCGAGCGAGGTGTCGGCGCGGATGCTCTCGTCCTGGGTGAGCTCGGTGTCGGGCACCGGCACGACCTCGCGCAGGGCGTCCTGCGCGTAGGCGCGCGCGGCGAGCTGGTGGCTGCGCAGCGCGAAGGCGTCCTGCTCCTCGCGGGTGATGCCGTGCATCGCGACGAGCTTCTCGGTGCTCTCGCCGAGCGAGATCGTCCACTGCGCGGGCATCCGGGGGTTGACCATGCGCCACCCGAGCGCGGAGGAGTACAGCGTCTCGTTGGCGGTGGGAAACGCGCGCGACGGCTTCTGGAGGATCCAGGGGGAGCGGCTCATCGCCTCCCCGCCGCCCGCCACGACGATGCTCGCGTCGCCGGTCTCGATCGCGCGGCTGGCCTGGATCGCCGCCTCGAGGCTGGAGCCGCAGAGCCGGTTGACGGTCGCTCCCGGGACCGAGGTCGGCCAGCCGGCGAGCAGCACGGCCATCCGCGCCACGTTGCGGTTGTCCTCGCCGGAGCCGTTTGCCGTGCCGTAGATGACGTCGTCGATCCGGGCCGGTTCGAGGTCCGGCACGCGCTCAAGGAGTGCCCGGAACACCGCCGCGGCGAGGTCATCGGGCCGCACCCCCGAGAGCGCGCCGCCGTAGCGGCCGAACGGCGTCCTGACGGCTTCATACACATAGGCGCGGCTCATCTCGTCTCCTTCGGGCGGGGCGCGAGGGCATGCTAGCGGTCCGGGGTTGGCCTCCGGCGGGGCCAGCGGCTAGCGTTACGCCCGTGCATCGAGCCCCCCACCGCATCGATCCCTGGCGACGCTGGCGACGCCGCGCCCTCACGGCCAGCCTGGCCACCGGCCTCGCCGTCCTGGCCGCCGGCTGCACCTCCGGCGCTCAGACCGGCGCCTCGAGCGCCACCCCGCCGTTGGTCACCGGCGAGCAGGTGATCATCGCCTGTTACCACGCCTACTTCTACAACGGGATCCTGCCTGCGGCCTCGGCCAAGGCGAACTGCGCCGCCTGCGTGGTCGATAACCTGCGCTCGCTCGGGGTCCGGCCGCCCGCCGGGGAGACCGTGATGGACATGCTGACCGGCGAGCGGCTGAGCACGGGCCAGGTCCAGGCGCTGCAGAACGCCTGCGACATCTCGGACGCGAACACCCAGTAGCGCCACCGGCCCACACCCCCTCACGCACGAGAAGCCCTGGGTGACCAGGGCTTCTCGGCAACGGCAACGGCAACGGCAAGGTGAGCGATGGGACTCGAACCCACGACCGCCTGGACCACAACCAGGAGCTCTACCAACTGAGCTACGCCCACCGCGGAGCTATGAATCTACCAAGCGCGGCGTCACGGGCGACGGGCGCCGTCGAGCGCGGCCACGATGGCGCGCTGCAGCCGCGGCAGTCCGAACGCGACCTCCGGAGGCCGGAGGCTGATGAGGATCCCGGCGATCACGGTCAGCGCGCCGACGATCTGCCAGACACCGACGGGGTTGGCGAAGGCGACCCAGCCGACGACGGCGCCGACGAGGGGCTCGAGGTTGACGAAGGCTCCGGCGAACTCGGGCGCGACCCGCGCCTGCCCGTAGGCGAACAGCCAGAAGGGCAGGATCGTTCCGACCAGGGCGAGGGCGATGAACGCGACCGCGGGCCCCGGGGTGGCCGGCCCGTGCGGCAATGGGCTTCCGAGGAGGGCGACGGGCAGCGAGACCAGCTCGGCCGCGGCGAACTGGACGGCGGTGACGGCCGCGGCGTCACGCCCACGCAGCAGGTTCGGCTGAATCGCGATGAACGCGCCGGAGAGGACCACGGAGGCGAACACGAGCATGTCGCCGGAGGTGGTCGCCCCTCCACCGCCGCCCTTGGCCACGAGCACCACGCCCACCAGCGCGACCGCGTACCCGACCCAGACGAGCGCTCGAGCGCGGCCGGTCCCGAGCGCGGCGGCCACCAGGGCGACGACCACCGGCAGCGCGCCGACGATGATCGCGCCGTGACTGACGCTCGTGTGGTCGATGCCCACGTTCTGCAGCAGCACAACCGCGCCATAGCCGATCGTGCCGGAGGCGAGGATGCGTGGCGTCAGGGCCCGGCGCAGCCCGCGCCGGCCGATCGCGGCGAGAATCGGCGCCGCGACGAGGAACCGCAGGCTCGTCAGCCAGCTCGGATCCAGCCAGCCGAGGGAGAGCTTGGAGAGGGCCACGGTGACCCCCCAGAGGGAGCCCGCCGCGACGAGGGCGAGGATGGCGCTGCGATTCTTCACATGAACGATGATGATGCAGCGAGGCCTGATTTCGCCCATATCTTTGACTTCTAGGAGTTATCGCGATGGAATCCACTAGATGAGCGATGTTTCACTGGATTTAATTGATCTGGAGCTGCTCAGGCAGCTGCAGGTCGACGCCGATCGGTCCAACGTCGAGCTCGCGCGCCTGGTCGGCCTCTCGCCGACGGCGACCCTCCACCGCGTCCGGCGGCTGAAGGAGTCGGGCATCATCCGGGCGGTCGTGGCGGAGCTCGACGCGACGCGCGCCGGGTTCCCGCTCCACGTCTACCTGCTCGTCACCATCGAGCGCCACGACGACGCCGGCCACCGTCGGTTCATGGCGGCCGTGCAGGCGATGCCCGAGGTGATCGCCGCCGACTGGGTCACCGGGGAGATCGACGCGATCCTCGTGGTGGTCGCGCGGGAGGTGGCGGAACTGCAGCGCGTGATCCTGCGCCTCTCCTCGCGCGGCGGGGCGACCCGCGTGACGACGCTGCTCCGGCTCGAGCAGCTGAAGCCGAGCTCGCCGCTCCCGTTGGACTCGAACGAGCGCTGAGCCGCGGGGGCGAGCCGTTTGCCCGCCGCGGGCGCGGGGCAGTCCTCGGCGCAGAGGTCGGGATCACGGACGCGACCTCGGGCCGCCGCCGGGGCCCTGGACCGCGGCGCACGACACGTCACGGAGGACGCGGGAATCGATGTTGGATCTGTCGACTCAGGGAGATCGCACGGCGGCGAGCCGCTACCGGCTCGCGTTCGAGCGCTCCCCGCAACCGGCCTGGTTCTGCGATCCGGGCCTGCGGCTGACCGAGGTCAACGACGCCCTCTGCGAGCTGCTCGGGGAGCCTCGCGAGGCGCTGCTCGGCCGGCGGTTGCCGGAGCTCACGCACCCGGAGGACCGCGCACGCGATGCGCAGGACCTCGCCCTGGTCTGCTCCGGGGAGCGCACCACCTGTGCCCGGGAGAAGCGGATCCTGCGCGGCGATGACCGGCCGCTGTGGGCGCTCGTCGTGCTGAGCGCCATGCATGACGCCGCGGGCCGGCTCCGGTACCTCAGCGGCTCGGCGACGGACGTGACCGAGCATCACGCCCGTGAGCGGCGGCTGCGGCACCTCGCCGACCACGATCCACTCACCGGCCTCCTCAACCGGCGCGGCTTCGGCCGGGAGCTGCGCCGCCACCTCAGCCGACTCGCCCGCTACGGGGTCGGTGGGGCGCTGCTGATGGTCGACCTCGACAACTTCAAGGGCTACAACGACGCCAACGGCCATCCGCGCGGGGACGCGCTGCTGCAGGAGGTCGCCGGCGCGCTCCAGTCCCGGCTGCGCGGCGGCGACGTCGTCGGCCGCGTCGGCGGCGACGAGTTCGCGGTGCTGCTCACGGAGGCGACCGTCGAGCAGGCCGAGGTCGTCGGCGCGGCGATCGTCGAGGCGGTGCGGGAGCTCGGGCGCTCGGACGACCCCCATGTCACCGCCAGCGTCGGCGTGTATCCCCTCGACGCGCACGACGCGCTCTCCGAGGGCCAGGCCATGGTCGGCGCGGACCTCGCGATGTACGCCGCCAAGCACTCCGGTCGCGACCGGTACGCGCCCTTCCCTATGGACATCCGACACCGCATCGCGCACGATGTCGGGCAACGTCCAGACTGAGGGCATCGTCCCGCGTCAACGAAGGGAGAGGCCGCCATGGCCATTGGTGAAGCGGTGTCCACACCGCTGCTGATCGATGGGGAGGAACGGCGCACCGCCGAGGTGCTCGCCGTTCACGACCCGCACGACGGGTCGCTGATCGGCCACGCGGCGGCGGCGAGCGCCCAGGACGCGCTCGACGCGGTGGCGGCGGCGGAGCGGGCATGGCCGGCCTGGGCCGCGCTGTCGGCGTCCGAGCGCATCGACATCTGCCTGCGGGCGCTCGAGACGCTGGCGGAGGACCTCGACGAGCGGGCCGAGGTGCTCTCGCGGGAGAACGGGAAGATCCGCTTCGAGGCCTCGATCGACCTGCAGGTCTTCGTCGGGCGCTTCCACGAGGCGGCCCGGTACGCGGCGGAGCTCGACACTCCCGAGACGATCGAGGGACCGCCGTACCGCACGACGATCCGCCACGTCCCCCAGGGCGTGGTGACGATCATCTATCCGTTCAACTGGCCGCTGGCGATCCTCGCCGCGAGCCTCCCCCACGCGCTGATGGCGGGCAACACGATCATCGCCAAGCCGCCGCCCACGGCGCCGCTCTCCTCCGTCCTCACGCTGCGGCAGGTGGCGGCGAAGCTGCCGCCCGGGGTGCTGAACGTCGTCACCGGCCAGGACGCCGTGCTCGGCCCGATCGTCGTCGGCGACCCGCGGATCAAGCACGTCTGCTTCACCGGCTCCACGGCGGGGGGCAAACGGATCATGGAGATGGCCTCCCGCAACGTCACGAACGTCACGCTCGAGCTGGGCGGCAACGACCCCGCGATCGTGCTCCCCGACGCGGTGCTCGACGAGGCGACGATCACGAAGATGGCGCTCGCGACGTTCATGACCACCGGCCAGGTGTGCATGGCGCTCAAGCGCCTCTACGTGCCCCGCGGGATGTACGCCGACGTCGTCGAGGGGCTCCGGGGCTTCATCGAGGCCCAGCGGATCGGCTCCGGACTCAACCCCGACGTGACGATGGGCCCGCTCAACATGCGCCGCCAGCGCGACTACGTGCAGGAGTTGCTCGCCGAGTCGCGTGCCCGGGGGACCGAGGTGATCGACGGTGGCGAGTACGTCGGCGCCGATCCGGCCGAGGGTCACTACATGAGGCCGGCGCTCGTGCTCGACCCCTCGGCGGACGAGCGGATCGTGACCGAGGAACAGTTCGGCCCGGCGCTGCCGGTCATCCCCTACGACAGCGAGGCGGAGGCCGTCCGGCTGGCCAACGACACCTGGGCCGGGCTGTGCGCGTCGGTGTGGTCGGGCGACGAGCAGCACGCGATGCGGGTCGGGCGGCAGCTGCGCGCCGGCCACATCTTCTTCAACAACCACAACGCCACCGCGGTCGACGAGCGTGCGATGTTCGGCGGGTTCAACCAGAGCGGCATCGGCCGCGAGCTCGGCCGCGAGGGCGTCCTCGGGTTCACCGAGACGCAGGTCCTCGCGATGCCCGACGGAGAGCCGGGCCACTGAGCGCCGCGGCGGGGCCGGCCAGCCAGCGGGCGGCCGGCCCCGGGCTCAGCGGAAGCTGACCAGGGAGAGCAGCGCCATCGTCGTCGTCCCGGCGGAGGCGATGCTCGCCCCGCCGCTGCCCTGCGGCGCCGGGCCCGAGGTGGACGTCGAGGTGGGGCTGGGGCTGCCGGGCGCGACGGTGTGCACGGTCAGCCGGGCGCCGAGCTGGTTGCCCGGCGCCGCCACCAGCAGCCGGTGCCCGCGCCCGTTGAGCGCGTAGGTGAGGTAGCCGACCTCGCCGGGCCCGAGCGTCGTCGTGTGCGCGAAGGCGAGCGTCGCACCGCCGAGCGTCACCCGTGCGGTCGAGACACACGGAACGCTCGCGCGACAGAGGGCGAGGACCCCGCCGGTCCAGCCGTTGGACACGTAGCTGGTGGAGCCGAGGATCTGCAGCACCCCGCTCGGCCAGATGCGCCGCGTGGGGCGGCGACCCGAGACCGTGTAGGCGACCAGCGTGAGCGGGCGCGTGGCCCTGACGCCGGTGCTGCTCGTGATCCGCACCGTGACGGGAAGGTGCCGCGCGGTCGTGACGAGCCGCCGGGTCCCCGGGTTCAGGGGGACGAGCAACTGACCGCCCGCGGGGGACACGTGCACGGGGTCGCTGTGGGCGATGCGCCGCCGTCCGTCGAAGATCTCCGCCGCGAGCTCGCAGGGCGCGAGGTTCGGGCACGCGGTCGGGATGCCGACCGGCCCGGTCGGACCGACGTACGCGCTGCGGCCGAAGATGGCCAGGCCGCCGGGCGGTTGGACCGGTGTCGAGGTGCCGACCACCTGTCCGAGCGAGTTGAGCGCCTGGACCTCGTAGTAGGGGTAGACGGCGGCCAGCCGGGCCGGGGCGTGCGCCAGGGCGGGAATCGTCGCGACCGGGTTCAGGGCCTGCGGCGAGGGGCCGGCGAGGACGCTGAACTGCATGACCCCGGGCGCGCCCGGCCACCGCGCGCTCAGATTGACGGACCCGTCGACCTGCGGTCGGATCGTGAGCGTGGGAGTGCCGAGCGGCGCGGCGACGAACGTCGCGCTGCCGTAGGCGGCCGTCGCGGCGTCGATGTAGTCGCGGTCGACCTCGAGCCGGACGTTGCCCCAGGTCTCGTACGGCGCGGTGGCGCTCTCGGCGTCGCTGTAGTACTGCAGCAGCTGGTGGCCGCCGGCCCAGTCGGTGAGCGGCACGTACGGGTTGGCGGGACTCGTCGGAGCCACGCCGGTTGTGCTCCAGTCGGCGGTCCACAGATCGTCGGGTTCCACGTAGCCGGTCCCGGTGGTGCTCACGAGGTCCGTGATCCCCGAGCTGCCGCTGCTGTAGACCCCGGCGAGATAGCCGCTCGCGTGCAGCTGGACCGTCCACGCCTGGAGGAAGGCGAGCACCGCCGCGGTGGCGGTGGCCGACCGGGCGTAGCCCTCGAGGTCGTAATAGATCGGGTTGGCGGTACCGATGCCGAGCGCCTGCGCCTGTGCCACCGCGTCCTGCGCCGCCGCGGTGCCCTGCGTGGCGGCAACAGCCGGAGTGGCGGACATCGGCGCGCAACCGCCGCAACTGCTCGTCGGCCTGCCGTTGACCTGCGGGGACTGCAGGCCGACGTAGATCGGGATCATGTGCCAGCCGGCCGCCGACTCGGCGCCGACCCACGCGGCGTTCAGGTTGCCCCCGAGGCAGGCGGCGTTCGCCCCGCCGATGTAGATGCCGATGGCGGCGTAGGGGGAGCTCACCCCCCACGCGCTCATCGTCGCAGCCGAGGGCGTGGAGCAGACGTCGAAGCCGAGCCCGGCATAGACCTCCCCGGGGGTCGCGGGGCTCTCGGGCGTGGTGACCAGCGGATGGCGCCCGGGAGGCGGGGCGGTGGCCGGCTTCGGGACGTGGCCGTTGGTGGCGAGGGCCGCCCGGCGCAGCGAGGCGATTCCCAGGGCGGTCCGGATCGCGTCCGGATCGGAGCGCCAGGTGGCGGTGATGGCGAGGTGGCGTCGGCGATCGGTGAGATGGAGCATCGATCCGGCGCCGGGGGCCGCCGCGAGCCGGCTGACGGGGGTCAGTGGAGCGCCGCGGTAGCTCGAGGGCGTGACGAGCAGCGCCTCGGTCCGGCCCAGGGCGCGCTGCGGGCAGCGCTGATCCGTCCCCGGGGTCCCGAGGTAGACCGCGTGGCGGTTGAAGCGCACGCAGACGGTCGATCGCGGCGTGAGGTGGAAGACCGGCCAGGCCGCGGGAACCCGCAGCGTCAGGCCGCGGTAGTGGATGGTCCGCGTGGTGCTCAGGCCCCGGGCGCGGCGCGCGGCGGTGGCCACGGTGGCGGCCGAGGCCCGGGAGACGGCCGGCCTGGCCCCAGGCGCTCCGGAGACGGCCAGGGCGGCTCCGGGGAGGCAGAGCACGCCAAGCAGCACGGCGACGGCCAGGGTGAGCCGGACCGTAGGTGAACTGCGGGGCGGGCGGGCGCGGCTCCTGCTCACGGCACCAGCCAGAACAGCGTGGACACCTGAAAGGTTTCGGCCGCCCGGCCGGATCGCCTGTATCTGCAAGTCGCCTTGCGGACGGACGGACGGACGGGCGGGAGCGGGCGGGAGCGGGCGGGAGCGGGCGCGGTACGGGGGCACGGGCCGACGGATGGAGGGTGGGCGCGGCGTTGGCACCCCCGTCCTCCCCGGTCACGGACGTTGCGATCGCCCCGGATGGGCCGCGTCGAGGGACGCTACGGGGCGTAGCGCCGATGCAGCATCAGCGCGTTGCCCTCGCTGTCGCGGAAGAAGGCCATATGGCAGACGCCGGTGTCGTGCTGTCCGTCGAAGGTGACGCCCTGCTCCTCCAGTCGGCGCTTGGCCTCGGCCACGTCGGCGACCCGCAGGGCGATGTGGGCGGTGTGTGGGGCGAACTCGCCGCCCATCAGCGTCGGGTCGACCAGGTAGAGCGAGACACTGCCGGCCTCGATCTCGGGGAACCCGGCCTCCCAGTTCGGGCTGTGCATCCCGAGCACGTCGCGGTAGAAGGCCTTGGCCCGTCCCATGTCCTGCACCGGGACGGAGACGAAGTCGGCGCGCTCGATCAGGGGCATGGGAGGAGTATGACCGGGACCGCTCGCGACGGGCGTCGAGCCCATCTTGGTAGGTACGTTGCAGCCACAAACGTTCCCTTGCACGCGGTCGGCGCACCGGTATCCTTCGTGTTGGCAGAGTCTGCGATGAGAACGCCGGGGCCGAGAAATCCGATGGTGGCACGGAAGCGCACACCAACCGCGATTCGCGACGAGCGAGGACAGTCGCTGATCATCGTCGTCGGAGCGATGACACTGCTCGTTGTGCTGGCGGCGTTCGCGATCGACGCGTCCAACTGGTTTGCCACCCATCACCGGGCGCAGGTGACGGCGGATGCCATGGCGCTGGCGGCCGCCAACTACATGGCGAACAATCCCGGGTCGACGACCGCGCCGGCCACGGCGACCACGCTCGGCGAGAGCAGCACCTACACGCAGGGCTCCGGAGTGAACCCGACGGCGGCGACCGTCACGGTCGACACGGGGTCGGGCACGGTCACCGCCCACGTGACGACCTCGGGCCCATCCACATTCGCCTCGGCCGTGGGCATCGGATCACCGACCATCCAGACCACGGCGGTGGCGACCTATGAGCAGGGCACGGCCCCCTACTCCCTCTTCGCCGATGGGACGTGCACGAGCAATCCCCAGGGTTCGATCAGCATCAACCTGAACGGGAACGCGACCGTGGACGGGGTTCATTCCAACGGTGCCCTGACGGGTCAGCTGGGCAACAACACCGTCAGCAACACGACGCTCAACACGTTGAGCTTCGGAGACGGCTGCAGCAACACGCTGTGTGAGAACAGCGGCAACTGCGCGAACAATCCCACGGCGCCCGCTCTGGACTCTCCGAACAACCTCAGCTTCCCCGTCGACTACAGCAGCCCCTCCTGCCAGCTCCCCGACGGCGGGGCCTGCTACTTCGACACGACGAACCTCAGCACGACGTGCACCTACGTGGCGGGAGTCGGCACGCCACCGACAAACGTGTCCTACGACCCGACGAATAACGCCGTGACGATCACCGGCAACGTCGGCTCCGCCGGGAACTACGTCGTGATCTGTGACCCGAACGGCACCATCACGGTCAGCACCAACAACACCACGATCTACGGGACGCTCTACGCCCAGAACGTGATCTTCAGCGGCAACAGCCCCACGATCAACCCGCCCGCGGACGACCTCGGCATCTACGTGACGACGAACACCACCCTGAACCTCGATCCCGGGAACGGGAACGGCAACGGCAGCAACAGCGTGTTGCTGAACGGCGCGTACGTGTTCGCACCCAATGCCACCGTCGACATGGGCGGAAACAACGGCTCGGGCTTTGTCGAGGCCTGGAGCATCGCCGTCAGCGGCAACAGCTGGACCTTCAAGGGGACCGGCCCGACCGACCCGAACGTGTTCGGGGACCACCTCGTTCAGTAACCGCGGCTCACGGGCTTGAGCCATCGTCGCGGATGCCCGAGCGTCGCGTGCTCTCGCGAACGACCGTGGACGTGCTCCGTCGCGATGTGAGCCTCCGGACAGTCCCCTGAAGGGGTTGCACGGACGGTCGGGCGGGCGGGCTCGTTCCGCTGGCCGAGGTCGTTGCGGGAAGGCTCGCTCCGCCGGCGGCCTCGTGCCGCTGACGGGGTCGTCGCGGGAAGACTCGCTCCGCCGGCGGGCTCGTGCCGCTGACGGGGTCGCTCCCGTTTCGCGCCGACCCGGCGGCAGCGGCGCCCGGGCCGCGGTCGCGGACCCGGGCGCGATGACAGAAGCCGGCAGCCGGCCTACAGGTTGGCGACCCCCGCCCGGCAGCCCCCGGCACTGTTGCTGTACTCGGTCTGGTTGTAGTACTGGTCGCGGTTGATCACCTGGTCGTAGAGCGTGTTCACCGACGCGTTGCCGAACGCCGGGGCGTAGGCGAGCGGGCTCAACCCCTTCGACGGATCCGCGGTGGGGCCGTACGCCTCACACAGGTCGCCGATCTCGTACCCCTTGTTCGAGTACCACGCGTTGATCAGGGGGTCGGTGATCGTCTCGCTGAGCTCGTGACTCAGGTCGTCGGCGATGTTGTACGCCTCGTCTCCGCTCGAGCCGACGGGCGTGTTGTAGCCGGGCAGGCCGTCGGTCTGGCAGCCCTTCGGGCTCGTGGCGAACACGGAGAACGGCACCGAGGCGTAGAGGGCGCTCTGGCCAGCGTCGCTGAAGTAGCTGTGATAGGCGCAGAAGCTGTTGTTCACGCACTGGCTCTTGCTCAGGCACACGTTCACGTCAACCGGGGTGACGACGAAGAAGATCGGTGTCGTGCCGGTGCCGGGAGGGGTCGGGGCGGGCAGCGCGCCCTGGCCGATCAGCTTGCTGATCTCGGCCTGGATCGAGGCGTCGCTCACGCAGGCGGTCATGCCCGTCGAGAGGGCACAGCCCGTGCCCGGGTAGGGGTCGGTGGCGATGACGGCCTGTGCGGAGCCGAACGTCTGCGCGTAGGTCGCTCCGTACTGTGCGGCGACGCTGTAGACGTTCGTCTGGCTCGGATTCCTCAGGTTGGTGGCGGAATCGTGGGCGACGTCGCCCATGTACCGGTTGAGCAGGCTGTAGCTCGAGGAGGCGAACGCGTACGGCGGCAGCGGCGAGGCATCGGAGAGGCCGGTCGGCGTCCAGTAGATCACGTACGGCGCCTCCGCCGCCAACACCGGCCCGCCGTGGTCCACCAGCACAGCACCGCCGGCGTTGCGGCCCCCGGTCGAGCCGCCGCCCTTGACGCCGACCCGCAGCATCACGCTGAGCCGGTGCCCGTTCGCGGTCTTCACCACCCGACCCATCGCCGCCGCCGGCAGCGTCAGACACGCGAGCGCGACCAACACCATCCGCAGGTACCGCATCCTGCCCCTCCCCGTTGTGAGTTTGCGGCGAGAATCTAAACCGGACCGACCGGGGAGACAAGGTCGACGCCCCGTCGGGTCCTGCGATCGGGAGACCCCCGCCCGCGGCCCCGGGCTCAGTACTCGTTCTTGATCGTGAAGTAGGAGCCCCGGATCGTCCCGGCCAGCTTCGAACGTTGCCGAGCGAACTTGAACCGCGAGGCGAGTTCCTCGGGGATGTCCATCCCGTCGGACAGCTTGAAGCCGACGGCCCGCTTCTTCGGATCGTCGAGCGTGTACATCACGTTGACCGACAGGCCGCTCTCATAGAAGACGTAGGCCATCCGGATGTTCTCGACCTGGAAGGCGGACGCCTCGAGCGGGGCCGAGGCGATCACGAGATCCCGCTCCTCCGCAAGGATCCGATGCACCCAGGCGATGATCTCGGCAGCGTCGCTCGCCGGCTGGACGGTGAAGACGTGGTCGTACTTGTTCTTGAAGTACCGCGCCTCGTTGGCCCGCAGACCCGCGAGCGCCGCCGCCACGGGCGAGGACTCCAGCCCGACCGTCGACACCTCCCGGAAATCAACCGCGTAACTCACCCAGGGCTCCCCTCGACGTGGACCACCGATGCCCCCGAGCAGGCTACCGATCCGACGATGCCCTGAACCGACCGGCCGCGGAGCGCTCAGCCGGCGCGCTGCGGCGCACTCAGGCGCCGCGCCCGAACAGCCGCGACAGCCGGCCACCGGCCGGAGCCTGCTTCGCGTCCTTCGTGTGACCGGGGCACCAGTCCGACGCCGGCACGGACCGGCGCACCTGCTCGACATGCCGGCCGCATCCCGCCCAGGTCGTCCGTCCGCACTGCTTGCACTTCACCGCTCGACACATGCCGTTCCTCCTTGCCTCCGGAGCCGCGTGGCCCGCGGACGATCAGTTCATATGCCGCACAACTATACAATGGTATGCTGTATCCATGATGACCGACGGTGAGACCTCCCTCGAGCTGTGGCAGACGGAGTGGTGCCCCTGGTCGCATCTCGTACGTCAGCGCCTCACCGAGCTCGGCCTCAGCTGCCTGATGCACCCGGTCCCGCCCGACCGGGCGGACCGCGGCGAACTGGTCGCGATCACCGGGCAGGACAGCATCCCCGTGCTGCGCCTGGGCGACCGCATCATCTCGGGGTCCGAGGCGATCCTCGAGGCGCTCGAGGCGGAGTTCGAGGAACCGGCGTCGGCCGCCGCGCACCGGGCCAAGGCGCGCAAGGCGGCCGAACGCCTCTCCGCTGCCGCGTGACGGGCGCTCCAGCGAGGGGCGGGCCGCGAGCGCACCGCGGTGGCCGCGCGTTGCGGGAGCCCCGCGCTCCGCCTTGAACAACCGCATGCTTGTGCTAGCGTAGGCGTGGTGGAACCCTCCCCATCGATCACCCACCCGCTCCCCGAGCCGCTCATCGATCTGATCGCTCAGCGCTTCCGCGTGCTCGGCGAGCCGATGCGGATCCGGCTGCTGGACGAGCTGCGCGACCGCAGCGCGTCGGTCAGCGAGCTGCAGGAGGCGCTCGGCGCCTCGCAGCAGAACGTCTCGAAGCACCTGTCGATCCTGCATCAGGCCGGGATGGTGACGCGCACGAAGCGCGGGACGAGCGTCGTCTACTCGATCGACGATCCGAGCGTGTTCAGCCTCTGCGACCAGGTGTGCGGGGGAGTCCGGCGTCAGCTCGCCGGGCTTGAGTCGATCCTGCAGCTGCCGGCCTGAGTCACGGCGGCCACCGGCCTGGACGAGCCAGCGCCCACCGAGCGACGGCACCGCAGCCATCGCCCTGCGAGCTCCGCCGCAGGGCCGTGCGACGCCTCGAGGTCGCTGAGCGCGAGCGGATCGGCCCGCGCGATCACGACCCGACCCGCACTGCCCAACCCGCACTGCGCGACTCCCCCGACCTGCTCAGCGTGGCAAATTGCGCCGCGGCGACGAACATTGCCGCCAGGATGCGTCAATTCGTGCACCTCGTAGCAATGTGGAGGTTCGAGGCGCACATTGCCACGTTGAACAGCACCACGCGCAGGGGGTGGACTCCCCCGCACGGGCGCCGATCCAACAGGCAGCGCCCCCGGCTGGATTCGAACCAGCGACCTACGGATTAGAAGTCCGCCGCTCTATCCAACTGAGCTACGGGGGCTCGGATGCAGCGAACGCAATTGTGGCCGACCGGCGCGCGCCGTACGGCGCCGGGGCCGGTGGCTCAGTAGGCCGTGGTGCCCTCGCGCCCGTAGTTGTCGCGCAGGCGCACGACGTCGTCGAGGTGGGGCGTGGAGGCCTCGAGCACGTCAGCGTCCTCGAGCGCCTCGATCGTGTGGATGACGCCCGGCGTGTTGCGCCAGACGTCGCCGACGCTGATCGTGCGCTCGCTGAGCGCGTCCTCGCTCTGGCCCTGCACGAGGATCAGGCGACCGGCGAGCACGTAGCAGGTCTCGTCCTTGCGCTCGTGGTACTGGAGGGAGAGCCGATGGCCCTTGTTCACGTGGAGGATCTTGCCGACGTACTGATCGGTGGCGGCCCACCAGATCTCGTAGCCCCACGGCTTCTCGACGCGACGCGGCAGGGCCTGATCGGTTGTCGTCTCAGTTGCGGACATGCGCTCCCATGCTCTCAGGTTCGGGGCCGGTGGCGGTGCGACCGTCGTCGAGGGTAGTGCAGCCGACCGGACGGCGCGGCGGTCGCGTCAGCCCGGGGGGTGACCAAGCGGGGCCACCCCCCGGACCGGACGCTTAAAGTGAGAGCGCTCCGTTCGGCGGGATATGAGGCCGGGACGGAGCGCGCTCTGAGGGAGGAGAGGGTGCTGCGCTGCAAATAGTCGCTCAGCCCTGCCCAGAAGTCCAAGACGAGAATCGTCAAAGACATATAAGCTTCACCTATGGAACTTCGCCAGCTGCGCTATCTGGTCGCCCTCGCCGACGAGCAGAGCTTCACCCGCGCCGCCGAGCGCGAGCACATCGCCCAGCCCGCACTCTCCCAGCAGATCCAGAAGCTCGAGCAGGAGCTCGGCCTTCCGCTCGTGGAGCGGACCACGCGCCGGGTCTCCATCACCGACGCCGGCAACCTCCTCGTCGCCCGGGCGCGGCGGATCCTCACCGAGCTCGAGTCCGCGCGGCAGGAGCTCGACCGGGTCCGCGGCATCCAGACCGGACACGTCGCCGTCGGAGCCATGAACACGATGGGCCCGGTCGACATCACGCTCGTGCTCGCCCGCTACCACGAGCTCCACCCCCGCGTCGAGCTGACCGTGCGCGAGGACAACAGCGATGCGCTCGCCGAGATGCTGCGGGTCGACGTCCTCGACCTCGCCTTCCTGTCGGTGACCGAGCGGGTCGAGAGCCACGGCCTCGCGCTCCAGCAGATCCTGCTCGAGGAGCTCGTCGTCGTCCTGCCGAGCAACCACCCGCTGGCCGACCGCGAGCAGATCCGCATGGTCGACCTGGCGCAGGAGGAGTTCATCAGCTACCGGGAGGGCGCACGCCTGCGCGAACTGCTCGTCGGCGCCGCCGACGAGGCCGGTTTCACCCCCCGGATCTTCCTCGAGTCCAACGAGAGCCGCCGCATCCGCCGGCTCGTCGGGCGCGGGCTCGGCGTGGCCATCCTCCCCCGCTCGCACGCGATCGGGGTGGGGACGAACGACCCGATCGCGGTCGTGCCGCTGATCGAGCCCGCGCTGTCCCGCGACATCACCCTCGCATGGCGCTCCGGACGCCGGCTGCCCCCGGCCGTCTCGGAGTTCCTCACGCTCGCCCGCGAGGCGTTCCCGCCCGAGGGCCTCGCCCGCTGGCAACGGCCGCCGTCCACCGAGGCGAGCCCGCGGGCGTGAGCCGCGCGAGCCCCGGGGTAGCTGTCGAGAGATGGCCGCGTCGCAGCGCACAGGTTCCGGCGAGCTCGCCACCTACCGGGAGAAGCGGCGCTTCGAGGTGACGCCCGAGCCGCCCGGCGCGACCGTCGAGCCGCCCGGCGCGACCGTCGAGCCGCCCGACGGCCGGCGGTTCGTCATCCACGAGCATCATGCCCGGCGACTGCACTGGGATCTGCGGCTCGAGCGCGAGGGCGTCCTGGTCTCGTGGGCGATCCCGAACGGCATCCCGGAGGACCCGAAGCACAACCGCAAGGCGATCCACGTCGAGGACCACCCGCTCGACTACATCGACTTCGAGGGCACGATCCCCGCCGGCAGCTACGGCGCCGGGGAGGTGACGGTGTGGGATCACGGCACCTACCGCCTGGAGAAATGGCGACGGGACGAGGTGATCCTCGTGTTCGAGGGCGAACGGCTCCGCGGCCGGTACGCGCTCTTCCAAGCCGGTCGCGACGAGCGCGACTGGATGATCCACCGGATGGACCCACCGGCCGACCCCGGCACCGAGGCGATGCCGGAGTTCGTGTCGCCGATGCTCGCGAAGCTCTCGACGCTGCCGACCGACGAGGCGCGCTGGGCCTTCGAGGTGAAGTGGGATGGCGTGCGGGCGATCGCCCACTCCGAGCCCGGCCGCCTGCGCCTGCTCAGCCGCAACGGCAACGACGTCACGGCGGCGTACCCCGAGCTGCGACCGCTGAACCGCGCGCTCGGCTCGCACCGCGCGATCCTCGACGGCGAGATCGTCGCCTGCGACGCGGACGGCCGGCCGAGCTTCCAGCTGCTGCAACCGCGGATGCACCTGCGCGGCGAGGCGGCGGTCCGCCGCCAGGCGCAGAGCACGCCCGTCACGTACATGATCTTCGACCTGCTCTGGCTCGACGGCCACAGCCTGATGGCGCTCCCCTACACCGAGCGACGGGCACGCCTCGCCGCGCTCGAACTGGACGCCGCGCGGTGGCGGGTGCCCGAGTCCTTCGCGGGCTCCGGCGCGGCGCTGCTCGAGGCCACCCGCGAGCGGCGCCTCGAGGGTGTGATCGGCAAACGGCTCGACTCCCCGTACGTCCCGGGTCGCCACAGCGCCTGGACGAAGATCAAGAACTGGGGTCGCCAGGAGACGGTGATCGGCGGCTGGACGAGCGGCCAGGGCGGTCGCACCGGCCGCATCGGCGCGCTCCTGCTCGGCGTCCACGACGCCGGCGGGCAGCTTCGCTACGTGGGTCGGGTCGGCACCGGCTTCGACCTCCGCGAGCTCGACCGACTGGCCGGCCTCCTGCGGCCGCTGGAGCGCCACGAGAGCCCGTTCACGGGTCGTCAGCCACCCCGCGAGGCGCACTTCGTCACCCCCGAGCTCGTGTGCGAGGTCGAGTTCAGCGAATGGACGAGGGCCGGGACGCTGCGGCAACCGTCCTATCAGGGGCTGCGCGAGGACAAGCGCGCCGAGGATGTCGTGCGCGAGCGGGTCGAGCCCGTCTCCTCGGGCGACTCGCCCGCTGGCGAGTCGCCGGCCGGCGCGTCGACGGGGGATGGGCGAGCGGTGGCGCCGGCCCGCGGCGAGACTCCGGACGCGCGGGCGTGGTTGGCCGCGGGTCGGCGGACGCGGGACGGGATCGCCTTCGAGCTCGAGGGGCGGACCCTGAAGCTGACCAACCCCGAGAAGGTGCTCTACCCCGCGACGGGGTTCACCAAGGCCGACCTCGTCGCCTACTACGCGGCGGTCGCCCCGGCCCTGCTCCCCCACCTCCGGGACCGGCCGCTCACCCTCAAGCGCTATCCGAACGGGGTCGACGGCGCGTTCTTCTACGAGAAGCGCTCGCCGCCGCACCGGCCGGACTGGGTCCGGACCGCCGAGATCCCGAGCGACCGCGGACGGCAGGCGATCCCCTACACGCTCTGCCAGGACCTGCCCACGCTCGTCTGGCTGGCGAACCTGGCCGACATCGAGCTGCACCCGTCGCTGGCGCCGGCGCACGCGATCACGTGCCCGACGATGGTCGCCTTCGACCTCGATCCCGGGCCGCCGGCCGGCATCGTCGACTGCTGCGCGGTGGCGCTCGAGTTGCTCGACCTGTTCCGGCAGCTCGGGCTCGAGGCGTGGGCGAAGACGTCGGGCTCGAAGGGCCTCCAGGTCTACGTGCCGCTGAACCGGCCCGAGACGGGGTACGAGCGGACGAAGCCGTTCGCGCACGCCGTGGCCGGGCTGCTCGAGGAGCGGCGGCCCGAGCGCGTCGTCTCGCAGATGTCGAAGGCGAAGCGGACCGGCAAGGTGCTGATCGACTGGAGCCAGAACGACGAGCACAAGACGACCGTCTGCGTCTACTCGCTGCGGGCGACCGAACGTCCCCGGGTGTCCACGCCGGTGAGATGGGATGAGGTGAGCGAGTGTCTCGAGCGCCGGGACCCCGAGCGGCTCAGCTTCGGGCCCGACGAGGTGCTGAGCCGGATTGCAGAATCGGGCGACCTGTTCGGGAAGATACTCACGCAGCAGCAGGATCTGCCCCCGTTGGAGGATTGAGCGCCGTGGCCGCACCGCGATCGATGTGGAATGGGACCGTCGCCTTTGGCGAGGTCGTCTTCCCGGTGAAGCTCTACTCGATCGTGCAGGAGCGGCGCGTCCGCTTCCGCGAGGTGCACCTCGCCGACGGTGGCCGAATCGTCCACCGTCGGTTCGGCTCGGAGTCCGGCGAGGAGATCCCCGCCGAGCGGATCCGCAAGGCGTACGAGATCAGCGACGGCAACCAGGTCGTGCTCGACGAGGAGGAGATCGCCGCGGCGCGCGGCGAGAACACGAAGGTCATCCAGCTCGAGCACTTCGTGCCGGCCGAGGAGATCGACCCCCTGTTCTACGACCGGCCCTACGTCCTCGGCGCGCAGGCGGGCGGTGAGCACGCCTACCGCGTGCTGCACGCCGCGCTCGAACGCACGGGACGTGTCGGGATCGGGCGCTTCATGCTCCGCACGCGGGAGCAGCTCGTGGCCCTGGGCGTGCACGACCGCGCGCTGCGGCTCTACACGATGCGCTTCGCCGACGAGATCGTCTCCAGCGGCGACCTCGACCTCCCCGCTCTCAGCCGCACGCCGACCGACCGTGAGCTGGAGATGGCGCGGCGCCTGGTCGAGACGCTCGCCCAGGCGTGGGAGCCGGAGGAGTACGAGGATCGGCACCGGCAGGCGGTGCTCGCCCTCATCGAGCAGAAGGCCGCCGGCAAGGAGCTGCAGGTTCCCGCGGTGCCGGAGCCCGCGGAGACCCCGGATCTCATCGCCGCACTCGAGGCGAGCCTCGCGGCGCGACCGCGGCGCCGGACGCCCGCACCGACCGGGGCGACGCGGCGACGCGCCGCGGCCACGCCACGGACCGGGCCCGGGGGCGCCGCCCGCACCCCCCGAACGAGGTCTCGCTGATGCCCGCCGGGATCTGGAACGGAACGCTCAGCTTCGGACTCGTCGCCGTGCCCGTGCGCATGGTGAGCGCGACGCGCGACCTCGACGTGCGGTTCCACCAGGTGGACGGAGAGACGGGAGAGCGGATCCAGGTCCACCGCGTGTGCGAGCTCGACGGCGAGGAGGTCCCGTGGGAGGACATCGGCCGCGGCTATGACCTCAACGGCCAGCTCGTCACGCTGACCGACGAGGAGCTCGAGGCGGCGGCCCCGGAGCGGACGCACACGATCGAGATCGAGGAGTTCGTCAACCTTGGCGAGATCGACCCCGCCCAGTTCGACCACCCGTACTACCTGGTGCCGAGCTCGGACTCGGAGGGCACGACCCGTGCCTACCGGCTGTTGCGCGACGCGATGGCAAGCTCGAACCAGGCGGCGATCGGCCGGGTCGTGCTGCGCTCCAACGAGTACCTCGTCGCCGTCCGTGAGCACGATGACCTGCTCGCCCTCACGACGATGCTGTTCGCGGATGAGCTGCGCCCCGCGGAGGAGATCGACTCGATTCCCGGCGACGCCGTCGGCCAGCCCAAGCGGGGCGAGGTGGCGCAGGCGGTGAAGCTGATCGACGCGATGACGCGTCCCTTCGACCCCGACGCCTACGAGGACCACCACCGTCGGCGGCTGCTCGAGCTGATCGAGAGTCGGCGGACGCGGCGGAAGCCACACGCCCCGGTCGAGGAGCCCGCGGTCACGCCGAGCGAGGCGGCGCCCGATCTCATGGCCGCGTTGAAGGCGAGCCTCGAGCGCGTGCGACGCGACCAGTAGCCGTGGCGCAAGCCACCTCCGTGATCGTGATGATGGGCGTCTCGGGCGCCGGGAAGTCGACCGTGGCGCGCGGTCTGGCCAAGCGGCTCGGCTGGGACTTCGCCGAGGGGGATGCGTTGCACTCGGAGGCGAGCGTCGCCAAGATGGCGGCCGGCCTGCCGCTCAGCGACGCCGATCGAGCGCCCTGGCTCGCCCGCATCGCCGAATGGATCGACGCGGAGATCGCGGCGGGACGCCACGGCGTGATCACCTGCTCGGCGCTGAAGCGCGCCTACCGGGACGTGCTGCGGCGACCGGGCGTGCTGTTCGTCCATCTGACCGTCTCACGCGCCGAGCTCGAGCGACGCGTCTCACGCCGGGCCGGCCACTTCATGCCGGCCAGCCTGCTCGATTCGCAGCTCGACGCCCTCGAGCCCCCGGACGACGACGAGGCCGCGCTCGTCATCCACGCGATGGGCGGCCCCAGAGCCACCATCCGGTCGATCGTGGCGCGACTCGAGGACCGGCAGGGCGCGCGGGCCGAGGCCGGCGACTCCTAGCCGCCGGCCCGACCGTGGCTCACACGGCTGGCGTCTTTGGTCCGCGCTGCCCCCGTGCCATGTCGCTCAGCATCCGAGCGGTCGCGGCACGGCGTTCCCGACCGTGCTCGGCGTCGAGGTGGTACATCAGGGCCGCCCCGATCGCCAGGCCGCTCAGCAGGCGGGTCCGTCCTCTCGCTCCGGCGCGCCGGTTGCTCCGGATGATCTTGTTGAGCGACTCGACGGCGGCGCCGAGGTCGGAGGACTCGTTGGCCAGCTCGCGGCTCGTCTTGGCGAGCTGCGCCTTCAGGATCGCGTCGCCGGCGGGATTCAGGCGACCGCCCCGCCTGGGCATCGCGCTCCGCATCCGTGTCCGCCGACTCCGGACCTGCTTGGAGACCTCACCGGCGAGGCCGCTGGCCTGACCGGCGCTGCGGGCCACGTGAGTGGCGCTCCGAGCCACGCGCGCGCCCGCGTGCTCGACCGCCTCCGCCACCTTGGTGGCGCCCTCCTCCGCTCCGTGGACGAGCGTCTGCGGCATGCCCTCGAAGAGGTGGGCGCCGCCCGTGTATTTGCCGTTGCGTGTCATCACACGTAGCTGTTACCGCGGCTCGGGGCGATCCAAACTCGCTCGGCGAGGGTCGGTCCGTCGGCGCCACCACGTGCTATTCTACGGCTATACTCTTTTACAGTTGTGTAACTGGGAGGCTGAGATGTCCACCACGCGGCACCGAGTCGTCATCCTGGGGTCGAGCTTCGCCGGGCTCACCGCCGCATTCGAGCTGCGTCGGCTCATGGGACACCGCCACGAGATCATCGTGCTCGATCCCAGGGATCACTTCACCTTCATCCCGTCGCTCATCTGGCTGCCGTTCGGGCTGCGCGAGCCGGCGGACGTCACCTTCCCGCTGGCCCCCGTCTACGCCCGGAAGGGAATCCGCTTCATCAACCAGGCCGCGGTCAGGATCGACCCCGACACCCGCACCGTGACCACGGCGGCGGGGGAGGACCTCGTCTATGACCGCCTCTTCATCGGGACGGGGCCACGTCTCGCCTTCGAGCGGGTCCCGGGGCTCGGACCGCACGACGGGCACACGCAGTCGGTCTGCAACCTGGACCACGCGCTGCTCGCGCGCGACGCGTGGCAGCGCTTCCTCGAGAACCCGGGACCGGTGGTGGTCGGCACGGCACAGGGCGGCTCGTGCTTCGGAGCCTCGTATGAGTTCCTGCTGAATCTCAACCACCAGATCGAGAGGGCGGGCCTCAAGGACCGCGCCCCGGTCACCTTCATCAGCGCCGAGCCCTACCTCGGGCACTTCGGGCTCGGGGGCGTCGGCAGCTCTCGGGCGATGATCACGCGGTTCCTCGAACGCAAGGGCATCGAGGGAATCACCAACGCGGTGATCAAGGAGGTCCGCGCCGGCGAGATCGAGCTCGAGTCCGGCCGCACGCTGCCGTTCGCCTACTCGATGATCGTGCCGCCGTTCGCCGGTGTCGACGTGATCAGGGAGACCGAGGGGCTCGCGAATCCGATGGGCTGGATCCCGGTCGATGACCGCTACCGCCACACCGAGCGGGACGACATCTACGCCGCGGGGGTCGCCATCGCGATCACGCCTCCGGTGCCCACGCCGGTACCGAGCGGGGTGCCGAAGACCGGTCAGATGACCGAGGCGATGGCCAAGGCGGCGGCCCGCAACATCGCCGCCGACCTCATCGGCGCCGCGGGCGAGCGGCTCCCGCTCGACGAGCTCAGCGCGATCTGCATCCTCGACGCCGGCAACAGCGGCGTGATCTTCCGGGCGAGCAACATCCTCGCAACCGGCGACGACGGCCTGAAGGCGGCGCGCGCGCAGGCCGTCGTCGGTCCCGCCGCCCACCTGGCCAAGCTCGCCTTCGAGCGGGTGTACGTCGGCTCGCGCCGCCGCGGCCTGCAGATGCTCTGAAACACCCCGACGGAAAGTGCAACTCGACAACCCCGAACCGAGGCAACCATCACCATGACCATGACCGCATCCGCCCGCCCCGTCGATGGCGGGCTCAGCCACGAGATCGACGTGAACGGCCGCCACACGATCATCACCGACGAGCCGACCCGCATCGGTGGGACCGACCTGGGCCCCGCCCCGCACGAGCTGCTGCCCGCGATGCTCGCGGCGTGCGCCTCGACGATGATCGCGACCTACGCGGGACCGCGCGACCTTGATGTGAGCGGTCTGCGGGTCGACGTCGAATACGACACCTCAGTGACACCCCGCCTCCTCCAGGTCGTCGTGCACGCCCCCGTCGACTTTCCCGAGGAACAGCTCGAGCGGCTGCATCGCATCGTCGACACCTGCCCGGTCAAGCGCGCCTTCGAGGCCGGCTTCACCTTCGAGGAGCGGATCGTCGTGGACGCGGTGACGGCCGGCTGAGCGCGGGCCCGGGCGGGTCAGCGACCGGCCAGCGCGGCCGGGCGAAGCTCCGCCCAGAGCTGCGGCATCCCGTACCCCGCCGCCCAGACCGCCACGCCGGCGAATCCAGCGGCGAGGGCGAGCCGGGCACGCGCCGCGTCGGCGGCGGCCGTGACGACCCAGACCGTGTGCCGCACACGGCCCACCCGGTAGCGGAACGTCACCTCCCCCTGACGGGGGTCCCACCGGGGCCGGGCGTGCACGGACGCGGCGAGCGCCGCCAGCTGGTCGGCATAGACGGCGCTCGCGCTCGTGCGGCCGTGCCAGTCATATCCGTAGGCCGGGATTCCGAGCTCGAAGCGCCCGGCCGGCGCGGTCGACCGCGCGTAGGCGATCACCCGCCGCACCCACGGAAGCGGGGCGATCGGTCCGGCCGGGCCTCCGGGTGAGTGATCGTCGTAGGCCATGATCTGCACACGATCCGCCGCCGCGGCGAGCGCCCGGTAGTCATAGACCCAGCTCGGGATGTCGCCGTGGTCGTACCCTCGCGCGTCCGAGGTGCGAGCCATCACCGCGACCTCGCAGAGGCGCCCGATCGCGTGCAGCGCACGACAGGTCTGTGCGATCAGCCTCGGGTAGGCGCTCGCGATCCGAGCGGCCAGCGCCGATCGGTGCCCGGGGTCGTAGGCGAAGCTCTCGAAGTCGATATCGAGCCCCGCGTACCCCGGGTGGGAGGCGAGCGCGACGAGCGTCCGCACCAGGGCGGCCCGCCGGGACGGCTCCGCGAGGATGGCCGCGAACTCGGCCATCCCGGCCTGCTCGGTGACCATCGGCAGGATCCGCTCATGATGGGCGGCGAGCTGGGCGATCGTCGCGGCGGAGCCGGCACCGGCCTCCTCGTGCACCCGTGCATCGCCCGCAATGTCGTACCAGTACGGGCTCGCGGTCTGGATGACGTTCGCGTTCGCCACCGTGGTGAGGAGCGCGCTCGGCATCTCCCAATACGGAAGCCAGGCGGTCACCCCGAAGCTTCGGCCCGAGGCCGGCCGGCTCGCGGCGGCCGACGCGAGCGGGGCGGCCGACGCGAGCGGGGCGGCCGATGGGCGCAGGCACCACCCGGAGAGGCCCGCGACCAGCACGACCAACGCCCAGCGGCGCGCGCTCTTGACCCCTCCTCGTCGGCTCACGATCGGGGTGCCGGGATTTGAACCCGGGACCTCTCGCTCCCAAAGCGAGCGCGCTACCAAGCTGCGCCACACCCCGCGGCACGGGGAGTGTAGTGGCCCGCCGGGCGGGGCCGAGGCGGAGGAAGGCGGTAGCCTGCGGAGTCCCATGGCTGACGTTCGACCGCTGCGCGCCCTGCACTACGCGCTCGAGAAGACCGGAGGACTGCAGCCCGTGGTCGCTCCGCCCTACGACGTGATCTACCGCGAAGGGCGCTCGGCGCTGCTGCAGCAGTCCCCCTACAACGTCGTCGCGGTCGATCTGCCGCTCACCGACGACGGCGGCGACCCCTATCAGCACGCGGCCGAAACCCTCGCCCGGTGGCGGGCCGAGGGAGCGCTCGTGCAGGATGAGGCGCCCACCTTCTGGCCACTGCAGCAGGCGTACGTCGGCCCGGACGGACGCCCGCGCACCCGCCGCGGGTTCCTGGCGCGGGTCCGCGTCGATGACTACGGGCCGGGCCGGATCCGACCGCACGAGCGCACCCATCCGGGCCCGAAGGAGGACCGGCTGCGGCTGACCCGGGCCACGCGCACGAACCTCTCCCCCATCTTCGCGCTCTTCTCCGACCCCGAGCAGCGCGTCTGGACGGCGCTGTGGTCCGCGACGGAGGGCACCGCCCCGTGGGGGGAGACCCAGGATCCCGACGGGACCGTCAACCGTCTCTGGCGGGTCGAGGACCCGGCGGTGATCGCCGCCGTGCAGGCGGCCACCGCCGACACCGAGCTGTTGATCGCCGACGGGCACCACCGGTACGAGACGGCCCGGGTCTATGCCGAGGAGATTGGCGGCGAGGGTCCGCACCGCTACGTGCTGATGTGCCTCGTGGCCCTCGAGGACCCCGGCCTGATGGTGTTCCCGACCCACCGCCTCGTCCGCAACCTCGACGAGACCCGGTGGACCGAGCTGCGGCGCACCATCGACGCCGACTTCATCATGACCCCGCTCGATGACGTGCAGCAGCTGCCGCCGCCCGAGAACGACCGGATCGAGCTCGGGTACATCGACGCGCGGGACCGGCGCCCGTACCGACTCACGCTGCGCGACCTGGAGATCGCCGACTCCGCGATGCCGGAGCGCTCGCAGCCGTACCGCCGACTCGACACGGCCGTGACCGAGACGCTGCTGCTCAAGGGCGCCCTGGGCATGACCGACGAGCAGATCGATCACCTCGACGGCCTCGGGTACGCGCGGGACGACCAGGAGGCGATCGAGCTCGTGCTCGACGGTGAATACGACGCGGCCCTGTTCATGGCGCCGACGCCGGTGCACCGCGTCCACGACGTGGCCAGTTCCGGCGAGAGCATGCCGCCGAAGTCGACGTACTTCTTCCCCAAGGTGCCGACGGGACTGGTGTTCAACCCGCTCTCGGAATGAGCCGATGAGCCGAACGAACGCGACGCTGAAGGCCCTCCCCCGCGCGCTGCTGACCGCCGAGGACGCGGCGGCGATCGAGGTCCAGGGCGGTGTGCAGGCGGCGGTGCTCGTGCCCCTCCACGTCAAGCAGGGCGTCCTGCACGCCGTCTTCACCCAGCGCCACCACGACCTCCCCCGTCACGCCGGCGAGATCTCGTTCCCGGGCGGCCGCCGCGACCCTGACGATGCGGACCTGGTCGCCACGGCACTGCGCGAGAGCTACGAGGAGATCGGCCTTCCGGCCGACTCCGTGGCGGTGATCGGCGCGCTCGAACCGATCCCCACCGTCGTCTCCGGATACGCCATCCACCCGTTCGTCGGGGTCGTCCCGAGCAACGTCCGCTGGCGTCCGAGCCGGGAGGAGGTCGAGGCCGTGATCGACCTGCCGCTCGCCGCCGTCGCCTCCGGCTACGGCCGGCGGCGCCTCGCCCGGCGTGGAGCGGTCCTGCGCACCGACACCTACGTCGTCGACACCCACATGATCTGGGGGGCGACGGCGCGGATCGTCTCCGACCTGCTCGATCGGGTCGGCAGCCTGCCACCGCCGGACGGCCGGGGCGAGCCCGACCCGAGCGGGCCTGGCCACGGCGACGTCAGCCCGAGCGCGGGGGGCTGAGCCGCCCGTGCGCGCGGCCGTCCTGCGTCAGCCGAACGCGGCGCTCGAGCTCCGCGACCTCCCCGAGCCCCGGGCCGGCGAGGGCGAGGTGCGCCTGACCGTGCGGGCCTGCGGCGTGTGCCGCACCGACCTGCATCTGCGTGACGGCGAGATCGAGGCGCCGCGACTCCCGGTCGTCCTCGGACACCAGATCGTGGGGATCAGCCACGACGGACGCCGACTCGGCGTCCCCTGGCTCGGCTGGACGTGCGGCGAGTGCGACCTCTGCCGGGCGGGCCGTGAGAACCTCTGCCGCCGGGCCCGCTTCACCGGTCGCGACATCGACGGCGGTTACGCCGAGCAGACCGTGGCCGACGAGCGCTTCTGCTTCGCCCTGCCGGACGGGCTGAGCGACGAGCAGGCCGCACCGCTCCTCTGCGGCGGCCTGATCGGCTACCGCGCCCTGACCTTCACCGGCGACGCGCGCCGCCTGGGCCTGTACGGGTTCGGCTCCGCCGCCCACATGATCTGCCAGGTCGCCGTGCACCAGGGACGGGAGGTGTACGCGTTCGTGCGGCCGGGTGACGAGGCGACCGCCGAGTTTGCCCGCTCGCTCGGGGCGATCTGGGCCGGGGACAGCACCGACGCGCCGCCGGAGGCGCTCGACGCGGCGATCATCTTCGCCGCCGACGGCGCGCTCGTCCCGCGCGCCCTGCGCGCGCTCGACCGCGGTGGGACGGTCGTCTGCGCCGGAATCCACATGTCGCAGCTGCCGGCCATCCCCTACGACGATCTCTGGCAGGAGCGCAGCATCCGCTCGGTCGCCAACCTCACGCGACGGGACGCCGAGGCGTTCCTGCAGCTGGCGCCGCAGGTGCCCGTCCGCACGCACGTGAGCACCTATCCGCTGAACGAGGCCGAGCAGGCGCTCGCCGACCTGCGAGCCGGCCGCTTCGAGGGCTCCGCGGTGATCATCCCGTGATCGCCGCGCAGCGGCCCGTCAGAGGCCGCTGCCGCCGTTCGTCGAGGTGGCGGGGGGTGCCGCCGGGGTGCTCGTCGTCGTCGCGCTGATCGCCCCGCCGCCGCTCGCCGAACCACCGCCGGTCGATCCCCCGGCGCTCGACGTCGTCGAGGTGCTCAGACCGCTGGCTCCGCCCCCGCCCGTCGACGCCGTGCTCGAACCGCCACCGGAGGAGCTCGACCCGCCGCCGGAGCTCGAGCTCGAGCTCGACCCGCTCGCGGCGGAACCGCCCGCCGTGCTGCTCGAGGGGGACTGCGCATGGCTTGAGCTGGTGACCGTCCGGGTCGTCGGGGCGGCAGCGCTCGTGGTCGGCACCGTCAACGCCGGTGCCCCGGCCGTGGGGTCACCACCGGTGGCGCTGCCGCCGCACGCCGCGAGGGCCACGGCGACAATGACGGCCGCCGCTCCGGTGCCGAGGGTGCGCCGGTGACCATGACGGATCGTGAGCACCATGTGCGTGGGCGCGTCGCGCGGTCAGCCGGCGAGATCATCCATGCGCTGACCGCACCACGGACAGTCGAGCAGGTCGCGCTGAGCGAGCTGGTCGCAGTGGTTGCAGAAGCGCAGGTTCTCGATCGACCAGGGCAGTTCCGAGGGCGTGGGAGCGAGCGGCAGGAGCTGGGCCACGGGCACGAGCTGCTCCCCCGTCTGGGCGTCGCGGTACACCTTGTCCGGGTCGGCCAGGACGATCACCTCGCGCCCGGTCGAGGGGGTGCGCATGCGGTATTTCTGAAAGGTCCTCATCGCCCTAGTGGCCGTGTTCCTCGGGCAGCTCGTCGACGTCGCGACGCACGTCGCGGATCCAGCGGCCGACGGCGACCACCGTGATGATCAGGCCAAGGGCCGACCACACCCACCAGATCGTGGTCCCGATCACCAGCAGGGTGATCCCGATGGCGACCACGAGCGGCAGGACGGACGCACCGGGAAGATGGATCTCCTCGCCGACGGGAGGCACGGCGTCACGCTCGACGCCCGCCTGGCGCAGCTCGACCGGATCGGCGGCGCTCAGTTCGTGGTCGGTGGTGCTCATCCGCGCAGATAGATCGCAGCGACGACGAACGTCGCGCCGAACATCGCGGCGCAGATGGCGCCGGCGATCAGACCGGCGCGCAGGTTCTTGCGGGCAAGCTTCTTATCCATCCCCGCCAATGCTACCGGGTTGGCTGCCCACGAGCGCTCCTGAGGCCAACGCGGCGGGCCGCGGCGGCTCTACAGCTTGACGTCGGCGACCATCGCGCCGAACAGCAGCGCGAGGTAGGCGAGCGAGAAGAGGTAGAGCCGCAGCGCGCTGCGGCGGTCCTGGCGCCGGTAGAGCACCACGGCGAGCCCGACGAAGGCGAGCCCGAGCACCATCGACACCACGAGGTAGACGATCCCGAAGGCGCCCGCGCAGAACGGCAGCTGGGTGACCGCGTAGAGCAGCAGCGAGTACAGGACGATCTGCTGGCGGGTCATCGCCTCGCCACGCACGACGGGCAGCATCGGCACCCCGACGTTCTCGTAGTCCCGTTTCATCAGCAGGCTGAGCGCCCAGAAATGGGGCGGGGTCCAGTAGAAGACGATGGCGAAGAGATACACCGCGGTCCAGGAGACCGACCCGGTGGCGGCGGCCCAGCCCACCATCGGGGGAATGGCCCCGGCCGCCCCACCGATCACGATGTTGTGCCAGGTGCGGCGCTTGAGCCAGATGGTGTACACGCCGACGTAGCCGACGAACCCGGCGAGGGCCAGCGAGGCGGCGAGCAGGTTGAGCGTGAGCCACATCAGCACGAACGACCCCGCCGCCAGAGCCAAGCCGTAGGTGAGCGCCGCGCGGGGGGAGACCCGGCCCGCCGGCACCGGCCGGGAGGCGGTGCGGGCCATCCGCGCGTCGATGTCACGGTCGTACCAGTGGTTGACGGCGCCGGCGCCCCCGGCGGACATATAGCCCCCGACGCAGGCCAGCGCGATCCTCCCGACGCTCGGGTTGCCGGCGATCTCCATCGTCGTCACCGTCGTGAAGAGGAGCAGCGACTGAACCTTCGGCTTGGTCAGCTCGACGTAGTCGGAGACGAGCTGCCGCGCCCGGCTGACGGGCGGGATCCGTTCCGCCACGCTGAGGGATGAGGTGCTCACGACCGAAACCAGTGTACGGGCGCGCCGGCGGGGCGACCGCTCAGACGCGAGCGAACTGCTCGGACCCGCCGGTCTTCTGCAGGCGGCCGGTCTGCGCCTCGACCTCGAGGCGGATGTCGCGCATCGGCTCCACCGAGCGCACGCGCGGGATCACGTCGAAGTTGTTCACCGGGGGCGGCGAGGTCGTGTACCACTCCAGCGTGTTGCCCTTCCACGGGTCGGGCCCGGCGATCTTGCCGTGCTTGTAGCTGCGCAGGAAGTTGTAGACCGACATCAGGATGCCGATGGCCAGGATGTAGGAGCCGATCGACGAGATCAGGTTGTACGTCGACCATCCCATCCCGGGCTGGTAGGTGTAGATCCGTCGCGGCATGCCCGAGAGGCCGAGGGCGTGCTGAACGAAGAACGTCGCGTTGAAGCCGATGAACGTGACCCAGAACGACACCTTGCCGAGCCGCTCGTTGCAGAGCCGGCCGGTCATCTTCGGGTACCAGTAGTAGGTCCCCGCCATGATCGCGAACACGGCGCCGCCCATCAGCACGTAGTGGAAGTGGGCGACGACGAAGTACGTGTCGTTCAGCTGCCAGTCGACCGGGAAGGTCGCCAGGAAGATGCCGGTGATGCCACCGATGAGGAACACGATCAGGAAGCCGATCGCGTACATCATCGACGCGGTCATGACCAGCGATCCGCGCCAGAGCGTCGCCGTCCAGTTGAAGATCTTGACGCCCGTGGGGATCCCGATGAGGAACGAGCTCAGCATGAAGAAGCCGAGCACGACGAGCGGCATCGGCGCCGTGAACAGGTGGTGGGCCCACACGAGCGTCGAGAGGAACGCGATCACGATCGTGGAGGCCGCGATTGCCTTGTACCCGAAGATCGGCTTGCGCGCGAAGACCGGGAGGACCTCCGAGATGATGCCGAACCCCGGGAGGATCATGATGTAGACCTCGGGGTGCCCGAAGAACCAGAACAGGTTCTCCCACAGCACCGGGGAGCCGTGGTGGGTCGGATCGAACCAGTGCGTGCCGAAGTGCCGGTCGGTCAGCAGCATCGTCACCGCCGCCGCGACGACGGGCAGGGCGATGATCAGCAGCACCGCATAGATCAGGATCGACCAGATGAACAGCGGCAGCCGGCCCCACGTCATGCCGGGCGCCCGCATGTTGGCGATCGTCACGTAGAAGTTGATCGCGCCGACGATCGACGAGATACCGGTGAGGTGGATGAGGAAGATCCAGGCGTCCTGGCCGCCGCTCGGGGAGTATTGCGTGCTCGAGAGTGGCGGGTAGCTCCACCAGCCCGCCTGGGGCGGCTGGTAGAACAGCGTGGCGTAGAAGACGATGCCGCCCATCAGCAGCAGCCAGAAGGAGAGCGCGTTGAGCCGCGGGAAGGCCATGTCGCGCGCGCCGATCATCAGCGGCACGAAGTAGTTGCCGAAGCCGGCCATGACCGGCACGACGAACAGGAAGATCATCGTCGTCCCGTGCAGCGTCAGCAGCTGGTTGTAGTGCTCGCCGCTGATCAGCGTGTTGTTCGGCACCGCGAGCTGGGACCGCATCAGCAGCGCCTCGACCCCACCGAGCAGGAAGAACACGAAGGTGAGGACGAGGTACATGATCCCGATCTTCTTGTGATCGGTCGTCAGCACCCAGTCGAGCCACAGCTTGGTCTTCCGGGGCCGGTGCACCTCGTGGACGAGAATCTGGGGGACCGGTCGGAGCGCGTGATCCGTTGTACTCATGTGCCTGAAATCCGCTTGCTGGTTAGAAGTTGCCGCTTGAGGAGAGGATGCCCTGCTTGGCCAGATACTGCCGGATCTGGCCGACCTGGGCATTCTGCTGCGAGACGAGCTGACGCTGCTGCGCGATCCAGGCCGTGTACTGCCTGGGCGTGACGACCTTGACGAGCGCCGTCATGAAGGCGTGCTCGGTGCCGCACAGCTGCGCGCACTGGCCGTGGTAGAGCTCGTTGGCGTGCAGCGCCTTGAACCACGTGTAGGTGGTGAAGCCGGGAACGGCGTCGACCTTGCCACCGAGGGCCGGGATCCACCAGGCGTGGATGACGTCGCTGGACTGGATCAGCAGATCGACGGTCACGCCGGCCGGAACCACCATCTCCTGGTACGAGTACGGCAGACGGTCCTGCCACGCCGCCTTGTTGCAGCCCGCCCCGTAGGTGTAGCGCCAGATGAACTGGCGGCCGGTCACGCAGATCGTGAGCTTCTGGCCGCTCGGCGGGGTGGGCGCCGTGAGGGAGGCGGAGAGCACCGCGCTCGCGCTCGCGTCCGAGTTGGGCGGGTTGACGATGCTCGGGAGCTTGATGAACGTGACCGTGGCGATGACGACCAGGATCAGGGCCGCCCCGAGCGTCAGGCCGAGCTCCAACCGGGTGTTGCCGTGGATCTGCAGCGCGACCGGGTTCTTGTGCGCCCGGAACTTCCACACCGAGTAGAGCACGAAGCTCATGACGCCGAGGAAGACCACGACGGCCATGCCGAAGATGATGTCGTAGAGGGTCGCGATGCTCGTCGCGTTCGGCGAGGCCCCCGACTTCAGGGTGCAGCAGGCGGCGGAGGCGCTCTGTGCCGCCGCCAGATAGACGCCGACGGAGAGCGGTCCGGCCAGAGCGAGGATCCGGACGCCGTTACGCCGCGCGGCGCTGAGAAGAGCTCGAACGAAAGTCACTGCTCGGCGCATCTTATAGGGCCGCGCAGCAACGTGACTGCACCGGCAATGCGGTGACCCCGGTTTCTATACTCGCGGCGCTTGCGACTGTCGAGGGCGATCCGAGGGACGGCGTGGGCGCTCGTGGCGGCGGGCGCCGCCGCGCCCCTACTCCGACGCAGACTCGACCTTCCCCGGGGGCCGGTGCTCGTCACCGCCGGCGCGGCGCCCGCCGCGCTGTGTGTCGCCCTGCCGCGCGGGCGCGGGCGGGACATCGCCGTCTGCACGATGCAGATGTGGGCCTACCTCGCCGCCTACGAGATGCCCAACGACGACCCGCAGTCGCTCCGCGACCGCGTGCACGTCGACTACCCGGTCCAGATCGATCGGATCCTCGGCCTCGGCAAGATCCCCACCGAGCGGCTGCAGAAGCTGTTCAGCCGCGCGGGCGAGATCAACCGCTTCGAGCGCGTGCTCGTCTGGTCGCACTGGGCCTGGTTCGCCGTGCCGCACCTCGCCGTGGCCTATGTCGCGCTGCGCCGCCCGCGGGAGCTGGGCACGGCGGCCGCCCGCATGTACGCCGTCTTCGACCTCGGGGCGATCGTGTACTGGGTGCTGCCCACCGCTCCGCCCTGGTGGGCGGCGGCGCACGGCTACATCGAGGAGCTCGACGGCCATGTCGACGTCGGCGAGTCCGGGCATCGCAACGACCGGACCGGGTTGCCCCTGCCGGTCCGCCGCATGATGCTCGAATACGGCGAGCGGTTCTGGGGTCGCCGCTGGAACGATCTTTACGATGTGCTCGGAGGGAATCCACTCGCCGCCATGCCGTCGCTGCACTTCGCCACCTCCCTGATGGCCGCCCGACTGCTCTCAGAGGTCGACCCCGTGGCGGGCGCGGTCGGCTGGGCGTATGCCACGACCCTCGGGCTCGCGCTCGTCTACCTCGGCGAGCATTACGCCGTGGACGTCATCGCGGGGGGCGCCCTGGCCGAGGCCGTCCATCGCGGCGCGGCGCCGGTGACCCCGGCCGTCCACGTCCTCACACGGACGCTGCGGCGCCTGCGCGCCCTGGCCGAGGACGGCTAGGCCGAGATGGCCGAGCAGCCACAGACCGACCGTGTCTCGCCTGCTGCCGGCCCGCTTGCCGGCAGCGGCGCCCCGCCGCCGCAGACGGACGACGCGGGCCGCGAGGTGATGCCCCGGCTCGTGGTGACGCGCGGGCGGATCATCGCCTCGCTCGTCTTCGTCGTCGGCATCGTCGTCTTCCTCTACCTCGGGCTGCCGAAGCTCGTCGGCTTCGGCGCGAGCATCAAGCGACTGGGTGAGGGGAACGCGTGGTGGCTCGCGGGCGCCGCGATGCTCGAGTTCCTGTCGTTCTGCGGGTACATCGCCCTGTTCCGGGTCGTCTTCGTCCAGCGCAGCTCGCGCATCGGCTGGCGCGAGAGCTACCAGATCACGTTGGCCGGGTTGGCGGCGACGCGCCTGTTCGCCGCCGCCGGGGCGGGCGGGATCGCCCTGACGGCGTGGGCGCTCCGCCGCTCGGGGATGGAGCGTCGGCTCGTCGCCTCGCGCATGATCGCCTTCATGGCGCTCCTCTACGGGGTCTACATGAGCGTGCTGGTGATCGACGGGGTGGGGCTCTATCTCGGCCTCTGGCCGGGCGCCGCACCGTTCGCCATCACCGTCATTCCGGCGATCTTCGGCGCGGGCGTCATCGCCCTGTTCCTCTGCATCTCGCTGCTGCCGCGCGACTTCGACCGTCTGATGAGCGCCCGCGCCTCGCGCAGCGGGGTGACGAGCCGCCTCGCCCGGCGGCTCGTCACCGCCCCCACCGCCGCGGCGACCGGCGTGCGCACGGCGATCGCGCTCGTGCGCAGCGGGGACCCCGGCCTGCTCGGCGCCGTCGCCTGGTGGGGGTTTGACATCGCCACGCTGTGGGCGTGCTTTCACGCCTTTGGCTACGCGCCGCACAAGGGCGTGATCGTGATGGCGTACTTCGTCGGCTGGATCGCCAACACGCTGCCGCTGCCGGGCGGCATCGGCGGCGTCGAGGGAGGCCTGATCGGCGCCTTCACGGCCTTTGGGGTCAGCGTGCAGGGGGCGGTCGTGGCGGTGCTCGCCTACCGCGCCTTTTCCTTCTGGCTGCCGACGCTTCCGGGCGCGGTCGCGTACTTCCAGCTGCGCTACACGGTGCGGGCGTGGGATGCGGGCGACCGCGGCGTGGCGCCCACCTCCCCCTGACGGCACCCCTGCGCGGCGTCGCCGGACGCTGAACCTATACTTAGTGAAGTGACCGAGAACGCATACGAGAACGTCGTGATCGTCGGCAGCGGGCCCGCCGGCTACACCGCCGCGCTCTACACCGCGCGGGCCAACCTCAACCCGCTGGTGATCGAGGGCTTCGCCTGGGGTGGCCTGCTCCAGCAGACCACCGACGTCGAGAACTTCCCCGGATTCCCGCAGGGCATCATGGGCCCCGAACTGATGCAGCAGATGCGCGACCAGGCCGAGCGCTTCGGCGCCCGCCTGGAGACCGACGAGGCCACCTCGGTCGAGCTCTCGCCCGACGGCGGGCTGCACCGGGTGCACGTCGGCGATGAGGTCCATCTCACCCGCAGCGTGATCCTGGCGATGGGCGCGCAGCACCGCAAGCTCGGCGTTCCCGGCGAGGAGCTCCTGTCGGGACGCGGCGTGAGCTACTGCGCCACCTGCGATGCCGCCTTCTTCCGCGACGTCCCGACGGTGATCGTCGGGGGCGGCGACTCCGCGATGGAGGAGGCGATGTTCCTCGCCAAGTTCGCCTCCCGGGTGGCGATCGTCCACCGCCGCGATGAGTTCCGTGCCTCGAGCATCATGCTCGAGCGCGCCCGCCAGGTGGCGAACATCGAGTTCCTGACCCCGTTCGCGATCGACGAGTTCCTGGCCGGCGAGAGCGGTTCGCTCAGCGCCGCGCGGCTGCTCAACACGGTGGACGGGACGACCCGCGAGATCGAGATCGCCGGCGCGTTCATCGCCGTCGGCCACGAGCCGCAGTCACAGCTCGTCGCCGGGCAGGTCGACCTCGATGCCAACGGCTACGTCGTGACGGCCGGCCGCTCCACCCGCACGAACCTGCCCGGCGTGTTCGCCGCGGGCGACCTGGTGGACCACACCTACCGTCAGGCGATCACCGCCGCCGGCTCGGGTTGCCAGGCGGCGCTCGACGCCGAGTGGTACCTGCGCGACACGCCGGCGCCCGCCGGCGACGCGATCAGCGTCGGGGCGTGAGCGCCCGGCCGGCGCGGCCGCGCGACCGGTGGCGGAGGTTGCCGGTGAAGCCGGCGGGGGTCGTGATCTCGAGCGCCGAGTATTCGATCCGCGTGCCCGCGTACGTGCACGAGTAGCCGCTCAGCTCGCCGACGACGACCTGCGCGAAGTTCGTCGTTCCGGTCGTGTTGCAGCTCGAGATCGACTTCTTCAGCGGCTTGGAGTAGATCATCTGCTTCGTGCGGCTCTGGGCGTAGGCGAACTTCGTGGTCGGCTGCTCGATCGAGAGCACCGGAGCCCAGGTCGGGATGGTGAGCGCGAGGATCTCCCCACGCACGACCGGCAGCGGGGTGACGAGCGGAAACTCGGCGACCTTCCCGAGCTCGGAGCGGAGCTTGACCACCGAGGTCTGGGCGGCGACGCGGTACGACGGATGCGTCGGGGTTCCCGTCGGCACGAGCGCGGTGAGCTGCGCCTCGGGTGGACCGCCGTACTTCTGGTCCTCCGCCGCGAGGATCGTCGGCGTGATCAGGTTCGTCCCGGCCAGGCCGAGGGTGAAGGAGGAGATGATCCCCGAGCGATGGACGGTATCGGGGTTGGCCACCCCGTCCCGCAGCGTCTCGTAGGCCGTGACCTGCTCGAGGATGATCGTGCAGTTGGCCCCCTGCGCGTCGGCGGGACAGGTGGGCGCCACCAGCGGACTGGTGGTCACACCAACCTGCACCTCGGCCGCTGAGGCGGCGGCGGGCAGGGCCGCGGCGGCCGTCACAGCGACCGCCAGGACACGGGCAGCTCTCTTCATACGACCATTGAACAGGAGTTCACGCGCAGAGTTGCGCGAAACGTTGCAGACGCCGCACGGTCGGGAGCCCCGGCGCGCCTCGGGACGAAGCGCTCCGGGAACCCGTCACGGGGGCGGGGATCACGCGCGGACGACGCCCGCCGAGGCCCCCGGCCCCGCCACCGCGGGCCGTCAGATCTTGGCGACGTTGACGGCCTTCGGGCCCTTCGGCCCAGCCTCTTCCTCGTAGGACACCTTGGCGCCCTCAGCGAGCGACTTATAACCGTCACTGACGATGCCGCTGTAATGGACGAACAGGTCCCGGCCGCCGTCATCCGGCGTGATGAAGCCAAAACCCTTGTCGTCGCTGAACCACTTGACGGTTCCAGTTGCCATGTATGAATCCCCTTCGGCCCTGCTGGCAATAGCTCGCTGGGTGCCCCTGTGGCCCCCGGCAGATCACGGAAACCGTATCAGGGAGCCGCGCCGGGCTCGACGGATGTTTGGTTAACGCCGCTCGCGCAGCGTGTCGGCCGCCGCGGCGATGTCCGCCATGTCCCCGGGCGCCGGCTCCCACGGGAGCCGCAATGGGTCCCCGGCGTAGCGCGGGATGACGTGCACGTGGAAGTGGAAGACCGTCTGCCACGCCTCGGAGCGGCAGGAGTTGATCAGGTTCACCCCGGGCGCGCCGAGCCGGTCCCGTACGCGCAGCGCCTGGCGCTGCGCGGCGACCGCCACGGCCGCGAGCTCCTCGGGCTCGATCTCCCAGAGGTCGGCGGCGTGGCGCCTGGGCATGACGAGCGCATGCCCGCGCGTGGCCGGAGCGACGTCCATGAACGTCACCGTCCGCTCGTCCTGCTCGATGATCTGAGCCGGGATCTCGCCGGCGACGATCCGGCAGAAGATGCAGTCGGTGGCCATCGGCTGGAGCCTAGCGGTCCGGGTCCGGGTCCGGCGCCGGCGCTCCGGCCGACGGCTGCTCGGCGAGCCACTCCCGGGCACGGGCGAGAACCGCGTCGCGACCGCTCACCTCCCCGACGTACGCCGCCTCGGTGAGCACGGCGAGCAGGCGCCCGAGCTGCGGCCCCGGCACGATGCCGAGCGCCGCGGCGAGCTCATCCCCGGCCAGCGGTGGCCGCGGGCGACTGCGATGCCAGGCCAGGGCGGGGCCGAGCAGCGCACGCGCGAGGTCGAGGTGCAACGCCACCGCCCGATCGGCGTTGCGGCCGCGGGTGGCCAGGCGGTCGGCGACGCTCAGCACGGTGACGTCCACCCCCACCGGCTCGCAGGCGGACAGGTACCGGTAGGTCGCCCGTCGCGTCAGGGGCCGTTCGTGCACGAGGAAACCGAGCCGCAGGTGATGGCGGGTGAGCGCCGCGGTGTGGGCGATCAGGCGCTCGCTCGCCCGCAGCCGGGAGAGGATCTCACCGCAGAGCTCGGCGCCGCGGACATCGTGCGCGAAGAAGGTCGGCCGCCCCTCGGCGCTGCGGCCGAGCGTCAGCGGCTTGGCGATGTCGTGCAGCAGTGCCCCGAAGCGCAGCGCCTGTCCGCGGGTCAGCTCGTTGGCCAGGGGCGCATCGAGCACCGCCCTGAGCTCGATCGCGGACTCGCCGAAGACGGCGCCCGGCTCGCGTTCGAGGTCGATGGCCTCCTGCAGCGTCGCCAGGGTGTGGTGGAAGACGTCGAGGTGGTGGTACTCGCTCTGCTGCACGCCGGCCAACGCGTCGAGCTCGGGCAGCACCGCCGCGGTGGCCCCGACGCGGTGACAGAGCTCCAGCCCCGCCACGGCACCGTCCGCGCACAGGATCAGCCGCAGCTCGTTGAAGACACGCTCCGCCGCCACCCCGTCGAGACGCGGCGCGGCCGCGGCGGCAAGCGAGAGCGTCCCGGGATCGGCGGTGAAGCCGAGCTCCGCGGCGAGCCGCGCAAGGCGCAGCACACGAAGCGGATCGGCCTGGAAGGAGGCGGAGCTGACGCGCCGCAGCCGCCGCTCCCGCAGGTCCTCGAGCCCGCCGCACGGATCGATCAGCGCGCCCTCGCCCTCCGCGGTGAGCTCGCGTGCGATCGCGTTGATCGTGAGGTCCCGGCGGCGCAGGTCCGCCTCGAGGGTCGCTCCGGTGAGGGGGGTGAGATCGATCTGCCAGCGCTGGTCGTGCGCGCGCACGCGCCAGGCGCCGAACTCCTCCGAGAGCCGGAAGGCGTGGCCCCCGGCGCCGCGGCCGAGCTCGCGGGCGAGCGCGGCGGCGTCCCCCTCCACGGCGATGTCGTAGTCGGGGGTGGGACGGCCGAGCAGCTCGTCGCGCACCGCGCCGCCGACGAGCCACGCCTGCCCGTGGCGCGGCGCGAGCTCGGCGAGCGCGGCCAGCGGGCCGCGCTCGCTCACAGCGGTCTCCCGTCGTAGTGGTAGTGGCGGGGGACGCGCCGGGAGATCCCGCAGAGGACCTCATAGCCGATCGTGCCGATGCGCCGTGCGATCTCCTCGGCCGTCTGCCGCTCGCTGCCGTCGGCGCCGATGAGCGTGGCGCGCTGGCCGAGCTCGACCGCCGGCTCGGCGCCGAGCTCGACCGTGATGTTGTCCATGCTCACCATCCCGCGCAGCGGGTGGCGGCGGCCGCCGATCAGCACGTCGCAGTTGTCGGCCAGGGCTCGGACGATGCCGTCGCCGTAGCCGATCGGCAGGGTCGCGATGCGCCCCGGTCGCTCGGCGATGAACCGCCGGCCGTACCCGACGCTCTCGCCGGGGGCGATCGGCTTGATGGCGGCGACGTAGGTGCGCAGGGCGAGGGCCGGCTCCAGTCCGTGGCGGGCGGGATCCTCGTTCATCGGGTCACCCCCGTAGAGCGCGATGCCCGCCCGGACCATGTCGAAGTGGCTGTCCGGCAGGCGCAGGATCGCCGCGCTGTTGGCGGCGTGGACGGTGAGGTCGGAGGTGGCCAGGGCGCGGGCCTCCGCGACGAACGGCCGGAACCGCTCGAGCTGCTCGCCGGCGAAGGCGAGGTCCGCGTCGGCGGTGGCGAAGTGCGTCATCACCCCGACGAGCCGCAGCGCGGGGGCTGAGCGCAGCACCGCGTGGATCGTCGCGAGCGCCTCATCGACGCTGCGCGTGCCGAGCCGGCCCAGCCCGGTGTCGAGCTTCACGTGCACCCCGACCGCGACCGGGGCGTGCGCGGCGAGGCCGCGCATCCGTTCGATGAAGGCGGGGTCCCAGACGGTGAGCTCCGCCCCGGCGGCGACCGCCGCCGGCAGCTCCTCGTCGCTCACCGCACCGAGGACGAGGATCGGCACCGCGAAGCCGGCCCGACGGAGCTCGACCGCCTCGACCGCCGTGGCCACGGCGAGGGCGGTGGCTCCCCCGCGCACCGCCGCCTGGGCCACCGGCACCGCCCCGTGGCCGTAACCGTCGGCCTTGACGACGGCGCAGAGGCGAACGTGATGCCCGGTGCGCTCGCGCACGCGGGCCGCGTTGCGCTCGATCGCGGCGAGGTTGACCTCGGCGACGGCGCGAAGCGCCATCTCTCAGCGCTCCTCGGGGGTCCGATGCGGGCCCGCCTCACGGGCGCGCGGGAGGGCGGCGATCACGTCACTGGCGATCACGCCCTCGGCGCCGACCGCCTGCGCCGCGAGGTGGCCGGCCGTCAGGTGCGTGTGGACGGCGGCGCACGCCGCGGTGAACGGCTCGACTCCCTTGGCCAGGAACGCGCCGAGGACGCCGGCGAGCACGTCGCCGGTGCCGGCGGTGGCGAGGGCCGGAGCGCCGCCGGGGCTCACCGCCACCCGCCCGTCCGGGTCGGCCACGATCGTGTCGTCGCCCTTGAGCACGACGATTGCCCGAGCGCGCTCGGCGGCCGCGCGCGCGTGGGTGAGCCGGTGTCGCTCGATCTCGTCGCTCGCCACCCCGAGCAGCCGGCCGAGCTCGCCGGCGTGCGGGGTCAGGACCGTCGGCGCCCCGCGCGCCGCCAGCGAGTCGAGCGCCCCCTCCTCGGCGTGGGCGGTGAGGCCGTCGGCGTCGAGGACCAGCGGGAGCCCGGCGTGGGTGGCCACGTCACGGGCGAACTTCTGCGCGGCGGGCAGGCGGCCGATCCCGGGGCCGAGCACGAGCGCCTGCGCCCGGCTCGCCCGCTCCACGGCGAGCCGCGAGCTGCCGCGCCGGGGTCCGGTCTCCGGATCGTCGGGAAGCTCGACCGTCATCACCTCGAGCAGCTTGCCGGCGAGGATCGGGGCCACGGAGGCCGGGGCGGCGACCGTGACGTAGCCGGCGCCGGCCCGCGCCGCCGCGAGCGCGGCGAGCGTGGGCGCTCCGGTGAGCCCGCGGGAGCCGCCGACGACGAGCACGCTGCCCGAGCTGAACTTCGTCGAGGCGGCGCTCCGGCGGGGTACCGTGGCGCCGACCTCCGGGGTGATCAGGCCGACGGCCGGCGCGACGGGCTGGTCGGCCGCGGGGATGCCGATGTCCACCACCCGGAGCGCGCCGCTGTGGCGCTTGCCGGGGGCGATCCACAGCCCCGGCTTCGCGGCGTGAAACGTCACCGTGACATCCGCGCGGACGGCGTCGGCGGTGATCTCCCCGGTGGAGGCGTCGACGCCGCTCGGCACGTCGCAGGCGATCACCCGCAGTCCCGGATCGGTCGCGCGGGCGGCGTTGATCGCGCGGATGGCACCGAGGACGGGGTCGCGGGGAGCGCCGGCGAAGCCGGTCCCGAGCAGCGCGTCGATCACGCCGGCGGCGCCGACGAGCGCCCCGGGGAGCGCGTCGCCGTCGGGCTCGCTCACCTCGATCACGGTGACGTCCCGGCGCTGCTGACGCAGGACGCGGGCCGCGACCTGGCCGTCACCGCCGTTGTTGCCCCGCCCGCAGACGACCACGAGGCGCCCCTCCGGGACCGCCTCGGCGCAGATCCGCGCCAGCGCGCTGCCGGCGCGCTCCATCAGGGTCTCGCCCGGAATGTGGTGGCGCTCGATCGCCCACCCGTCGAGCGCGCGCTGCTCAGCGGCGTCGGGAAGCGGGATCAACCAGTTCGGCAGGGCCATCACCAGGTGGATCGTCTCACGCGCCGCCCGCGGCGAGGGCCTCTTCCACCACCCGGCAGAGGTCGGCCAGCACCGTCTCGGTCTCCGCGGGGCTCGGAGCCTCGACCATGACGCGGATGAGCGGCTCGGTGCCGGAGGCGCGCACGAGCACGCGGCCCCGTCCGAGCAGCGCCGCGTCGGCCGTCCCGATCGCCCGCCGGACCGCGTCGGTCTCCATGGCCGCGACGAGCGCCTCCCGGCTCGGCGCCCGGAGGTTGACCAGGCGTTGCGGGAGCTTGTGCATCGCGTGGCGTCGGGCCGGGTCGGCTCCGGCGAGCGCCTCGAGCGTGAGCAGGGCGCTCGCGATCCCGTCCCCCGAGGGCCCGAAGCCGAGGTCGATGATGTGTCCGGACTGCTCGCCGCCGAGCCGCCATCCGCGGGCGCGCAGCGCCTCGTTGACGTAGCGGTCCCCCACCGCGGTGGTGGCCACCTCGATCCCCGCCTCGGCCATGGCCGTGTGGAACCCATAGTTGGTCATGACCGTCACGGCGACGCCGCCGCCGTCCAGGCAACCGGCCCGCTGGTAGTGCACGGCCGCCAGCGCGATCAGCTCGTCGCCGTCGATCACGTGCCCGTTGCGGTCGACGGCGAGCACGCGGTCGCCGTCGCCGTCGAAGGCGAACCCGACGTCGTGGCCGCCGGTCGCCATCGCTTCGGTGAGCGCCTCGATGTGGGTCGAGCCGACCCCGGCGTTGATGTTGCGTCCGTCGGGCGCGTCGGCGATGACATCGACCTCCGCGCCGAGGCGGCGGAAGATCTCGGGCGCGACGCGGAAGGTCGCGCCGTGGGCGCAATCGAGCAGGACCCGGGTGCCCCGCAGGTCCAGGCGCCCGAAGCGGTCGTGGAGCGCGCCGAGATAGTCCTCGTTGGCGTCGGCGAGCTCGGCGACGCGGCCGAGGCGGCTCGGTGGCGCGCCGGGGCTCAGCATCCGCCGTTCGATCGCGCTCTCGGTCGCGTCGGAGAGCTTGAAGCCGTCCGCCGCGAAGAACTTGATGCCGTTGTCCTCATAGGGGTTGTGCGAGGCCGAGATCACGGCCGCGAGCTGCAGGCCGTGGCGGCGCACGAGCAGCGGAGCGGCGGGGGTCGGCAGCACGCCGCCGAGCAGCACCTCACCCCCCGCGGCGGTGACGCCGGCGGCCACGGCGGCCTCGAGCATCTCGCCCGACTCGCGCGTGTCCCGGACGATCAGGACCCGCGGGTGCGGTTCGTCACAGAGCTCGACGGTCGCGTGGGAGAGGGCGACCGCGAGCTCCGCGGTGAGGAACTCGCCGACGCGGCCCCGAACGCCGTCGGTGCCGAACAGCTGGCGCGACATGCGTGCGGGCCGCTCCGGGGAGAACGGTGCGGCTAGCGCTTGGAGAACTGCGGCCGCTTGCGGGCCTTCTTGAGCCCGGCCTTCTTGCGCTCCTTGACGCGCGGGTCGCGCGTCAGGAAGCCGCGGCGCTTCAGCTCACCACGCAGGTTCGGGTCGGCCTCGAGCAGCGCTCGCGAGATGCCGTGGCGCAGCGCGCCGGCCTGCGCGGCGACGCCGCCGCCGTGCATCCGGGCGATGACGTCCATGCGCGCCTCGTAGCCGACCGCCTCGAGGGGCTGGCGGATGATCCGCTGCAGCGTCTCGCGCGGGAAGAACTCCTCGAGCGTCTTGCCGTTGATCGTGTAGGTGCCGGTTCCCGGCTTGAGGATCACGCGGGCGACGCCGGTCTTGCGCTTGCCGGTCGCGGTGTAGCGCGCACCGGCGGCGAGATTGATGGCCACCTCGGCGATCGGCTGGGCGCTCACCTCGCCGTCGTCCTCCTGCGCGGCGCGGGCGGCCGCCTCCTCGGCCTCCGCCTCGGCGGCGGCACGGGCCTCGGCGTCGAGGAACTCGGTGCCCTCGGGGACGATGTCGGGAATGAGGTCGGCCCCGGGGATGGCCGGTTTCTCGCGCGGCGCCTCGTCCTCCTCGATGTACTCGACGTCCGCCTCGACGACGTCCGCCTCGACGGCGGCCGGCTCGGCGGGGGCTGCCTCCGGCGCGCTCGCCGCCTCGGCCTCCGGGGCGACCATCGCCGGCTCCCGATCGGCGTCGCCGGGCTGCGCGGAGGTCACCTCCTCGGTGCCGATCGCCCTGATCTCCTCGGGAGCGGCGGGCGTCTCGGCCTCGACCTCGGCCGCCTCGGGCGTGGCCTCGGCGATGGGCTCCTCGACATTCTCGTTCTGTTCGTCGGTCACGACTCGATCTCCATCGGTTGCGGCTGCTGGGCGGCGTGCGGATGATCGGGCCCGGCATAGACCTTCAGCTTGGTGAGCTGCTTGCGCGCGAGACGGTTGCGGGGGAGCATCCCCTTCACCGCGATCCGGATGACCTCCTCCGGACGGCGCTCGAGCATCTCGGTCAGGGTGCGGGACTTCAGGCCACCCGGATACCCGGAGTGGCGGTAGTACCGCTTGTCCTCGAGCTTGTTGCCCGTGACGGAAATCTTCTCAGCGTTCACGACCACGACGAAGTCGCCGGTGTCGATGTGCGGGGTGTAGGTCGGCTTGCGCTTGCCGCGCAGGGCGTCGGCGATCTGCGTCGCCAGGCGACCGAGGGTCAGCCCGGTGGCATCGACGATCAGCCAGTTTCGCTCGCGATCAGTGGGTTTGGCTACGTATGTCTTCATGGCAGAGTTGAGTACGCGCGGCTGCGCGGGGATCGTTGATGGTAGCCGATCCCCGGCCACGCCGCGCGGCGCGGTGTTCGCTACTCCCATTCGATGGTGCCGGGCGGCTTGGATGTGATGTCGAGCACGACGCGTCCGACGGGCCGGATCTCGTTGATCATGCGGCTGGCGATCTGCTCGAGGAGGTCGTAGGGCAGGCGCGCCCAGTCCGCTGTCATCGCATCGTCGCTGGTCACCGCGCGGATGGCCACGACGTTGCCGTAGGTGCGCTCGTCCCCCTGGACGCCGACGGCCCGCACATCGGGCAGCACGCAGAAGGACTGCCAGAGCTCGCGGTAGAGGCCCGCTCGCCGGATCTCGTCCTGCAGGATGGCGTCGGCCTCGCGAAGGATGTCGAGCTTCTCCTTCGTCACCTCGCCCCCGACCACCCGGATGGCGAGACCCGGCCCGGGGAACGGCTGGCGCCAGACGAGGCGCTCGGGCATGCCGAGCTCGGCGCCGACGGCCCGGACCTCGTCCTTGAACAGCGTTCGCAGCGGCTCGACGAGCTCGAACTCGAGGTCCTCGGGGAGCCCGCCGACGTTGTGGTGGGACTTGATCGTCGCCGTGCCCGTACCCCCGCCGGATTCGATCACGTCCGAGTAGAGCGTGCCCTGCACCAGGAAGCGGATCCCGTCGAGCCGGGCGGCCTCCTCCTCGAAGATGCGGATGAACTCGGTCCCGATGATCTTGCGCTTCTGCTCGGGATCGGTCACCCCGGCGAGCTTCGCCAGGTACCGAGCCTCGGCGTCGACGGCGATCAGCGGGACGTGGAAGTGATCCTGGAAGGTGGAGATCACCTGCGCGCCCTCGTCCTTGCGCATCAGGCCGTGGTCGACGAAGACGCAGACGAGGCGGTCGCCGATCGCCCGGTGCACGAGCAGGGCGGCGACGCTCGAGTCGACGCCGCCGGAGAGGGCGCAGAGCGCCCGGCCGTCGCCGACCTGCTCGCGGATCCGCTCGATCTGCTCCTCGATCACCGAGCGGGCGCTCCAGCTGCCGTCGGCTCCGCAGATGTCGATCAGGAAGTTGCGCAGGACCTGCTGCCCGTACGGGGTGTGCACGACCTCCGGGTGGAACTGGATGCCGTAGATGCCGCGCTGCACCGACTCGATCGCGGCCACCGGCGAGCCGGTCGAGGAGGCGAGCGCCTCGAAGCCGGGCGGGGGCGCAAAGACCGTGTCGCGATGGGACATCCAGCAGGCCTGCTCCTCCGGCGTGTCGGCCAGGAGGCGCCCGTGACGGTGCACCGTCAGCTGCGAGCGCCCGTACTCCCCCACCTCGGCGCCCTCGACGCGGCCGCCGAGCTCCCGCGCGATCAGCTGCATGCCGTAGCAGATGCCGAGCACCGGGATCCCGAGGTCGAGCAGCGCGGGGTCGAGCTTCGGAGCCCCGTCGGCGTACACCGACGCCGGACCGCCCGACAGGATCAGGCCGACCGGGCGGCGGCGGGCCACCTCCTCGGGTCCGACGTGATGGGGCAGCAGGGTCGAGAAGACGCCGCACTCACGCACGCGCCGCGCGATCAGCTGGGAGTACTGGCCGCCGTAGTCGAGGACGACGACCTGCTGTGTGGCTCCCTCGCCGCCCGTGGCCAGCGGGCCACGGGCGGCGCTGTCAGTGGACAGTGAGCCCTCGTCAGTCAGCGACACCGACCGTGGCCTTGCCGGAGGCGCCCATGCCCACGGCCTGCTCGCGCTGCAGGTGCT
>DAIDJO010000064.1 GCA_027451345.1 Solirubrobacterales bacterium
CCGCCGATCGCCATCACCGGCTCACCGCCCGTGGCGAGCTCGAGCGCCGCGGCACTCTCCGAGCCGGACGTCGCGGCGACCCAGCGGTAGTGCGTGGCGTGCGCCTTCAGGGCCGAGACGAGCGCGGCGCCCACCCGACCGCCGGCCGCCCGCGCCGACCCGCCCCCGGGTCCACCGACCGGCCCGGCGGACCCGCCGCCGAGACCACCGCCGGAGCCGCTCACCGCCGGCCCGGCCGAGGGCAGCGAACCGGTGTGGGCGGTCGTGACGGTCTGCGCGGTGACGGCGAGCGGCGCGAGCAGACACGCGCTCACCGAGCACACGGCGGTGAGGGCCGACAGGCGGCGGCGCAGCCGCGCCGGGGCGAGCAGGCCCGCGCTCCCCGCGAGGGCGAGCCCGATGATCACGGGCGTCAGCCAGGCGTTCCAGGCCGGGCTCCGCGCGAGCAGCACCACCGCGCAGGCGGCGGTGGCGACGATGACGAGCACCATCCCCAGCCTCGCGGCCGGCGACTCGCGGCGGGGCCAGAGCAGGGCCGCGCCGAGGCCGGCGAGCGCGGCGATGGCGGGCGCCAGTTCGACCGTGTAATAGGTGTGGATGATGCCGCTCGAGAAGCTGAGCACCGCCGCGCTGACGACGAGCCAGCCACCCCACAGCAGCAGCGCCGCACGGGTCCGATCCGTGCGCGGCGCGCGGCGGCGCCAGAACAGGCCACCGAGGAGAACGAGCCCGGCGGCCGGGAGCAACCAGGCGGCCTGGCCACCCATCGCGTCGTTGAAGAGCCTGAGGACACCCGCCGCGCCGCTGAAGTTCCCGCCCGGTCCGCCGGATCCGCCGCTCAGGCGACTGAACCCGTTGTAACCGACGATCAGGGTGAGGATGCTGTTCTGCGGCGATCCGTCGATCATCGGGCGCGAGGCGGCCGGCCACAGCGCCACCGCCGCCACCCACCAGCCGCCGCTGAGCAGCAGCGCGGCCCCGCCGGCGAGCAGGTCGCCCACCCTCCGGCGGAGGTCCGCCGGCGCGGCCACGAGATAGACGAGCACGAAGCCGGGCAGGACGAGGAACGCCTCCATCATCTTCGCCAGGAAGGCGAACCCGAGCAGCGTCCCCGCTCCGATCATCCAGCGCCGCGCCCGCGCCCCCTCGAGCGCGCGCACCAGGCAGTACGCGGCGGCCACCATCAGGCAGACCATCAGCGCGTCGGGGTTGTTGAAGCGGAACATCAGCGCGGCGACCGGCGTGAGCGCGAGGGCGAGCCCGGCGAGCAGCCCGGCGCCCGCGCCGAACCAGCGGCGGACCGCCGCCGCGAGCAGCGCGACCGACGCGACGCCCTCGAGCACCTCCGGGACGAGCAGGCTCGCGCTCGAGAAGCCGAACAGGCGCGCCGACAGCTCCATCACCCACAGCGACGCGGGCGGTTTGTCGACGGTGATGAAGTTCGAGGCGTCGATCGAGCCGAAGAAGAACGCCTTCCAGCTCCGGGTGCCGGCCTGCACAGCGGCGGCGTAGAAGCTGTTCGCGTAGCCGGACGCGGTCAGATCGACCAGATAGGCGGCGGCCGTGCCCAGCAGCAGGGCGATCAGCAGCGGGCGCGCCCAGGCCGGCTCATCGACACTGCCGCGGATCAGTGACCGCACGCGCCCAGGTCCGGTCGTCACGGACGCCGGCGGCCGCGGAAGCGTGGTGGTGGTCATGTCGATCTTCCTTCGGTCGAGAGGGAACGGATGGACGGAGGGCGGTCGGGCGCAGGCTCGCCGCCGTGTTGCCGACGGCCGCCGGCGCGAGCGCCAGGACGTTCGCCGGGCGCGAGCCGAGCGGCCCGGCCAGGACGACGGAGAGCAGCCGGTAGACGAGCGTCGAGGCCACACCGACGACGGGCGAAGAAGCGGGTGGGGCGCGCCTCCCCCATCAGCCGGGCGACGCCGCGCAGGTCGGCGAGCGCGGTGTCCAGGATGTCCACGCGCGAGTCGGGGTCATCGACCCAGTCGACGGCCACCTCGTGGATCCTCATCCCGCGCCGCTGGGCGGCGATCAGCAGCTCCGTGTCGAAGAACCAGCCCTCGTCGCGGACGGCCGCGAGCAGCTCCGCGAGCACGTCGCCGCGCACCGCCTTGAAGCCGCATTGGGCGTCGCTGAAGCGGGCGTGCAACGAGGCGCGCAGCAGACGGTTGTAGGCGCGCGAGATGACCTCGCGCTGCGCGCCGCGGGTGATTCGGGACCCCGGAGCCAGGCGGGTTCCGATGGCGACCTCGCTGTGGCCGCTGAGCAGCGGCGCGACGAGTGGCATGAGGGCGCGAAGGTCCGTCGAGAGATCGACGTCCATGTAGGCGACGACGCGCGCCGGGCTCCGGCCCCAGGCGGCGCGCAGCGCCCGGCCGCGGCCCCGCTGCTCGAGGCGCAGCACCTCGACGTCCGCCAGCCCGACGGCGAGCGAGGCGGCGATCACCGGCGTCGCGTCCGTGCTCGCGTTGTCCGCGATGACGATCCGCCAGCTCAGCGGCACCGCCTCGGAGAGGTAGCGGTGCAGCCGCCGGATGGAGAGCGCCAGCGTGCGCTCCTCGTTGTACACGGGAACGACGACCTCGAGGTCGAGCGGGCGGACGGCCGCTCGACGGGACGGCGAGCCGGGTGCGGTGACCGCTCCGCGGCGGGGTGGCGCGGGAGAGCGCCCGGTGATCTGTGCGTGCATGCCGTTGACCTCGTCGGGGGGAGTGCACGCAACAGACTCCCGAGCCACCGTAGGAAACCCGTGAGATCAACCCAAGGGTTTGCCAAGAGTTCGGTGCAACGGCGGCCCGTCGCGGCACGCCCCGGGCACGCACCCGGCCCTCACGGCACGGGGGGCACGAGCCTCACGGCACGAGCACGACGCGCGCCTGAACGCGACCGGCCTCGACCTCGGCGATCGCCTCGTTCACCTCGCTGAGCGGGACGCACTCGCTGGTCACCCGCGTCCGTCCGGCGCGGTGGAGCTCGAAGACCTCCCGCAGGTCAGCGCGGGTGCCGACGATCGAGCCGACGACGGTGATTGCGCCAAGCACCGTCTCGAAGATCGGCAGCCGCATCTCGTTCTCCGCCGGGAGGCCGACGCAGACGAGCGTGCCGCCACGCTTCAGCGACCGGAAGGCCTGCTCGAAGGCCTGCGGAGCGACGGCGAGCACGATCGCCTGATCGGCGCCGCCGAGACGCTGGATCGCCGTGACTGGGTCCTCGTGTGCGGCGTTCACCGCGTGCTCGGCGCCGAGGAGCCGGGCGAGCTGGAGCTTCTCGTCGATCAGGTCGACGGCGACGACGCCCGCGCCGGCGATCAGGGCGTACTGGACGGCGAGGTGACCGAGCCCACCGATGCCGAAGACCGCGACGAGGTCCGAGGGGCGCGTCCCCGCCACCCTCACCGCCTTGTACGCCGTCACCCCGGCGCAGGTGAGCGGCGCCGCGTCGATCGGGTTGAGCCCGTCGGGGACGGGAACCACGTAGCGCGCGTGGGCGACCGCGTACTCGGCGAAGCCGCCGTCGATCGTGTAGCCCATGTTCTGCTGCGACTCGCAGAGCGTCTCGCGACCGGACACGCAGAAGTCGCAGGTGCCACAGGCGTAGCCGAGCCAGGGCATGGCGACGCGCTCGCCGACGCTCACCTCCGTCACCCCCGGGCCGAGCTCCGCGACGATGCCGATGCCCTCGTGACCGGGGATGAACGGGGGCCGGGGCCGGACCGGCCAGTCGCCGTGGGCGGCGTGGATGTCGGTGTGGCAGAGACCGCAGGCCTCGAGCTTCACGCGCACCTGACCGGGCTCGAGCCGGCGGGGGGCGACGTGCTCGACGGAGAGCGGCTCGGTGAACCCATGCACGACGGCCGCCCGATAGGTCGTGGGGAGCTGGCCAGCTGCCGGATGATCCTGTGCGGTGGTGAGGGACATCTGGTGCGCTCCAGTCATCGGGATGGATGCACCTCCATCACACCAGCGCAGCGCACCCCTGGCATCGGCCCTCGCCCCGGGCCGCGGTGGGTAGTTCGCCGCAGCCCAGCCCGGGCCCGGCTCAGCCGGCGCGCCGGCGCCGCCGCCAGCGCCACAGCTCGTCGCTGCCCCAGACGATCGGGGCGAAGCTGGCGAGGACGAGAACGTCCCGCCACGGCAGCGCGCGCGTATGGAAGACCGCCTGTGCCGGCGGGGCGTAGACGATGACCGCGGCAAACGCGAGCGCGAAGGCGACCCCCCGCAGCAGCTGCGGGTTGCGCAGCAGGCCGACCTCGCGCCAGGACGCGGAGGTGCTGCGGACGGCGAAGGCGGCGCCGATCTGGCCGCTGACGATCCCCGCCCAGCTCATCGTCGTCGCCTGCTGGTAGACGACGTGGAACCGCGTGCCGGCGCCGGTCGGGTCGCCCGGCACCCATCCGGCGCCGAGCATCACGAGGAAGAAGCCGCCGAGCACGAGCAGCGCCTCGAGCAGGCCGAGCCGCAGCCAGGCGCGCAGGAGCATCGCGCGGCTGATGATCCCGGACTCACGGGGCCGCGGGGGGCGGGCCATCATCCCCGGCTCCCCCGGCTCGCGACCGAGAGCGAGCGCCGGAACGGTGTCACTGCCGAGGTCGATGGCGAGCACCTGCAGCGCCGTGAGCGGGAGCGGGATCAGGCCGCCGCTCAGGGCGAAGAGCATGAACGGCACGACCTCCGGCACGGCGTGCACGAAGATGTAGGTGATGAACTTGCGGATGTTGTCGTAGACGACCCGGCCCTCCTCGATGGCGCGGACGATCGAGGCGAAGTTGTCGTCGGTGAGGACCATCGTGGCCGCCTCCCGCGCGACGTCGGTGCCCGACGCGCCCATCGCCACCCCGATGTCGGCTCGCCGCAGCGCGGGCGCGTCGTTGACGCCATCCCCGGTCATCGCCACCGTGTGCCCCTGCGCTCGGAGCGCGTCGACGATGTGCAGCTTCGTCTCGGGGTTCGACCGGGCGACGATCAGCTCCTCGGCCCGGTGCAGCAGATCGTCACGCTCCTCCTGCCCCATCGCGTCGAGCTCCGTGCCACTGATCACCGTCGGCGTGCCCGTGACGATCCCGACCTCGCGCGCCACGGCCGTCGCGGTGCGGCCGTCATCGCCGGTGATCATCACGATGCGGATCCCCGCGCCCCGGCAGACCGCGATCGCGGCCGGAACCTCAGCGCGGGGGGGGTCGTCCAGCGCCGCCAGCCCGAGGAAGGTGAGGCCCGCCTCGGCCACGTCGCGGTCCTCGCCCTCGGCCCCCGGCGCGGCACGGGAGGCGAAGCCGAGGACCCGCAGCCCGGCGGCGGCCGAGCGCTCGACCTCTCCGGCGACGCGATCACGGTCGTCGGCGCCCAGCGCCCGCACGCCCTGCTCGTCCCGGACCTCGGTGCAGCGACCCAGCAGCTCGAGGGGCGCGCCCTTGACGTGGTAGGTCCAGCGCTGGTCGGGATCGCGATCGAGCGTCGTCATCCGCTTGACGCGGGAGTCGAAGCTGTAGAGGCG
>DAIDJO010000065.1 GCA_027451345.1 Solirubrobacterales bacterium
CCGCGGCCCGCGCCGCCAGCCGTGCCCGCAGGTCGGGAAGGCCCGCCACGTGGGAGTAGAGCGAGGGTGGCCTGACCCCGAGCCGGGCCGCGACCGAGGCGAGTGTCACGAGCTCGAGCCCCTCCGCGTCGGCGAGTGCCGCCGCGGCGTCGACGACGGCGTCCGCCGTGAGCCCGGCCCGGGCCATCACGCCGCCCGCCGCGCTCGGGTGATCGCCGCGTCCATCGCCGCCACGGGCGCCCGCACCGCTCCCCCGTGCCCGACCACCAGGAGCTCCGGCGCGAGCGCGCGCAGCGCGCTCGCCGACTCGACGGCCTGCCGGCGGTCGCAGGTTCCCATCCAGGCGAGCGGGAACGGGAAGGTGGGGCGGCTGGGGATCTCGACACCGCCGAGCGTGACGAACGCGTCGCCGGCGATCAGAGTGCGGTCGCGCGTGTCGAGGAACGCGACGTGCCCCGGAGTGTGACCGGGGGAGGCGACCACCTCGAGGCCGCCGACCCGGTCGCCGGGCGCGAGCGTCACGTCCGGCCGGGTGGTGATCTTCGGCCAGCTCCCGCGCCTGCGGTCGGAGAACTCGACCGGTTCACCGGCGAGGATGCGCGCGTCGGTCTCGGTCATCAGCACCGGCACGTCAGGCCCGAGCCGCTTGCGCAGCGCGTCGAGGGAGCCGACGTGGTCCCCGTGACCGTGGGTCAGCGCGATCCGGCGGATCGGCGCCCCGAGCGCACGGGCGGCGGCGATCAGCTCGTCCGCCGCGCTCATCGCGGTGTCGACGACGGTCAGGCCGTCCGACTCGCGGACGAGGTACGCGTTCACCCAGCCGAGCTTCGTCAGCTGCGTCAGGTGGGGGGTGAGGTGACTGATCCGCATGGCGCCCTCCGGTCGGAGCTACGATTGATAGGCCATAGCCTAATGGCATTAGGTACGTCCTGTCAACGCCCCGCACGGCGGCCGCGAAGGGGCGCGCGGTAGCGTTCTGCGCTGAGCGAAGCAGCGGCGAAAGGACGAACGTGAGCACGACCGAGCACCAGCAACTCTGGGGTGGCGAGACCAGCAAGGCGGTCGCCAACTTCCCCATCTCCGGCGAGCCGATTCCCGCCGCGGTGATCCACTGGCTCGGTGCCATCAAGGGCGCCGCGGCACGCGTCAACGCTGAACTGGGGCTGCTCGACGCCGCCCACGCGGAGCGGATCGCCGCCGCGGCCGACCGCGTGGCGGCGGGCGAGTTCGACGACCAGTTCCCGATCGACGTCTTCCAGACCGGCTCCGGGACGTCCTCGAACATGAACGCCAACGAGGTGATCGCCAACCTCGCCGGCGAGGGAGCCCACCCGAACGATCACGTCAACATGGGGCAGAGCTCGAACGACGTCTTCCCCTCGGCGGTCCACCTCGCCGCGCTCGGCGAGGCGACGCACGACCTGCTGCCGGCGCTCGACGCGCTCGAGGCGGCGTTCACCGCCAAGGCGGGCGAGTTTCACGACGTGGTGAAGGCGGGCCGCACGCACCTGATGGACGCGGTGCCGGTCACCCTCGGCCAGGAGTTCGGTGGGTACGCGGCCCAGGTCCGCCTCGGCGCCCGTCGCGTCCGCAACGCGCTGCCGCAGGTCGCGCAGATCCCGCTCGGGGGGACCGCGACGGGGACCGGCCTGAACACCCACCCGGAGTTCGCCCAGCGGGTGCGCGCCAGGCTGAGCGACGCCACCGGCCTCGCCATCTCGGCGCCGGAGGATCCGTTCGAGGCGCAGGGGAACCGCGACGCACTGGTCGAGCTCTCCGGGGCGCTGAAGGTCATCTCCGTCTCCCTCACCAAGATCGCGAACGACCTCGCGCTGATGGGGTCGGGCCCGCGCGCCGGCATCGGGGAGATCTTCCTGCCCGAGCTCCAGAAGGGCTCGTCGATCATGCCCGGGAAGGTCAACCCGGTGATCCCCGAGGTCACCCTGCAGGTCGCCGCGCAGGTCGTCGGCAACGACGCGGCGATCACGCTGGCCGGCAGTCAGGGCAACTTCGAGCTCAACGTGCGCGTCCCGCTGATCGCCCGCAACCTCCTCGAGTCGATCCACCTGCTCGCCGCGGTCGCGCGCGTGCTGAAGGACCGCTGCGTCGACGGCATCCAGGCCAACCTGCCCGGGTGCGAGCGCTCGGCCGAATCGACCCTGGCCGCCGCCACCGCGCTGAACCCCTACATCGGCTACGACCGCGCGACGGAGATCGTCAAGGAGGCCGCGAGCTCGGGTCGGATGCTGCGCGAGGTCGCCTACGAGAAGGGCGTCGACGAGGACACCTACAATCGCGCGATGGATCTGCGCCGCATGGCGCAGGGCAATCTCGGCTGACCGCCTGGCGGTCGAGCCCCGGCGCCACGAGTGGCGGCCGGATGTGGTGGAGCCAGAGCACGTGCGACGCATCGCGGGGACAGACAGGCGGATCATCCCGGTCGCGGCCGGTGCGCCCTCGCGCCTGGGCGCCGCCGCGGGGTGGGCGCTCGCGTGCCTCGCACTGGCCGCTGCGCCCGCCGGGGCCGCGACGAGCGCCTCCGGTCTGTACGTGAGCGGCGCGGGCAACGGCCATGGGGTCGGCATGAGCCAGTACGGCGCCGCCGGCTACGCCCTGCACGGGGCGAGCTACGCCGAGATCCTGCGCGACTACTACACCGGCACGACGCTCGGTCACGTCGATCCTCAGCGGATCGTGACCGTCCAGCTGCAGTCGAGCGCGCCCGCCGCGCTGGTCAGCGGCGTGACCACGATCCCGGGGGCCAGGACGGCGCGCGGCGCGAGACTGACGCTCGATCCGCTCTGGCACTACCGGATCACGGCGTCCGGCGACCGCCTGCGCGTCTCCCTCGGGCGCCGTCTGATCGGCCGGTTCCCCGCGCCGCTGCGGGTGAGCGGCCCCGAGCTGCTGACGGTGGCCGGACTCGGCACCTTCCGCGGGGGGCTGATCTTCCGGCCGGCCCCGGGAGGGGGAGTGATGACCGTCAACGCCGTCGCGCTCGATGACTACGTGCGCGGGGTCGTCTCGGCGGAGATGCCGGCGAGCTGGCCGACCCAGGCGCTCGAGGCGCAGGCGGTCGCCTCGCGCACGTACGCGATCACCACCCGGCCGGTCGGGGCCGACTTCGACGTCTACGCCACGACGCGCTCCCAGGTCTATGAGGGCGTGCGCGGCGAGACGCCGGCCGGGGACGCCGCCGTGGCGGCCACGAGCGGGCAGGTCGTCGAGTATGCGGGAGCTCCGGTGCAGACGCTCTTCTTCTCGAGCTCCGGGTGGGCCACCGAGAGCGTGCAGAACGTGTTCCCGTTCTCCCCCGCGGCGTGGCTCGTGGGCCGCCCCGACCCCTTCGACGACGTCCTCGGCAACCCGTACCACCGCTGGAAGGCGACGTTCTCGCTGGCGGCCGCCGAGCGTCGGCTCGGGCGGCTGGTCGACGGCTCGCTGATCGGGATCCGGGTGCTCGAGCGCGGGTTCTCGCCCCGCATCGTGCGGGCCCGCATCGTCGGGACGCGGGGCGCCTCGACCGTCACCGGCGTGCAGCTGCGCCAGCTCCTCGGCACGCCGAGCACCTGGATGTCCTTCACCACCGTCACGAGCCGCGGCGTGGTGCGGGGCACCGCGCCGCCCGAGCGGACGAGCACGACGACGACCCCGTCCGGGTCGACGACGACGGGGCCGACGAGCGGCGGGGGCGGGCTGCAGGGCGCGGTCCGCCGCCGGGGCTCCAGCCGCGGCATCACCGCTCGCCGCCGCGTCCGCTACACGGTGAGCGGCACGATCTTCCCCGCCGGGCGGCACGCGGAGGTCACGGTGCAACGCCTGGGCGCTCGGGGCTGGACGCGCGTCGCCCGCGGCCCGATCGCCGCCGGGGGCCGCTACGCCGTCCCGGTCCCCGTCCCGGGCGCCTACCGCGTGCGGTACGGCGGCGTCATCGGCCCCGAGATCACCGTCGGCTGATGGCGGCTCGCTGGGGCGCCGAGGCCACGCCGGGGCCGCTGCTCGTCGTCGACGCGCCGTTCCTGCTCTACCGGTCGTTCTTCGCCCTCCCCGACTCGATCCGGGACCTCGACGGCCGGCCCGTGAACGCGCTGCTCGGCGCCACCAACGCGCTGCTGCGGATCATCGCCGAGGTGGCCCCGCGGGCCGTGGTGATCTGCTTCGGAGCCGAGCAGGCCGCCTACCGGACCGAGCTCTACGCGGGCTACCACGCACAGCGCCCGCCGATGCCGGAGGACCTCGCCTGGCAGTTCGACCGCGCTCCCGAGCTGTTCGCCGCCCTCGGATGGCGGGTCGAGGACACGGCTGAGCTCGAGGCGGACGACCTCCTGGGCGCCCACGCCGCCCTCGAGGCCGACGCCGGCGGGCGCACCCTCCTGCTCACCGGCGACCGCGACATGTATCAGTGCGTCGGCGACCGCACGCAGGTGCTCTACCTCCGGCAGGGCGCGGCGGGGGTCGAGACCGTGGACGCGGCCGAGGTGCAGCGGCGCTACGGGATCCCGCCGTCGCTCGTCCCCGACTTCATCGCCCTGCGCGGCGATCCCTCCGACGGCCTGCCGGGGGCGCCCGGGATCGGTGAGAAGACCGCGGCGGCACTGCTGCGCCGGCACGGCACGCTCGAGCAGCTGCTCGCCGAGGTGACCGATGGGGACGGGGGTGAGCGCCCTCGGATCGTGTTCACGCTGCGCGAGCACGCCGACGCGTTGCGGGCCTACCGTGAGATCGCCCGGCTGCGGCCGGTGGCGGTCACCCGCCCGCCCGACGCGACCACCGATCTCGCCGCGGGCGCCGCGGCGGCCGCGGCGCTCGGCATGGGCGCGCTGGCGGGCAGGCTCGAGGCGGCCACGACGGTCGCCGAGCTCTGAGCGCGGCCGGCCGCGGGGTCAGCCGGTGATCGCCCGGACGATGTGGCCGATCGCGAAGCCGAGCCCGGCGCTGACCGACCCGATCAGCATCACCTGCACGCCCGCCCGCCGCCACGCCTGCCGTGCGATGCGGCCCTTCACGACGCCGAGCGTGAAGAGCGCGACGAGCGTGCAGGCCAGGCTCGTGACGAGGGCCGGGGTCAGCAGTGGCAGCACGATGTACGGCCACAGGGGGATCACGGCCGCGCCCATGTACGTGAGGCCGACGACGAGCGCGTCGCCGACGGCGGCCCCGCCGACGTCGGGAGAGAGTCCGAGCTCCTTCTGGATCTTCGTGCGCAGGAAGACGTTCGGGTTCTCGGCCAGTCCCCGCGCGACCCGCTCGGCTGCACCGGTCGGCAGCCCCTCCTCCTCGAGGACGAGCGCGAGCTCGGCGATCTCGCGCTCCGGCGTCTCGGCGATCTCCCGGCCCTCGTCGGCGATCTCGGCGGCGTAGAGCCCCTCCTCGGCCTCGCTGGCCAGGTAGGAGCCCCCGCCCATGGCGATGCAGCCGGCCACCGCCTCGGCCAGGCCCGCCACGAGGATCGCCGGGCGTCCCGGGTGGGCGGCGGCCATGCCGGTCACCACGCCGAGCGGCACGAGCAGCCCGTCCTGCGCGCCGAGCACGAACTCGCGGACGCGGGAGAGCCGCTCGATCCGCGCCGCCTCGGCCAGGGCGTGCTCGCGGATGTGCTCGTGCGCCTCGGCGCGCGACTCGGCGGTCAGCGCCGCCGCCCCCGGATCGTCAGCTCCCATCATCGCTCACCGTAGAGGACGCCGGGCGCGACCGGATCCGTGGTCGGCCGCTCATCGCCCGCGGTGACCCGCGGTCACGGGGTGAACTTGACGGTGATCACGTCACCGTCGCTCATCACGTAGTCCCGGCCCTCGAGTCGGAGCGCCGCGTGCTCGCGGGCGCCGGCATAGCCCCCGTACTGCACGAGCGCGTCCCACGAGACCACCTCGGCCCGGACGAAGCCCCTCTGGATGTCGGAGTGGATCTGGCCGGCGGCGTGCCAGGCGGTGAGCCCGCGGCGCAGATGCCACGTCTGAGCCGGCTTGTCCTCGCCCGCCGTGAAGAAGGCGATCAGGTCGAGCAGCCCGAAGGCGCCGCGGACCACCGTCTGCAGGCCGGACTCCGCGAGCCCGAGGTCGGCGCGCATCTCCGCGGCCTCCTCGGGGCTCAGGGCGCCGAGCTCGGCCTCGAGCCTGGCCGAGACCGCGACGGCACCGGCGCCCTGCGCCTGCGCATAGGCGGCGATCGCGGCCGGGACCTCGATGTCGCCCTCGTTGATGTTGGCCACGAACAGGACCGGCTTGGAGGTGAGCGATCCGAGCAGCTGCGGCGCGTCCGGCGCCTCGTCGGGGACCGGCACGGTTCGCACCGGCCTGCCCTCCTGCAGCGCGGCGATCACCTGCTCGAGCCAGCGCTGCTCGGCGATCGCGTGCTTGTCGCCTCCGCGAGCCTGCCGCGCCACCCGCTCGACCCGCCGCTCGGCCTGCTCGAGGTCGGCGTACATCAGCTCCGTCTCGATCGTCGCGATGTCCCGCAACGGATCGACGCTGCCCTCCGAATGGACGATGCCCCCGTCCGTGTGCGCGCGCACGACGTGGAGCAGGGCGTCGGTCTCGCGGATGTTGGCCAGGAACTGGTTGCCGAGCCCCTCGCCCCGGTGCGCGCCGGCGACGAGGCCGGCGATGTCGTGGAAGGCGATCGTGTCCCACACGATCTTCGACGCCTTGACGGTCGCGGCGACCTGCTCCATCCGCTCGTCCTGCACCGGGACCACCGCCACGTTCGGCTCGATCGTGGTGAACGGGTAGTTGGCGGCCTCGGCCGCCACGCCCGTGAGGGCGCTGAAGAGCGAGGACTTGCCCGCGTTCGGCATGCCGACGATGCCCACCTTCATCGGCATCGCAGCAACCTCCCGGTGAGCGTCCCGAGCGCCGCGCCGGCCAGCACGTCGCTCGGGTAGTGCACCCCGAGGTACGGACGGCTGAGCGCGAGCAGCGCGGCGGCGCCGTAGAGCGCCGGCGCGGCCGCGGGCAGCGCCCGGCTGTAGGCCGTGGCGGCGGCAAACGACGTCGTCGCGTGCGCGCTGGGAAACGACAGCTGGGTCACCACCGGCGTGAGGGGCGGGAGATCCGCGAGCTGCGGTCGTGGCCGGCGCACGGTGAACTTCACGGCCTGGTTGAGCCCGTAGGCGACGGCCGTCGCCGCGACACCGCGGGTGAAGGCGCGCCGGCGCGAGTACCCGCTCGGGCTCGCGGCGATGCCGAGACCCCCGAGCGCGAACCAGCACGCCGCGTGCTCGCCCGCGCGCGAGCCGCGCGCGACCGCGGCGACCAGGCGAGGGTCGCCGTGGCCGCGCCGGCGCAGCAGGCGCAGCAGCCGCCCGTCGAGCTCGCGCACGGGGGCGAGGGTGAGGGTCGAAGCGCTCAGAAGCCGACCCGGTGATCCTCGCTGTCGACGAGCACGTAGTCGACCCGCGTCAGATCGAAGGTGACGGTGCCGTCCTCGGCGTTCAGCTCGTGCCAGCCCCCGCTCCTGCCGAGCACCTCGCGGAGCCGGGCCAGCTCCGCCGGCCGCACGCGTGCGACCAGCGTCTGCCCGCCGTGGAAGCCGATGCTGATCTTCTGGGGCTTGTCGTCACTGCTCATATCGACGCTCCTCGGGTGGTCACTGGTGATGGGCGGGCTCGACGATCTCCGTCAGCACGCCGCCCGTCGCGCTCGGATGCAGGAACGCGACGCGCGAGCCGCGGATGCCGGTGCGGGGCCGCTCGTCGATCAGCCGCACGCCCGCCGCCGACAGACTAGCCAGCACGGCCTCGATGTCACGCACTCGATAGGCGACATGATGCAGCCCGGGGCCGCGCTGCGCGAGGAACCGGGCCACGCCGGTGTCGGGCCCGAGCGGTGCGATCAGCTCCAGGTGCGAGTCGCCGATGTCGAGCAGGGCGGCCTCGACCCCCTGGTCGCGGACCGTCTCGCGATGGGCCACCACGAGGCCGAGGACGTCCCGGTAGAACCGCAGCGACTCGTCGATGGAGGGCACGGCGACCGCCGTGTGGTCGAGGGATTCGAGCACGTCAGAGCACCCGCTCCAGTCGCGGGTTGGGCTTGTGGTGACGGCCGACCTTGGCGCAGGGGCGGCCCTCGACCATCACGACGTCGGCGGTGTAGTCGTTCTCGCCGCGGATGAGCGAGGAGCCGACGCCGTAGGAGTCGACCGGAACGCCGAGCGCCTCGAACTGCTCGATGCGCTGCGCCGTGAAGCCACCGCTCACGACGATCTTCACCTCGGGGAAGCCGGCGCCGTCGAGGGCGCTGCGCACGTTCTCGACCAGCTGGGGGTTCACGCCGCGCGGATCGAAGTCGCCCATCGAGTCGAGCAGCGAGCGGTCGACGAGCTGCCCTGAGGTGTCGAGTCGGACGCCCCAGAGCCGCGGTCCGAGCGCGCGGGCGACCTCGAGCGCCGTGCGCACCGAGTCGTTCTCGAAGTCCACCAGCACCGTGATGTTCATCTCGTCGTGGAAGCGGTCGGCGAAGGCCCGCGCCGCCCGGACGGTGTCGCCGCCGAACGCGGCGATCAGACCGTGGGGAACCGTGCCGACCCCGCGGCCGCCCCACCAGGACGCCTGCGCGTCGGTCGAGACGCCGATCGCGCCCGCGACGTGGGCCGCCCAGCCGTCCCCGGTCTGCACCAGCCAGTGGTCGTGTCGCGCGGGGAAGTAGAGGATCGGCTTGCCCCGTGCCGCTCTCACCACGGCCTCGACGTTGCGCATGATCAGCGAGCGCCGCGCCAGCGACCCGAGGTAGACCGTCTCCAGGTGGGCGAAGAGGCTGTAATCGCCCTCGATCGTCATCACCGTCTCCCACGGTGCGATCGGCTCGCCCTCGAACAGCGCGTGCACCTCGAGCTGGTCCCAGCCGGAGACCCATTCGCCGTCGGCGCCGAGCCGACCGGAGGCGAGCTTGAGGATCGCGATCGCCTCGTCGATCCCGCCGAGCAGCGACCGCTGCCGTTGGAAGACCTGCATCAGCACCCGCGGGTGGTGGCCGACCTCCTCGAGCAGCTGCTTGCTGTAGACGAAGTAGGCGTCGGAGTAGTACCCCGCGCGCAGCCGCTGGACGGGCAGGCGGAACACCTCGGGCTCGAGCCTGACCCTCGACGGCGGTGGCATGGCGGCGAGTCTATGGACTTCGCCGCCACGCGGTGCGGTGCGCCTGCGGGGTCGCCGCGGCCCCTCGGCCGGTCGCGATGGCTCGGCGGCTCGGTAACGTCGGCCGGCGATGCAGCTGGTGCGCCTGCTCAGAGCCAGTCCGCTGCGCCACCGTGACTTCCGGCTGCTCTTCGGCGGTCAATCGGCGAGCAACTTCGGCAGCAACGCCGTCGCGGTGGCGATGGCCATCTACGTCACCCGCACGACCGGATCGCCCACCGACCTCGGGCTGATCCTCGCGGCGCAGACCGTGCCGTTCGTCGGGCTCCTGCTCCTCGGCGGCGTCTGGGCCGACCGGCTGCCCCGTCACCGGGTGATGATCGCCAGCGACCTGGCGCGCGCGGGACTGCACGGGTTGCTGGCCGCGCTGATCCTGGCCGGCGCCGCGCGGGTGTGGGAGATCGCCGTGATCGAGGCGCTGTTCGGCGTGGCCTGGGCGTTCTTCCAACCCGCGCAGACCGGTCTGCTCCCGCAGACCGTCCCCGAGGCGGAGATCCGCGGCGCGCGGGCGCTGATGGAGGTCTCCTGGAACGTCTCGATGGTGCTCGGGCCATCGGTCGCGACGGCGCTGGTCCTCACCGTCGGCGCCGGCGAGGCGTTCGTCGCGGACGCGCTCTCGTTCCTGGTCAGCGCGCTCACGCTCGCGCCCCTGCGGCCGCGGCTGCGCGGGGCCATGACGGCGCACCATCGCCAGAGCGTCCTGCATGAGCTGCGCGCCGGCTTCCGGGAGGTGGCGTCGCGCCCCTGGGTGTGGGTGACGATCAGCGCCACGAGCGTGGCGCTGATGTGCTCCTATGCGACCTGGATGTCGCTCGGCGCCGCGGTCACCCGCGACGTGTACGGGCAGGTCGGCCTCTACGGGGTGTTCGTCGCGCTCTACGGGGTCGGCTGCGTCGCGGGGACGGTCTGGGCGAGCGTCTGGCGTTCGAAGCGCCCACTGCGCGACGCGCTGCTGCTCGTCGCGGTCTGGCCCGGGATGTCGGTGGTCCTCGCTCTCGGCCTCCCGCGCGGCGTGGCCGGGGGCTGGATGGTGCTGGCGGGGATCCAGAACGGGCTCTTCATCGTCACCTGGGAGACGGCGCTCGCCCGGCACGTCCCGCCCGCGGCGCTCTCGCGCGTGAGCTCGTATGACTGGATGGGCTCGCTCGCGCTCCTGCCGGTCGGCTTCGTGCTGGCCGGTCCGCTGGCGAGCGCCTTCGGCGCTCGCGCGGTGCTCGGCGTCGGCGGCGCGATCGGGGTGGTGGCGATCCTCGTCACGCTGCTCCCGCGGTCGACCAGGCACCTGGGCGAGCGGCCGGGGCCGGGCGAGCGGCGCGCGGCGCGCGGCGCGCCGTGGCCGGGATAATGGCCACGTCGTGGCCGTCGCGGATCATCCGGCAGACGTCGCGACAGTCGAGTTCGGGCGGGCCGACGTCGAGCAGCGCGACGTCGGGGGGGCTCGCCGGGTGAGAGCCCGGTGAGAACGCTCTCGGAGCGAGGTACGTGCGCTCAGCCGAGCAGCTCGCGTGCCAGGTCCGCGTAGCAGCCCGCGGCGAAGCCGAGGTCCCGTACGTCGATGCGCTCGTCGGCGTTGTGCATCAACGGCTCGGACTCGGCGAGCGTCTGGTGGCGGTGCGGGAAGAAGCCGTAGGCGATCAGGTCCGGGAAGGCGGCGCGGAAGTGGCTCGAGTCCGAGTAACCGGGCAGGAGCACCGGGATGGCGCGAGCCTCGGGGGCGGCCTCGGCGAGCCATCCCTCGATCGCCGTCATCAGGCGGCTGCGCGCCGGGGACTGGTGGCCGTACACGCGCTCGGTGAACTCGATCTCCAGGCCGGTGCTCGCCTCCCCCAACAGCTCGTGCAGCCGCCGCAGCGCGACATCCTCGCCGAGCCCGGGGGGCACCCGGCAATCCACCTTCAGCTGCGCGCGCGCCGGGATCACGTTCATCTTCTCGGACGCGGAGACCATCGTCGGCGTCAGCGTGACGCTCAGCATCGGCTCGATCACCACCGGCAGCAGCGGGTCCTCGGCCGCCAGCCGCTCGATCGCGGCGGGGATATCGGCCGGGTCGAGGCCGAGGGCCTCGAGCATCAGCAGCGGCGCCTCGGTCGGGTCGTAGCCCGAGAAGCCGGGGCGCAGTGCGGCGATCACCGGAGCCAGCTTGAGCAGCGCGTTGTCCCCGAGTCGGGGCATCGAGGCGTGGCCCGCGACGCCGCCGGCCGTCAGCCGGAAGCGGAAGATCCCCTTCTCGCCGCAGCACACGCCGTAGTAGCGCCGGCCCTCGAAGTCGAAGGGCGCGCCGGCGCCCTCGTTGATCAGCAGATCGCAGCGCACCCGGTCCGGGTGGCGCTGCGTCAACCAGCGGGCACCGACCTCGCCGCCGGTCTCCTCGTCGGCCACGAAGACGAGCTTCAGCGTGCCGCGGGCCGGGCGCCAGCCGGCGCGGGCGAGGGTCACCGCCGCGACCGCCTCGGCCGCGACCTGATTCTTCATGTCGAGCGCTCCGCGCCCCCAGAGGTGGCCGTCGGCGACGACGCCGCTCCACGGATCGTGCCGCCAGTCCTCGGGTGCCGCCAGGACGGTGTCGACGTGCCCGAGGTAGACGAGCGTGGGGCCGTCCGGGTCGTGCCCGGGCAGTGTCGCGACGAGGTTGGGGCGGTCCGGGTCGGCCGCGAGCAGCTCCGTCTGGAAGCCGGCCCGGCCGACGTAGGCCTCGAGGTACTCAATCGCCGCCCGTTCGGCGCCGGGCGGATTCACGGTGTTGAAGCGGATCAACCGCTGCAGGACCTCGACGGTTTCGGCCTGCAGATCGCCGGCCGGCGCGGGAGCGTCGCTCATCCGGGCCAGGCTACTAGGATCCCCGCTCGTGACCTCCCACTACGACGACGACCTGCGGCTCGCGCTCGAGCTCGCCGACACCGCCGACGGCATCACGATGCTGCGCTATCGCTCCCCCGACCTCGAGGTCGAGAACAAGCCGGACCAGACGCCGGTCTCGGAGTCCGACAAGCGCGCCGAACTCGCGCTGCGCGACCGGCTCGGCGACCTGCGCCCCGACGACCGGATCATCGGCGAGGAGTTCGGCGGCGCCGAGCTCGCCGCCGCCCCCGGGCGCGCGTGGGTGATCGATCCGATCGACGGGACCAAGAGCTACGTCCGCGGCATGGACACCTGGACGACACTGATCGCCCTGCTCGAGGACGGAGAGGTGAAGCTCGGGGTCGTCTCCATGCCCGCCCTGCGCAAGCGTTGGTGGGCGGTGCGCGGCGAGGGCGCCTTCGCCGACGGTCGGCGGATCCACGTCTCCGAGATCGATCAGCTCTCGCGAGCTCAGTTCCTGTGGAGCGGGATCGAGGAATGGGACGCGATCGGCGGCTTCCAGCGGGTGATCGACCTCGGCCGTCGGTGCTGGCGCACCCGCGGCGTCGGCGACGCCTGGCAGTACATGCTCGTCGCGGAGGGCGCGGCCGAGATCGCCACCGATCCCGAGGCCACCCTGTGGGACATGGCCGCCGTGTCGATCGTCGTCGAGGAGGCGGGGGGACGCTTCACCGCACTCAACGGCGCCGACGGGCCCGCGGCGGGCAGCGGGCTGGCGACGAACGGGGCCCTCCACGCGGAGGCCCTCGCCGTCCTCGGCGGATAGGCGACGGCGCCCGGACCCCGGCCGATGCGCCGGAGCCCGTGGGGCCCTCCGCTATCCTCGCCCGCCGTGTCCGGAACCGAGGTTTCGCGGTGAGCGCCCGATGCGGGTGATCCCGCACCCGGATCCCGAGCAGCTGCACGTCACGGACGTGCTGCACGCCCTGAGCGACCCGGTCAGGCTCGAGATCGTCCGGCTGCTCGGCATCCACGCCGAGCTCTCGTGCGGGCGGCTCGAGGTGTCGGTCTCGAAATCGACCCTCACCCATCACCTGCGGGTGCTGCGGGCCGCGGGGCTCACCTACACGCGCAGCGAGGGAGTGCAGCGCCTCGTCTCCCTGCGCCTGGGTGAGATCGAGCGCCGCTTTCCCGGGCTGCTCGGTTGCGTGCTGGGCCACGCCGGGCCGCCGGCAAGCGACGAGGAGATCGTCGCGTAACCGCGAATCCCCCCTGGGGTAGATGTTGTCAGCGGGCCGCCGAGGGCCCGCAGGACGCCCGGTCCGCGGGCCGCGGCGTATTCCCGTCCTGACGGCTCGCCGGCCCCCCGGCGCTGATCTTCGTCAGTTCTTAGTCATCACTTACGCATCCCTGCGGAGCGCTGAGTGTTCTGGGAGTGGTACCGGGAAGCAATAGGTGGAGGGTCGCGGCGCTGAGCCGGCCGGGTCCTCGACCGGAGTGGACGCCCTCCGGGGCCATCTTGACAAAAGCTTACGTAGACGTATAATTCGATCATCTTCAAACTAGCGAACCAAGAGAAGCTGATGACACCAAAGACCCGCACACGGGGGGAGCACACAGAGAAGGAGAGCGGGCGCGCCACGCGCCGTACCAGCGCTCCGAGCCCGCAGCGCGAGCGTCGGGGGGCCGCGATGAGCACGCGGACGCCGCGTCGCCGCGCGGCGACGCCGGTTCTGGACGGCTCGATGGAGGCGCTCGAGATCTTCTTCCGCGAGGCTCGTACCCACGAACTGCTGACCGCCGCCGAGGAGATCGAGCTCGCCAAGCGCATCGAGCGAGGCGACCTCGAGGCCAAGACCCGCATGATCAACGCCAACCTGCGTCTCGTCGTGGCGCAGGCCCGTCGCTACCAGGGCCACGGGCTGCCGCTCGAGGACCTGGTGCAGGAGGGCATGCTCGGCCTCATCCGGGCCGTCGAGAAGTTCGACTGGCGCAAGGGGTTCAAGTTCTCCACCTACGGCACGCTGTGGATCCGCCAGGCCATCCAGCGGGGCCTGCAGAACTCCGGGCGCACGATCCGGGTGCCCGTCCATGTCGCGCAGCGCCAGGTGAAGGTCCGCAAGGTCGAGAGCGAGCTCGCCCTCAAGCTCGGGCGTGAGCCGACCGACGAGGAGGTGGCCGCCGTGGCCGACCTCCCGATCGAGCAGGTCACCGAGGTTCGTGAGCTCGCCGCGGCGATCACGAGCCTTGACCAGCCGGTCGGCGACGACGGCGAGACGGCGCTCGGGGACCTCCTGCGCAGCGACGAGCGGGGCCCGGAGGAGCACGCGGCGGACAACTGGCGTGACGCCCAGGTGGCCGAGGTGCTCGCCAAGCTGCCCGAGCTCGAGCGCAACGTGATCGAGCTGCGCTTCGGCCTCGGCGGCGACGAGCCGCGCACCGTCCGCCAGACGGGCGCCGAGCTCGGCATCACCACCTCGCAGGCCGGTGAGCTCGAGCGGCGCGCGCTGACGACGCTGGCTCGCAACCCCGACCTGGCCGCCCTGCGCCAGGCGGCGTAAGGCCAACGAATCCCTCCCTGCGGCCCGCGCGAGCGGGCCGCAGGCGTTTAATGGGGGTGGATGGACAGCCTCTTCGATCCGGAGCCGACGGTCCGGGCGGGCGTGCCGGACGGGACCGGGAACGCGCCGGGCCGAGCCGGCGGCGCTCCGCCGCACGTGCCGCTGTCGACCCGGATGCGTCCCCGCGACCTCGGCGAGTACGTCGGGCAGCGCAACCTGCTCGGCGAGCGCTCCGCGCTGCGGCGGGCGATCGAGACCGGTCAGCCCCACTCGATGATCCTGCACGGCCCCCCGGGCACCGGGAAGACGACGCTCGCTCGGATCGTGGCGGGCGCCTCGGGCGCCGCGTTCGAGGAGGAGAGCGCGGTGCAGGCCGGCCGGGCCGAGGTGCGCGCGGTGATCGAGCGCGCCCGTGAGCGCCGACGGATGGGGACGGCGACGATCTTCTTCCTCGATGAGATCCACCGCTTCAACAAGGCCCAGCAGGACGCCCTGCTTCCAGCGGTCGAGGAGGGACTCGTCACCCTGATCGGCGCGACCACCGAGAACCCGTACTTCGAGGTCAATTCGGCGCTGCTGTCGCGCACCCGCGTCTACGAGCTCGAGGCGCTCTCGCCCGATGACGTGCGGCGGCTGCTCGACCGCGCCGTCGAGCGGGGCGAGGTGGGCGACCCCGCGCGGGTCGACCCCGAGGCGCTCGGGTACGCCGCCGAGTGGACCCAGGGCGATGCGCGGGCCGCCCTCAACGGGCTCGAGCTCGCCGCCACCGCGGCCGGCACCGACGGGCGCATCACCGTCGAGCGGATCGCCGACGCCCTCCAGGGCCGCCTGATCAGCTACGACCGCGCCGCCGACAACCACTACGACACGATCTCCGCCTGGATCAAGGCCACGCGCGGCTCCGACCCCGATGCCTCCCTGTACTACCTGGCGGTGATGCTCGAGGGCGGCGAGGATCCCCGCTTCATCGTGCGGCGGATGGTCATCCTCGCCTCCGAGGACATCGGCAACGCGGACCCGCAGGCGCTCGTCATCGCCACCGCCACCGCGGCGGCGGTCGACCACGTCGGGCTCCCCGAGGCCGAGTATGCGCTCGCGCAGTGCGCCATCTACCTCGCGCTGGCCCCCAAGTCCGACGCGGCCAAGCGCGCCGTCAAGGACGCCCGCGCCTACGTCAGGCATCACGGGGCGCAGCCGCCCCCCGGGTACCTGCGCTCCGCCAACCGCGCCGAGGGCAACTACGACTACCCGCACGAGCGACCCGGCCACGTCTCACCGCAGGAGCTGCTGCCCGCCGCCGTCGCCGGGGCGCGCTTCTACCAGCCTGACGACGCGGAGGCGGTCCAGCGGGACCGCCTCCAAGCGATTCGGCGAGCACGGGGGAGGGATCGGCCCGCCGAGTGAGGGTGGCGGGCTACTCTTCACTGCGATGCCCGCCCAGGCCTACAGCGGTAAGGAGTGCGTCTGCCAGTTCCGCAGGGGGATCTGCGACCAGTCCTGCGTGCGCGACATGCTCGCGACGCCGTTCTACATCGCCTGCCTGCGCCTCAGCGGACGGCGTGCGCTCGTGGTCGGCGGCGGGGACATCGGCCTGGAGAAGGTCGAGGGCCTGCTCGCCTGCGGCGCCGACGTGACGCTCGTGGCCCCCGAGGCGCACCCCGCCCTGCAGGAGCTCGCCGCTGAGGGGTCGATCACCTGGGTGCGGCGCGCGTACGAGCCGGCCGACCTCGAGGGATGCCTGATGGCGATCGCCGCCACCGACGACTCGGAGGTGAACATCCAGGTGTTCAACGACGCCGAGGCGCGGTCGATGCTGATCAACGTCGTCGACGTCCCGCCGCTGTGCAACTTCATCCTGCCCGCCATCGTGCGGACCGGCCCGCTCGCCGTGGCGATCTCGACCGCGGGCGCCTCCCCGGCGCTCGCCAAGCGCATGAAGCGCGAGATCGGCGAGATGTTCGGTGAGCCGTACGCCACGCTGGCGATCCTGCTCAACGACGTGCGCGGCTGGGCCAAGGGCACGCTGCCGACCTACCAGGACCGCAAGGAGTTCTTCGAGAGCATCGTCAACGGCGAGCCGGATCCCATCGCGCTGCTGCGCGCGGGCGACGTCGACGCCGTCAAGGACCTGATCGCCGCCGCGCAGAGCTCCTACCAACCCGCCTGAGATCCCCACCCAACGGCCTCCCGATTCCTTGAGCGAGCTGACCCACCTGGGCGTTGACGGGCGCGCGGAGATGGTCGATGTCTCCGACAAGGACGTCAGCCAGCGTCGGGCGCTGGCCCGGGCCGTGGTGCGGATGACGCCGCCGACGGCCCGCCTGGTGGCGGCCGGCGACGCGCCGAAGGGAGACGTCGTCGGCGTGGCGCGGATCGCCGGGATCCAGGCGGCCAAGCGCACGCACGAGCTGATCCCGCTCTGCCACCAGCTGCCGCTCGCCTACGTCGGCGTCGAGGCGACGATCGACGAGGCCGCCGGCGTGATCGAGCTGCGCGCCGAGGCGCGCACGACCGCCCGGACCGGGGTGGAGATGGAGGCCCTCACCGCCGTCTCGGTCGCCGCCCTGACCCTGTACGACATGGTCAAGGGGGTCGAGCGGGGCGTGAGCATCGAGCACGTTGAGCTGCTCGAGAAGTCCGGCGGGCGCTCCGGCCAT
>DAIDJO010000066.1 GCA_027451345.1 Solirubrobacterales bacterium
GGGGCCTGGGGAGGCGCGGGCGGGGCGAGGCGGCGCATCCGATCGCCAGACGGGCGTCCGGAAGGGATACGATCGCTGTGATGTCGCGCAACCTGGTGGAGTTCGCTCGTCGCGGCCACGAGCAGGCGGGACCCACGGCGCTCGAGGTGCTCAAGCGGGCGGCCGCCGAGCACGGCGAGGTGACCGACGCGGATCGGAGGCGAGCGGCCGAGCTCTCCGGCCTGCCCGAGGCCGCGGTGCACGGCATCTCGACGTTCTACGACGATCTGCTCGCCCCCCAGGGACGGCGTCACGTGCGGGCGTGCAGCGGGACGGCCTGCTTCGCCGCGACCGGCGGCGCCCATCTTGACGCGGTGCGCGAGGGTCTCGGCCTCGACCTCGGCGAGATCTCCGACGATGGGGCCGTCTCCCTGGCGGAGACGGTGTGCCTCGGCTTCTGTCACAGCTCGCCGGCGGTCCGGGTGGGCGACCTGATCGACGCCGGGGAGGACGTGGTGGCTCGATTGCTCGCGGACGAGCCTGTCGCGGCTCGCGAGCCGGCCTGGTGGAGCACGCTGCCCGAGCCGGTGCTCACCGTCCCCGGTGACTGGTCCGGCCTGCGTCGTGCGCTGACCGAACTCGGGGCGGACGGGCTGCTCGCCGAGGTGGAGGCGGCGGCGGTCCGGGGGCGGGGCGGCGCCGGATTCCCGGCCGGCACGAAGTGGCGCTTCGCGCGCAACGCCCCCGGTGAGCGGAAGTTCATCGTCGCCAACGGCGACGAGGGCGATCCGGGGTCCTACATCGACAAGTACCTCATGGAGCAGAATCCGGCACGGGTGCTCGAGGGCCTCGCCCTGGCCGCGTTCGCCGTCGGCGCCGCCCACGGGTTCGTCCTGGTCCGCTCGGAGTACCCGCGGTCGAAGCCGATCCTCGACGAGGCGGCGGCGCGGGCACGAGCGGAGGGATGGCTCGGCTCCGACATCCTCGGCAGCGGCTTCGGCTTCGACGTGACGATCGTCGAGGGGGCCGGCTCCTACGTCGTCGGCGAGGAGACGGCGCTGCTCGCCTGCCTGCAGGGACTCCGCGGGACCGTCTCGGCGCGCCCACCGTTTCCCGCCGAGCGCGGGGTGTACGGCATGCCGACCGTCGTCAACAACGTCGAGACCCTCGCCAACATCCCGTTCATCGCCGTCCACGGCGCCGACGCCTACCGCGCGCTCAGCCCGGGCACCGACACGGCCGGCTCAAAGCTCGTCTGCTTCAACGAGCGTTTCACGACACCCACCGTGGTCGAGGTTCCCTTCGGCATCTCGCTGCGCGAGCTCTGCGACGAGGTGGCGGGCGGGCTGCGCGACGGCCACACGATCAAGGCGCTCCAGATCGGCGGTCCGCTCGGGGGCATCCTTCCGGCGGCGAAGCTCGACACGCCGTTTGACTTCGACGCGCTGGCGGCTGAGGGGTGCATGGTCGGGCACGGCAGCATCGTCGCCTTCGACGAGCGCACGAACATGCGCGAGCTGGCCGTCCACCTGCTCCACTTCGGCGCGCACGAGAGCTGCGGCAAGTGCTTCCCCTGCCGGATCGGCCTGCGCCGCGCGCACGAGATGTTCGCCGCGCCGGGGCCCGTCAGCCGGGCGGGCTTCGAGCCGCTGCTGGAGACGCTCGAGCTCGGCAGCCTGTGCGCCCACGGGTCGGGCATGCCCGCGCCGCTGCGCAGCCTGATCGCCCATTTCCCCGACGAGCTGGGGCTGAGCGAGTGATGCCCGCCGGACCTTCAAGCGACGACCCCAGGCGGGTGAGCCGATGCGCGTGACGATCGACGGCGCGGCCCTCGAGGTCCCGGACGGCGGCACGATCCTCGAGGCGGCCGGCCTGGCCGGCGCCTGGGTGCCGACGCTCTGCTTCGACGAGCGACTCGCGCCGTTCGGCGCCTGCCGGGTGTGCCTGGTCGGCGTGGAGGGCGCGCCCAACCCGCTCCCCGCCTGCACCACCGTCTGCCGCGACGGCATGCGGATCGATACGAGCGACGCGACGGCGCGACGGGTGGCCGGCGCGGTCGTCGAGCTGGTGCTCTCCGAGCTGGCGAGCCCACCGGCCGCCCACACCGAGCTCGCTCGCGTGGCCGCCCGGCTGCAGGTGCCCGAGCGGCCGCGCTGGACGGGAGCCACCCATCCGGTCCGCCACGAGCTCGAGCACCCCTACCTGACCTTCCGCCATGAGCTCTGCATCTCCTGTGGGCGCTGCGTGCGAGCCTGCGACGAGCTGCAGGGAGCCTTCGCGCTGAGCGCCACCGGGCGCGGCTTCGAGGCGAACGTGGGCGCGGGACTGGACACCGGGTTCCTCGAATCCACCTGCGTCTCGTGCGGCGCCTGCGCCGACACCTGCCCGACGGAGGCGATCTCCGAGCACCTGCTGCTCAGCCTCGCCGACGGTGTGATGGCGGTTCCCGAGGCGTAAGCTGTCTCAGGCCATCTCGCCGTCGTGGCCGACCCAGCCAGATCTGAGAAGGAGTGGGTGATGAGCGCGGAACGTTTCGATCACGAGGTCACGACCACCTGCGGGTACTGTGGCGTCGGCTGCCGTCTGGAGGCGCACGCCGCGGGCGGGCGCATCGTCTCGATCTCACCGGCGCTGGACGGGCCGGCCAACGAGGGCCACACGTGCCTGAAGGGCCGCTTCGCCCACCAGTTCACCCGCTCGCGCGACCGGCTCACCTCGCCTCTCATCCGGGAGGGCGACGGCTTCCGCGTCGCCTCCTGGGCCGAGGCCTACGCCCGGATCGCCTCGGAGCTCACCCGGATCAAGCAGCGGTACGGCCCGGACGCCATCGCGGGCCTGGCCTCGTCGCGCGCCACCAACGAGGACTGCTACGCGATGGCCCGCCTGATGCGCGCCGCCATCGGCACCAACAACATCGACAACTGCAGCCGGGTCTGCCACTCACCCACCTCCTACGCGATGCGCCGCTCGTTCGGACTCTCCGGAGCGACCGGGTCGTTCACCGACATCGACCACTGCGATGTGGCGCTGCTGATCGGCGTGAACCCGACCCAGGGCCACCCCGTGGTCGGCGCGCGGCTCAAGCAGGCGGCGCTGCGCGGTTGCCGACTGATCACGATCGACCCGCGCCGGATCGAGCTCAGCGACTACGCCGCCCTCCATCTCGCCCCCCGGCCCGGTACGAACGCCGCGGTCGTCCTGGGCCTCTGCCACGTGGTGGCGCGTGACGGCCTGATCGACTCCGGCTTCATCGCCGAGCGCACCAGCGGCTATGCGGAGCTCGAGACCCTGCTCGACGCCTATTCGCCCGCCGCCGTTGAGGAGATCACCGGGATCCCGGCGGCCGACATCGAGCGCGCCGCCCACCTCTACGGCGAGGCGGACGCGGCATCGTTGCTGTGGGGCCTCGGAGTCACCGAGCACCGGTACGGCTCCGAGGTCGTGCAGCTGCTCGGCAACCTCGCCCTGATGACCGGCAACGTCGGACGGGACGGGGCGGCGCTGTTGCCGCTCCGCGGCCAGAACAACGTGCAGGGCTCCTCGGACATGGGCGCGCTGCCCGACACCTACACCGCCTACCGCTCGGTCGCCGATGAGTCGACGGCGCAGCGGTTCGAGGAGGCCTGGGGCGTGCCTCTCAGCCGCCGGCCCGGCCTGCGCATCCCGGAGATGTTCGACGCCGCGATCGCCGGCGAGCTGAAGGCGATGTACGTGTTCGGCGAGGACATCGCCCAGACCGATCCCGACACCGCGCACGTCCAGGCGGCGCTCGAGAACCTCGAGTTCTTCGTCTGCCAGGAGATCTTCGAGAACGAGACGACGCGCTACGCCGACGTGATCCTGCCCGCCTCCTCGTTCCTCGAGAAGACCGGCACGTTCATCAACGCCGAGCGGCGCTTCCAGGTCGTCGAGCCGGCGATCGACCCGCCCGGCGGTGCGAAGACGGACTTCGAGATCATCACCACCATCTCACGGATGCTCGGCCACGACATGGGCTGGGCGACGCCGTGGGACGCGCTCGACGAGGTGGCGCGGCTCACGCCGCACTACGCCGGGGTGAGCCGTGAGCGGCTCGGCCGGCGTGGTCTGCAGTGGCCGGTGAGCCCCGACGGGGTCGATTCGCCGACCCTCTACCGCACGCCCTTCGAGACCGCGGATGGCCTCGGCCACTTCGCCGCGCTGCCGTACAAGGCGCCCGGCGACGCGCCCGACGACGAGTTCCCGCTCGTGCTCGTCACCGGCCGCGTACTCCAGCATTACAACGCCGGGACCATGACCCGTCGCACCGGCAACATCGAGCTCGTCGATCAGGACCGGCTCGAGATCCACCCCGACGACGCCGCCCGACTCTGGATCGGCGACGGTGACACCGTCTCGGTGCGCAGCCGCGTGGGGCGCACCGAGTTGCGCGCGACCGTCACCGACCGGATCGAGCCCGGCCACGTGTTCACCAGCTTCCACTTCCCGCAGACCCGGACGAATCTGCTGATCGGCCAGTCCTCGGACATCAACACCGCCTGCCCGGAGTACAAGGTCGTCGCCGTCGATGTCCGACCCGTCAGCGAACGGCCCGCCTTCACGCCGGAGCTCGTGGTCGCCTAGTGGAACGGAGGCGGCGCGAATGTCCACGCGGACGGCGGTCACTCTGGCGGTGGCGGTCGGCTGCGCGGTGACGGTCGGTGGGGCCGGTCGGTCGCTCGCCGCCGCGGCGAGCGGTTCGTCCGCTCGCGCCCCACGCGTGTGCCTGGCCGCCGAGCGGCGGACGCTGGCCGCGCGACTCGGAGTGAGGCCCGGGAGCATCGTGGAGCACCAGGGAGATGCGTCCAACGGTATGCCCCAATGTGCGTACGTGATCGGACGCGCTCGCCGTGGTGGCCCGTCCCGGCGGGTGGTGGTGACGGCCAACGTCGACGACGGCCCGCAGGCGGGCTGGCGCCTGATGCGCACCGTGGTCGAGGCCAGCCAGATCTTCGGCCCGGTGCCGAAGGGCTTCCGGCCACCCGTCGGCATCCCCGGGCTCGGGCCGTATGCGTCGTGGTTCCCGTCCCGGAATCAGCTGATGGCCAACGACACGCGGCGTCGCTACCTGATCACCGTCGGCATCCGCTGGCCGCGCGCGACGCAGCGGCAGAAGCGGGCCCTGGCGGCTCGGGCGATGGCGCCGTACCGTCGGGTGCGCCGATACGCTCCCTGAGATGCGGCCCCGCGGATGACCAGGCGGCGATGAGCAGCGTCCGGGGGAAGGTGTGCGTCGTCACCGGCGCAGGCTCGGGCATCGGGCGCCAGCTCGCGCTCGAGCTGGCGCGGCGCGGCGCGGCCGGTCTCGCCATCTCCGACATCGACGGCGAGCGCGTCAGCGAGACGGCGGCGCTGCTCGCCGCGCGCAGCTCCGGGGCGGTGGTCCACGCGCAGCGCCTCTATGTCGCCGACCGTGCCGCCTTCCTCGCCTACGGCGACGCGGTGTGCGGCGCGTTCGGCGTCGTGCATCAGGTCTACAACAACGCCGGGATCGCCTCGGGTAGGACCGTCCTCGAGGCCGGCTTCGACGTGTACGACCGCGTGATCTCAACCAACCTGTTCGGGGTGATCCACGGGACCAAGGTGTTCCTGCCCCACCTCATCGCCTCCGGTGACGGACACGTGACGAACATCTCGAGCCTGAACGGCTTCATGGCGCAGGACGAGTTGAGCGCCTACTGCTCGACGAAGTTCGGCGTGCGCGGGTTCACCGAGGCGTTGCGGATCGAGATGCTCCGGGACCGGCTTCCGGTGAGGGTCACGGTGGTGCACCCCGGCGGGGTTCGCACCGACATCGCCACCGCCGGCCTGCGTCACGCCGAGGCGCTCGGCTACCCGGTGACCGAGCGCGATCGGCGCCGCGTCGAGCTCTACAACGAGCGGCTCCTACGGATGCCCGCCGAGCGGGCCGCGCGCATCATCCTCGACGGGGTCGAGCGCGACAGGGCACGGGTGCTCGTCGGCAACGACGCGAGGATCGTGGACCTGCTCGTGCGAGCGCTTCCGTCCGGGTATGGGCGCGTGGCCCTCCTGCTCAACCGGCTCGCGAAGCTGGCCCGGTAGGCCGGCTCCTGCCCAGGCGCGCCGTGACGGTGATCCCGGTCGACCCCCCGGCCATCCCCGGAGTTCGCCGCCGCCGCGTCCTCGCCCGGGGCGTCGACTTCCTCGTGACCGAGGCCGGAGACCCCGACGGGCAGCCCGTCCTCGCGCTCCATGGCTGGCCGCAGCACCACTATGAGTGGCGCGACCTGCTCCGCGAGCCGCCCGACGGGCTGCGCATCCTCGCTCCCGACCTGCCCGGCTACGGCTGGTCGGGAGCGGCGCCGCACCGCTGGCAGAAGGAGCAGGTGGCCTCCGACCTCCTCGCCCTGCTCGACCAGCTCGGCGTCGGTCGGGTCATCCTCGTCGGGCACGACTGGGGAGGCTGGATCGGGTACCGGCTGTCCCTGCGCGCGCCGGAGCGCTTCAGCGCCTTCCTCGCCCTCAACATCGTCCATCCGTGGCTCGACGCGCACGCGATGCTTCCGCACGTATGGCGGTTCTACTACCAGCCGCTCCTGGCCTGCTTCGGTGAGTGGCTGCAGCGGGACACGCAGTTCGTGTACCGCGCGATCCGCGGCAGCCTGTTCGATCCCACGCGGGTCCCACGAGAGGACGTGCGCTGGTTCAGCGAGCGCCAACGCGACCCGGTGTGCGCGGCCGCCGGACGTGACACGTACCGGACCTTCCTGGTCCAGGAGTTGCCGATGCATCTGCGCCACCGCGAGACCGCCCGGCTCCACGTCCCGACCCGGGCGGTCTTCGGTGCGGCCGACGCCGCGTTGCACTGGTCGCTCGCGTCTCCGAGCACCGCACGGGCCGACGAGTACTCACTCGAGCTCGTGCCGGATTGCGGGCATTTCATCGTCGATGAGCTCCCCGGGCTCGTGCGCGAGCGGCTCCTCGCCCTCGCGCGTGAGTTCCCCCCGGCGGGCCGTGTGTAACGGTTCGGCGCCACGCCGGACCAAAGCTCCAGAACGTCAAACGATCTGGAGGTCAACATGCTCGTACACAGAAGGTTCGGCACGGCGGCGGCCCTCACCGCCGCGCTCACCCTGGCGGCGGCCGGTTCGGCCGCCGCTCACCAGCGCGCCCAGGACGGGACGGCGGCGAGCGCGCAGGGCGCCGTCTTCGTCCAGACCGACGCGCTCAGCGGCAACGCCATCGCCGTCTACGACCGCGCGCCGAACGGCACCCTGACTCCCGCCGGCACCTACCCGACCGGCGGCAACGGCGGCCAGCTGGCGGGTTCGGTCGTCGACCATCTCGCCTCGCAGGACTCGCTCGTCTACGACGCCGCGGCTGGCGAGCTGTTCGCGGTGAACGCGGGCAGCAACTCGGTGTCGGTGTTCGGCGTGGAGGGCGACCAGCTCCATCTGCGCCAGGTCATCGGCTCGGGCGGCAGCTTCCCGGCGAGTCTCACCGTGCACGGTGATCTCGTCTACGTGCTGAACAGCGAGGACGGCGGCCAGATCCAGGGCTTCCGCCTGGCCGCCGACGGCCGCCTGGTGTCGATCCCCGGCTCGGGCCGGGGCCTCGGGCTCAACGCCGCGGCGACGCCGCAGTTCGTCAACACCCCGGGCGACATCGCCTTCAGCCCCGACGGCAGCAAGCTGCTCGTCACCACGAAGAAGAGCACGAACGCGATCGACGTGTTCTCGATCACGCCGTCCGGCCGCCCGTCCGCCACGCCCGTTGTCAACAGCGCCGGCATCGTGCCGTTCGGGCTCGCCTTCACGAGCGCGGATCAGCTCAACGTCGTCGAGGCGGGCACCAGTTCGGTCGCCAGTTTCCGGCTGAACGGCAACGGAACTCTCGACCAGATCTCCTCGGTGGCGACGGGTCAGGTGGCGGCCTGCTGGCTGGTCGCCGACGGCTCGACGCTCTACAGCGGGAACGCCGGCAGCGGAACCGAGAGCGTCATCAACACGACCTCGACCGGCCTGCTGTCGCTCGTCGGGGCGCCGGCCATCACCGACCCGGGGACGGTTGACGCAGCGGTCTCTCCCGACGGGCAGTACCTGTACGTCCAGACGGGGCTGAATGGGATCGTCGACGAGTTCGCCGTCGGCGCGGGCGGGTCGCTCACGCCGCTCGGCAGCGTGACCGTGCCCAACGCCGCGGGCGGGGAGGGCATCGCCACATCCTGACGACACGGGAATAATGTGGCGGTGCGGGAGGCGTCCTCCCGCACCGCCACGCACGCCCGTCCATGTCAATCCACGCTCCTCGCCTGCGCTGGGCCCGTCGTCACACGACACCGGTCGACCCCGACCTGCGTCTGCTCGAGCGCCTGCGCGACGGTGATGAGGAGGCGTTCGTGACGCTCGTCAGCCGCCATCATGATCCGATGCTCCGCCTCGCCCGAACCTTCGTGCACAGCCACGCCGTCGCCGAGGAGGTCGTTCAGGACACCTGGCTCGGGGTGCTGCGCGGCATCGAGCGCTTCGAGGGTCGCTCCTCGCTGCGGACCTGGCTGCTCGCCATCCTCGTCAACCGGGCCCGGACCGCGGGAGCCCGCGAGGCGCGCAGCGTCGCGAACTCGGACTCGCCGGAGTTCGTCGCCGCGGTCGACGCCGGACGCTTCCAGAGCTCCGGTGCCTGGAGCTCGCCACCCGAGCACTGGGTGGATGACCTCGAGGAGCGCATCGGCGCGCAGGCGCTCCGCGCGCAGATCCTGGCGGCGCTCGCCGAGATGCCCGAGCGCCAGCGGGCGGTCGTGATGCTGCGAGACGTCGATGGGCTCCGGGCCGACGAGGTCTGCCAGGTCCTCGACCTGAGCGCCGCCAACGAGCGGGTGCTCCTCCATCGCGGTCGCAGCCGGCTGCGCCAGGCGCTCGAGGACGAGATGGGAGCGGTCCCCGCATGAGGTTCTTCCGCCGCCCCCCGGCGCACATCTGGTGCCAGCAGGTCGTGGAGATGGTCAGCGATTACCTCGAGGGGACGCTGCCCGCCACGGAGAGGCGCCGGCTCGACCATCACTTCTCGGTGTGCCCGCCCTGTGCGACGTACCTCGCGCAGATGCGCGAGACGCTGCGCCTCACGGGCGCTCTGGTGCCGGAGGATCTCTCACCGGAGATGGAGCAGGAGTTCTCCGAGATCTACCGGCGCTGGCGCACGGAGGGCTGAGGGCCGTTCCCGGACCTCAGCGGTGTGGGCACGCCGCGAGCGTCTGCGGTCGGTGCAGCCGCTCAAAGTCCCGCCCCGCCGCGGTGAAGGCAGCGGAGTCCTGGGCGAGCTTCGCGTCGCTGAGAACGCTCGCCGGAGCGGTGCCGTCGGCCACTCGGCTGATCAGCGCGACGTCGGCGGCCAGCCGGCGGCTCGTTCGCACGAACTGGCGCAACGCCGTGAGCTGCTCGCTGGATGGGGCGAGGGTCTGTCGGCAGCGCCCGCTGAAGCCGCGCACCAACACCTGGGCCCGCAACGCGGTCTGCGCGGCATAGGTGGCGCGCACGGCCCGGCCGATCACGGCGTACTCCGGCTCCAGGCAGGCGAACAGCTTCAGCTCCGGTGCGGTGAGCGGAGGGCTCGCTGCACCGGCCGGTGTCGTCACGGGCGGCGCGCCGGGGCCGGCCGGCGTGGTGGATGTGCTCGTCGCTGAGCCCGTCGTCGTCGTGCCGGTGGTGGTCGCGGTCGAGAGCGCCGCGCAGCGCTGCAGGTCGCCGAAGAAGCCGGACAGCGCGCGGTCGATGCCCACCCCGGACTCGCAGTTCGCGTGGACGCGCTGGAGCAGGCGCGTCGAGTGGCCGACCGTGCCGCACAGGGCGTAGAGGTCGTTCCAGGTGAGTTGCCGGCGATGCTCGAGCGTGCGGAACCTGGCCTGCTCGGTGCTGAGCTGCCGAAACTCGACGGCCGTCAGGACGCCGCGTCGAGTCGCCGTGGCTCCGGCCCCGGCCGGAAGCACGGTCGCGACCGCAACGGCGACGGCGCCGAGGCGGCGAAGCATTCGGGTCATCGAGTACTCCCTCACGTGTGCGGACAGGCGGACAGCGTCTGGCGTCCGTGCGAGTCGAGGACGGCCAGCGCGGAGGTTTCGAAGCGGCGGACGTCACCGTCGGTGCGCGCCTGGTTGAACGCGCTCGATGGTTCCTTCCCCTCGGTCACCCGGATGATGCGCACGACGTCCGCGGCGAGCGTCTCGCTCGACCGGGCAAACCGCCGGATCGCGGTGAGCTCCGACGCGGTGGGGGCGAGGGTGGCCAGGCATCGGCCGGTCAATCCCCGCGCCCGTGCGGCGCCGCGGGTCGCGACCTCAGATCCGTACAGGGCACCGGCCCGTTGACCGAGCGCCTGATACTGCGGGTTCATGCAGATCATGATGGCGACGAGCACGGGGTTGCCGAGGGTGCCGCCGCTCGACGTGGGCGTGGTCGTGGGCGTGATCGGCGTCGTGGTCGTCGTCGTGGTCGTCGTGCGGCGCGTGGTGGCCCGGCAGCGGTGCTGCTGCGCCGGAAAGCCGGCGAGCGCGTGGAGCACATCGACCGTGCGCAGGCAGGTCGACCGCTCGGCGCGGAGTAGATCGGTGCCGCCTCCGGTCGCGCGGCAGGCCGCGGTCGTGCGGCGCCAGT
>DAIDJO010000067.1 GCA_027451345.1 Solirubrobacterales bacterium
ACGGCGGTGCTCATCGCCGCCGGCCAGGTGCACGTGCGCTTCCCCGGGCGCGTGCCGCTCCGGCTGCGGCTGACCGAAGCGGGCCGCGGACGGCTGGCGTCCGCGCACCGGCTGCACGTGACGGTGGTGGCGTCGTTCACCCCCCGCGGCCGGCACCGGCCGGTGAGCGCCCGCTCGAGCTTCACGCTGAGCTGAGCGGCCCAGCGTGGCCGCGTAGACTCACCGCCTGTGCCAGACGACCGGCTCGCGATCGCGCAGGTCACCCCGTTCGCGCGGGAGACGACGACCGAGATCGGTGACTACGTCACGAGGCTCTCCGAGGAGCTGCACCGGCGCGGCCACCGGGTGCTGATCATCGCGCCCTCCAACTCGGCCGAGCTCGTCCACGAGAGCCGGCGGCTGCTGCGCGGCGGCCCGGCCGGCGCCGCCGCCCTGCTCGAGCGGGCCGACGAGGCGCCGCTCGTGCTCGGTGTCGGCGAGGTGCTGCCGTTCTCCCCGGCGCGCCGCCGCGCCGGCTCGCTGCCCGTCGACGTGGCCCGAACGATCGAGGAGGCGCTCACCAGCCTGCCCCTCGACGTCGTGCACGTGCACGAACCGTTCGCCCCGAGCGCGTCGAGCGCGGCGCTGCGCACCGCCCGCGCCCTGAGCGTCGGCACCTTCCACAACCCGACCGAGCGCCTGCTCTCGACCCAGCTCGGACGCCCCCTCTCGCAGCTGCTCTTCAGCCGCCTCGACGCGCGGGTCGCCTCCTACGAAGCCACCCGCACCCTGATGGACCGCTTCTTCCCGGCGAGCTACGAGCTCGTGGCCCCCGCGGCCGAGCCGGTGCGGGCGCTGCGGCCGTCGTCCCGGCCAGCGGGCCGGGACGACGGGGGGCAGGCGGAGACGCACCTGGTCCTCGTGGCCGAGGAGGAACGGGCGGCGCTGCGCACCTTCCTGCGGGCGCTGCGACTGCTGCCCGCGGACGCCCGCTGGCGGGCGACCGTCTGGTCCTCGCGCCCGCTCGCCGCGCCGGCGACGCTGAGCGCGCGCCTGGTCGAGCGCGTCCGCTTCTGCGACGCGCAGGAGACACCCGTGGCACCGGTGCTGGCGACCGCCGACGTGCTCGTGCTCGGGTCCGACGGCGCGATGCCGACCCCGAGCCTGCTCGTCACCGCGCTCGCCAGCGGGATCGTGCCGGTGGCGACGAGCATCCCGGTCTACGCCGAACTGCTCGCCGACGGTGCGCGCGGCCTCCAGTACGCGCCGGGCGACGCGCAGACGCTCGCGGCGAACCTCCGCGCGCTCGTGGACGGCCGGGATCTCGTGGACGGCCTGCGCGAGCGCGCGGCGCCGGCCCGGGCGCAGCTGACGTTCGCGCGGGCGGCCGACGACCTGGAGCGGATCTACGCGCGGCTCGTCGGGCGCCGCCACGACCGGCGGCCCCGCAAGCACGCGGCGGCGCAGGTCGTCGCCGACCGCCCGCTGATCGACGTCGACCTCCACATGCACACCGACCACTCGTATGACTGCGCCACCCCGGTCGAGGTGCTGCTCGCCGAGGCCCGGGCCCGCGGGCTGGGGGCGATCGCCGTCACCGAGCACAACGAGATCTCCGGCGCGCTCGAGGCGGCGGAGAAGGCGAAGGGCATCAAGGTGATCGTCGGCGAGGAGGTGAAGACGGCGTCCCAGGGCGAGGTGATCGGGCTCTTCATCCGCGAGAAGATCCCGCGCGGCATGAGCCTGCAGGAGACGATCGCCGAGATCAAGCGCCAGGGCGGCCTCGTGTACGTGCCCCATCCGTTCGATCGGATGCACTCCGTCCCGGATTACCGGCATCTCCTCGACGTGCTCGACGACATCGACCTGATCGAGGTGTTCAACCCGCGCGTGGCGATCGCGGAGTTCAACGAGGAGGCGGTGCGGTTCGCCGCCAAGTACCGGATCATCGCCGGCGCCGGCTCCGACGCGCACGTGCCCCAGGGGCTCGGGTCGGTGCGGATCCGGATGCACGACTTCGACGGGCCCGACCAGTTCCTGGAGTCGCTGCGGACCGCCGACATCATCCGCAACCCGGCGAGCCTGTTCTACGTGCAGGCGCTCAAGTTCCTGCAGACGAAGGCGCGGCCGGCCGGGCGGCGCGAGGCCGTGCGCGAGCGCCGGGTCCGCCGCGCCACGCGCAAGACCTGATGCAGCGGACGCAACTCCTGATGCACGGTCAAGGACAAGCCCCGCGCGCGTCCAATCCGCAAGAGGTGCCCGCAACCGACGACGAGATCCGCGAGAAATACCTCGAGCGGGCGATCCGTGAGCTGAACCACCTCTCCCGGGAGCTGCAGGCCTGTGAGCGGTGCCCGCGCGGCCAGCTGATGCCGGTCCTCGGCTCCGGCCATCCGCAGGCCGACATCTTCCTGGTCAAGCACGCGGCGCGCCCGTCCGAGATCGAGGAGGGCGTGGCCTTCTACGGCCGCGCCGGCAACGCCCTGATGAAGTCGCTCAAACGGCTCGGCATCGATCCGCTCGCCGTCTACGGGACCGTCTGCGTGAAGTGCCCGGTGCTCGATCCCGTGATGGCCGACCCGGAGTGCGTCGGGCGGGTGGCCCAGGAGCTCACGATCGTCTCGCCGAAGATGCTCGTCGTGATGGGGCCGGAGGCGCTCGGCGTGATCAACGACCTCGACCTGCCGCTGCGCCGGGAGCTCGCCGAGGACCCGGGCGTCGTGCAGCCGTTCACGCCCTCGTGCGAGGCCCTGTACGTCCCGAACATCGACGAGTCCCTCGACGAGGAGTCGGCCAAGCGCGCCTTCTGGTCGGCGTTCCGCACGCTCGGGCAATGGTGGGAGGACCTGCCCCCGTACTGAGACGGGCACCCCCATCGCGTGGGGTGTGGACGACCCTTGCCAACCCCCGCCGCGTGGGGTAGACAGGGTCCATGAACGAGATCCTCCCCGGCATCTGGCACTGGTTCGCGCCGAACCCGAGCATCGGCGGCAAGCTCGTGTCGTCCTACTGGTTGGACGAGCCCGGCGTCCTGATCGACCCGCTGCTCCCCCCCGACGACGGCCTCGCCTGGCTCGAGTCCCGGCCCACCGCGCCGCGGGCGATCGTGCTGACCAACCGCCACCACGGGCGTGACAGCGAGCGCCTGCACGAGCGCTTCGACTGCCCGGTGCACGTCCCCGAGACGGGGCGGCACGCCTTCATCGGGGTCGACCACGTCGTCGGATACCAGCCGGGAGACAACCTGCCCGGCGGGCTCACCCCGTTCCTGATCGGCGCCCTCTCCCCCGACGAGCACGGGCTCGACCTCCCCTCGGCGCGGACCGTCTGGGTCGGCGACACGATCGTGCGCTCCTGCACCGACCCGGGAAGCCGGATCGGCTGGGTCATCGACGCGCTGATGGACGATCCGGAGGGGACGAAGGCCGGGCTGCTCGAGGCGTTCCGGACCGTGCTCGAGCGCCACTCGTTCGAGCACCTGATGCTCGCGCACGGGCTGCCCCTCGTCGGCGACGGGCGCTCCGAGCTCGAGGCGCTCGTGGCCGACGGCGGGCGCACCGCCTCCGACGCGTTCTGAGACCACCGAGGCGACGACGTCCGCCGGTTCGGGGACGCGGTTTAATCGGGACATGCCGGAGACGGTGACGATCGCCTGCTGCCAGACGGTGCCCGACGTCGAGCGCCCCGAGGCAAGCGCCCAGAACGCACGCGACGCGCTGCGCGCCGCGGTCGCGTCCGGCGCCCGGGTCGTCGTGCTGCCCGAGCTCTCGAACTCCGGCTACATCTTCCGCTCGGCGGAGGAGGCGCGGGCGGCCGCCGTCCCCGCCGCCGGCGAGCTGCTGCGGGGCTGGGCGCAGGAGGCGGCCGTGGGAGATGCCGTCGTCATCGGCGGGTTCTGCGAGCTCGGACCGGACGGGCGGGTCTACAACAGCGCCGCGGTGGTCGATCGCGAGGGCGTGCGGGCGGTGTACCGGAAGCTGCACCTCTGGAACGACGAGGCGTCGTGGTTCACGCCGGGGAAGGCTCCGGCGCCCGTGGTCGAGACGCGCGTCGGCCGGATCGGCGTCGCGGTCTGCTACGACCTCGAGTTCCCCGAGCTCACCCGCGGCCTCGCCCTCGCCGGCGCCGAGCTGCTCGCGTTGCCGATGAACTGGCCCCGCGAGGTCGACGCGACGGTGCAGGAGCCCGTCCCGCACCTGCTCGCCCGGGCCACCGCCTACCACAGCAAGGTGTACGTGGCGGTGTGCGACCGCGGCGGCGAGGAGCGCGGCGTCGGCTTCCAGGGGGCGAGCGCGATCGTCGATCCGGCGGGACGGATGCTCGCCGCCGCCCATCCCGGCGCGGCGGCCGAGACGCTGCTCGCCGCCGGGGTGATCGAGTCCGCCCGGGACAAACGCGTCGGCCCTCGCAACGACGCGTTCGCCGACCGGCGCGCCGAGCACTACTCGACAAACCTGTCGATCGCCGCCGGACGGGCTGATCCGCCCGCCGAACCCCGCGTGATCACGACGTAGCCTCCTGTTACGATCGCGCCGCTGAACACCGCCGGGACGGGCCCAACCTGAGCACGGCGGCGACCGAGCCGAGGAGAGGGAGGCGCAGTGGCAGACACGATCGGGAGCTCCGCCGCCGAGCAGAGCACCACGCCCAAGCTGTTCGTCCGGCAATCGTCCGGGCTCGTCCGCAACGTGAGCGTCACCAACGCGCTCTTCTTCAACGTGGCGGCCTTCGTCGGGGTCGGACTGACGCTCTATCCGGCGTTCTATTCGCTGGCCGACGTGCCGATGTGGAAGATCGGCCCGTTCACGGCCTACGGCTGGGCGGCGATCATCACCGGCCTCTTCTGCGTGCTGCTCGCCCTGATCTTCTCGTCACTCACCTCGGTGATGCCCCGCTCCGGCGGCGACTACGTCTTCACCAGCCGGATCGTCCACCCGTTCCTCGGCTGGATGGAGTCCTGGACGCTCGTGGTCGCCTCGATCCTGATCATCGCCTTCGAGGTCCCGCTCGTGCTGCGCAACCTGCAGATCACCGCCCGGATCGTCGGCATCGGTGCGGGCGGCTTCAGCGGGGCCAACTCGTGGTTCACAGACGCGACCGGGCAGATCACCGGCATGCCCGGGTTCATCGCCTGCATGGTCGTGCTGCTCGGCATCGGCGCCATCTGCGTGCTGCCGACGCGGTCGTTCCACCGCGTCGTGACGCTGCTGGCGGGCTTCGGCGTCGCCTGCTTCGCGGCGATGTTCGTCTTCGGCCTGCTCTTCACGCACAGGGCCAGCTTCAACGCCAACCTCCCGCGCTACTCCGGCGGCATCACGGCCGCGCAGCTGACCGCCGCCGGCACCTCCGGCGGCCTGATCGACACGACCCACACGGGCTTCATCACCCGCATCTTCTCGACCGGGGCCTTCCCGCTCGTGCTCTCCGTGCTGCTCTTCCAGTACATCGGCTTTCAGTACTCGGCCTACATCGCCGGCGAGGTCCGGGGCAACGTCCGGCGCGGCATCCTGATCGCGCTGATCGGCGCCCTCAGCATCGGCGTGTTCGCCAACTCGGTTTACACCGACGTGATCTCCGCACACTTCGGGTTCGGCCCGAACGTCACCTGGGGCGCGAACTACTGGGGCTTCCTGAGCAAGCCCGGCCTGCCGCTCGGGCAGCCCGACTCGATGCCCCTGATGGCCGTGATCGCCAACAAGAGCCTGTGGCCCCTGTGGGCCCTCATCAGCCTCGGCGGCACCGTCTTCCCGTTCCTGCTCTGCCCCGTCTACATCAACTTCCTCAGCCGGATGCAGCTGGCGTGGAGTCTCGACCGGCAGGTGCCCGAATGGTTCGGCCGGGTCAACGAGCGCCTGCGCGCCCCGCTCAACGCGATCCTGGCGACGCTGGGGCTCTCCGCCGTGTTCCTCTTCTTCCAGAGCTTCCGGGACCTGCCGACGATCCTCGCCACGAGTGACCACAAGCTGAACCTGGTGAGCACCGCGTTCTTCTCGATCGCGATGGCCCTGCTCAGCTGGATCCTGCCGGGCATCAACGCGATGCTCGTCGGGGTGCGACGGCCCGACCTCGTGCGCAACGCGCCGTTCCGCAGGGCGCTGCCCTGGCTCGGCCTCGGCTGGATCATCTTCCCGGTCTGGATCTACATCTTCGCCGTGATCAAACCGATCGTGAACGGCCTGCGGGGCGGCAGCGCGCTCACCTACCTGGAGAGCCAGGGCCTGCTCGACGCGCTGCTCTTCTACATCATCGGCCTCGTCATCTACGTCGTCATGCGGTACCGCTCCCGCTCGGCCGGCGTCGACGCGAAGATGCTGTTCACCGAGCTCCCGCCGGACTGAGCGGGGCGAGCGCATGGCGACACGGATCTACATCGCAAGCGACCTCCACGCCGCCGAAAAGGCGTGGAGGAAGTTCATCAACGCGATCAAGGCGGGCGTCTACCGAGCGGACGTGGCTCTGCTCGCCGGGGACCTGACGGGGAAGGCGATCGTGCCGATCCTCGAGCGCGGCGGCGGACACGAGGCGGAGGTGCTCGGAGTGCACCGGCGCGCCCGGGATGCGGCTGAGCTCGCGCAGCTGCAGCGCGACATCGCCGACCTCGGCTACTACTCGTTCCTCACCACCGATGCCGAGGCCGACCGTCTCTCACGCGACGAGCGCGACCGCGACGAGCTGCTCGAGCGCCTGATGACCGAGCGCGTGCACGAGTGGATGGCGCTCGCCACCGAGCGCCTCGCCGAGGTGGCGACGCCGCTCTACCTGATCCCGGGCAACGACGACGAGTTCAGCATCGACGCCGCCCTCAACGACCCGCGGTACGCGCCGATCAACGGGGACGGCCAGGTGCTCGACATTCCCGGGGGTCTGCAGCTGCTCTCGAGCGGCTGGTCGAACCACACGCCGTGGGCGACCCCGCGCGAGGAGACCGAGGAGCAGCTGTTCGAACGGCTCGACGCCCTCGCCCAACAGGTGCGCGATCCGCGCCGGGCGATCTTCATGATCCACGTGCCGCCCCATGACTCGGGACTCGACGAGGCGCCGCTGCTCGACGAGAACCTGCGGCCGACGATCTCCGCCGGCGACGTGCTGCGCGGCCCGGTCGGCTCCACCGCGGTGCGCCGGATCATCGAGAAGTACCAGCCGGTGCTCTCGGTGCACGGCCACATCCACGAGTCCGGCGGGGAGCGCCGCATCGGGGACACGCTCTCGATCAACCCGGGGAGCGAGGCCAACCACGGCATCCTGCGCGGCTACCTGGTCGACATCGGAACGAGGGGCGTCGAGCTCGCCCAACGGGTGGAGGGCTGACGCCGCGCGCTCGCGGTTGCCGCGTCCGTCTCAGCCCGTCAGGTCAGGCGGCAGAAGCGCATCGCGGCGACGGCGAGCCCCTGCGCGCAGGCGACGAGCCCGTCGACGGGCACGTATTCGTCGATCATGTGCGCGACGCTGACGCCGTCGCTGCTGAACCCGGGTGGGCCGTAGCCGATCGACGGGATGCCGGCGAGCTGGGTCAGCGTCGCCCCGTCGTACCACGAGTCGAGGCCGCCGAGCCGACCGGGGCGGCCGACGTCGGCGCTCGCCGCCGTCATGGTGGCCACGATCGGCTCGGACTCCGGGATGTCCATCGGCATCACCGGGTTGGGCCACCAGCGCACCGTCGGGGGATGCTCGGCCAGCCAGTCGTCGTGCCGCGCGCACTCGCGCGCGATCCACTCCTCCACCTCGCGGCGCACGCGCGAACCCGCGCCCCGTTCGTCGGCCTGGGCGGCGACGAACATCACGGCGATGGTCAGCTCACAGGTGGCCGGGTAGGTGACGGCCCACTCGCCGGCCCGCGCCATCGTGGCGAGCAGGCTCGGGGGCGAGACGTGCGGGTGGTCGAACTCGCGGCGGCCGGCCCACTCGCGCCGAAGCGACTCGATCGCCGCGAGCACGACCGCCGCCTTGTCGATCGCGTTGACGGCACCGCCCCGGCGCCAATCGGGCTGGCGCACTTCGGCATGGCCCGGCCGGCCCGGCACCGTGATGACGCCGTACTCGGAGCCGCGGCAGGCGATCCACGTATCGAACCCGGTCGGTTCGGTGACGATCCCGGCATCGGCGGCGATCCCGTGCTGCACGAGGGCGCTTCCGCCCGCCCCGGAGGATTCCTCGTCGGTGTTGGTGGCCACGATCAGGTCCCCGGCCAGCGGGACGTCGAGCTCCGCGAGCACCTCCGTCGCGAGCACCATCGCGGCGATCCCGCCCTTCATGTCGCAGGCGCCGCGCCCGTAGAGGTTGCCGTCGCGCACCTCGGCGACGAACGGGTCACTGCGCCACCGGTCGCGCGGTTGCGCTGACACCACGTCGATGTGACCGTTGAGGACGAGCGACCGGCCCCCGCCGCGGCCGCGCAACGTGGCGATCAGCTGCGGGCGACCGGTGAAGTCAAGCCCGGGGGGCACGAGCGGGCGACCCGCCATCTCCGCGGCACCGGGCTCGAACAGATCGATCTCCGCACCGGCGCGGGCGAGCCGGTCGGCCAGGTGCTCCTGGAGCGCCGCCTCGTCACGCGCGGGGTCCCCGGGCTCGCGCGCGGTCGTGTCGAAGCCGATCAGGGCGCTGGTGAGCTCCACCAGATCCGCCTCGCGCTCAGCGATGCGTGCGCAGATCCGCTGCTCCTCGGGACTGAGACCCATGGGGTGGGAGCCTATCGACGGTGGCTCACCAGCCGCTCGTCAGCACCTCGTCGAGCATCGCGACGAAGAAGTCCGCCGCCTCGGCGTCGAGGCACAGCGGCGGTTTGATCTTCAACACATTCTGGTGATCACCGGTGGGCTGCATGATCACGCCGAGTTCGAGCAGGCGATCGCAGATCGCGGCGGTCTCCTCGGTGGCCGGCTCGAGCGTCCCGCGGTCGCGGACGAACTCGACGCCGAGATAGAGGCCCGCCCCGTGGACGGCGCCGATCAGGGAGTGGCGGCCGGCGAGGTCCTCGAGGCCGCGCTTCAGCCGTCCTCCGACGATGCGCGCGTTCTCCTGCAGGCACTCATCGCGGATGACGTCGAGCACCGTCAACCCGACGATGCTCGACACCGGGCTGCCCCCGGTCGATGAGAAGAAGTAACCGCCGGCGCGGTAGCGCTCCGCCACCTCGCGGCTCGTGATCACCGCGCCGAGCGGGTGCCCGTTCCCGACCGCCTTCGCCACCGCGACGATGTCCGGCACGACCCCCTGCTGTTCGAAGCCCCAGAACCACTCGCCGAGCCGGCCGTAGCCGACCTGCACCTCATCGGCGACGGCCAGGCCGCCGTGACGGCGCACCGCCGCGTAGACCTGCTCGAGGTAGCCGTCGGGCAGCCGCAGCCCGCCGGCGTTGCCGTAGAACGTCTCCGCGATGAACGCCGCGGGCGGCCGGCCGGAGGCGGCCAGCTGATCGATCACGCCCACCGCCTCCGGGGCATACCGCCACGCCTCGGCGCCGCGGTGGCGGCCGCGGAAGTCGTTGGCGGCGTCGACCGTGTGCACCCATGGCGGTCGCGTCTCCAGCGCGTTCGGGTTGTCGGCGATCGACGTCGAGACGGCGTCGGACAGGTACGTCCAGCCGTGGTAGGCCTCTCGCATCGCCACGACGTCGGGGCGTCCGGTGGCGGCGAGCGCGAGACGCAACGCCAGGTCGACGGCCTCAGAGCCGGAGTTGACGAGAAAGACGCTGTCCAGCGGCTCCGGGAGGAGCGCGGCGAGCCGGTCGGAGAACTCGGCGATGGCCGCATAGTGGAAGCGGGAGTTCGTGTTCAACCGTCGCAGCTGCCGGGCCACCGCCGCCTGCAGACGCGGATGGGCGTGCCCCAGGATCGTGACGTTGTTGACCATGTCGAGGTACACGCGCCCGTCGATGTCGGCCAGGTGGTGGCGCCAGCCGCGCTCGATCCGCGGCGGACGGGCGTAGTAGTGCTCCTGGACGGAGGCGAGCGAGCGCTCGCGACGGGCGATGAGATCCTGCTCGCGCTGCTGCGGCTCGCCCTCGAGCTGCAGCAGCGGCGCCGCGTCGACGGTCAGCGGCAGCCATCCCGGCGCGTACTCCGGGCGGACGTGTTCGGGCGCGAACGGCACCGTCGTGGACAGGATCTGCACCGTGATCGGCGTGCGAGCGGGGACGATCACGAGGCCGTCGGACCCGCGGCGCAGGCCGTGGCCGCGAACGATCAGCCGAAGCTCCGGGGTGCTCAGCGTCACACCCGACTGGGGGGTGTCGATGTCACCCGACCATGGTGCCGGCAGCTCGGTCTCTCTCGGGAACCAGAGCTCGCTGACGGTCGGCACCGTCTCCTGGGAGCTCGGCGACAGCGGTCGGCCGCGGGTCAGCTGCGGCCGGCCGTAGGGCAGGACCGCGACCTGACCGTCGGCCAGCGCCCACTCGACCGCCCGTTGCGTGGCGTCCGGCTCCAGCCAGGCTCCCTCGTCCGACAGCTCCGACTCGGTGGCGAGGTCGACGCTCACCGGCGGTGCGTCGAGCCACGGCCGGGCATGCGCCGGGAGCGCCGTCGGAGGCACCGGACGCCCGAGCGCGGCGCGGATCAGGTTCCCCATCACCGCCGGCCAGACGGACGCGGCGCGCTCGAAGGTCACCCGCTCACGGGCCAGGCCGGTGAACGCATGGGTGTGCTCGCCGTCGAGCGCGATCTGCTGGTGGCTCGAGACCGTGAGCACGGCGCCGCGGATGATGACCAGCGGCCAGAGCGCCTCCAACTCCTCATCGCAGAGCGGTCGGATGCGGTGGAAGGCCTGGATCGCCGGCAGCAGCGTGTGCGGTTCGGCGCCGGGGTGATGGAGGATCGAGGTGATGGTGGTGGCCAGCTCGCCCACCCGCCAGGAGCGGGAGAGGTCGCCGAGATCGATCAGGCCGTCGGGCAGCGGCAGCCCCCGTGGATCGCTGGTCAACACGTTCTCGTCGGTCAGGTCGAAGTGCCCCGGCTGGGTGGGCAGCCGGTCCGCGAGCGCCGCGACCACCGCCCATGCCTGCCGCGTCGAGTCCTCGAGCCTGGCCCGCAGCCCACGGTCGGGCACGTGTCCGAGCAGCGACTCCACGACACGGTCGCCGTGGCGCAGATCCCACTGCAGGGTTCGGTCGAGGCCGAGGTGCTCGAACGCCTCGAGCGCCACGCTCACCCGCGCGGCCACGGCCCCGAGCGCAGCGACCACGCGCGGCGAGAGGTGGCCGACGCGCTCGAGCGTGCGACCGGGCAGGTAGCGGATCACCTGCGTCACCAGCGGCCCCTCGGAGGTCTCGACCGTGTCGAGCATCGGCCCGCCCGTACCGTCCTGAAGCGTCGTGGCCACACGCAGGTCCGGGAGACGCTCGGCCAGCAGGGCGGCGGCCGCCGCCTGCGCCTCGATCTCCCTGCGGCCGATCGCGCGATTGGCGAACTTGAGCACCCCGATCGGGCCCAGGCCGGGCCCGCTGAGCAGGAAGTTCTGGTCCTGCTGGCTGCCGAGCGCCTCGGCGGTCGCCTCGATGCCGAAGCGGACGCGGGCGATCTCAGCCGCCTCGCCCGCGCTGACGCGTGGCGCCGGCAGCGCGCCCTCGGCGAAGAAGTCCACACCGCGATCCGCCATGCCCGCGGATCAGCTTGCCAGACCGGCGCTGGTCAGAATGTCAAAACGATCTTGCCGAGCTTGCCGCCGGCGGCGAACGCCTCGTAGGCGTCGGCGACCCGGGCGAGCGGGTAGGTCCCGTGCACCGGCACCCGGAGCGCGCCGGTGGCGAACAGGGGCAGCACGCTGTGCTCGACGGCCCGTGTGGCGAGCGCCTTCTCCTCGAGCGACCGGCCCCGGAGGGTGGACCCGTGAAGGCGTCCGCGGCGGGCCATCAGCAGGCCGAGGGGGAACTCCTCGACCGTGGCACCGCCACCGGTGCCGATCACGCTCACGCGGCCACCCGTATGCAGCGCTCGCAGGTCGTCCCGAATGTTCGGGGCGCCGACGAGCTCGAGGATCACGTCGAAGGGTCCCTCGTCGACGAAGTCATCGGGCGGGAGGACGTTCGCGCCGAGCGCCGCGACCCCCTCACGCAGCCTGGGGTTGCGCACCGTGGCGCTCACGCGGGCCCCTGCGGCACGCCCGAGCTGCACCGCGGCGACGCCGACCCCGCCCGCCGCCCCATGCACGAGCAGGCGCTCACCGGCGCGCAGCTCGCACTGGGTGAAGAGCGCGTCGTGGGCGGTGGTGAACGCCTCCGGCAGGCCGCCCGCGGCGGGCCAGTCGAGCTTTGCCGGGATGGGCATCAGCAGACGCTCGTGGATCGTGACGAGCTCCGCCTGACCGGCCCCGGCGATCAGCCCCATCACACGCTCGCCGGCGGGCAGGCGACTGGCGCCCGGCCCAGCGCCCACCACCTCCCCGGCGAACTCGAGGCCGGGCATGTCAGCCGGGACGCCCGGGGGCGGCGGGTAACGGCCCGCGCACTGCAGGACGTCGGCGTTGTTGAGCCCGGCGGCGTGCACCCGCACGAGCACCTCCTGCGAACCGGGCACCGGGTCGGGGCGCTCCTCGACGATGACCCCTCCATCCCTGATGACGACCGCGCGCATGGTGCGGAATAGCTACCCGAAACTAGCCGGAACGCCGCTCGAGCTGCGCGACGCACTCGATGTGAGGTGTCTGCGGGAACATGTCGACCGGCCGCACCCGCGTCAGCTCGTACCCCGCCTCGACGAGCTGGGCGGCATTCGGCGCGAGCGTCGTCGGGTTGCACGAGACGTAGACGATCCGCTTCGGAGCCGCCTCGATGATCCGGCGAACCACCTTCTGAGAGAGCCCGGCCCGCGGCGGGTCGACGACGAGCACGTCCGGCCGGCCCGCTCGCTCGACCAGCTCGCGCAGCGCCAGGCGCACGTCGCCGGCGAAGAAGTGGGCGTTGTCGATCTCGTTGCGCCGGGCGTTGCCGATCGCGTCCGCGATCGCCTCCTCGACGATCTCGAGGCCCCACAGCTCGGCGACCCGGGGGGCCATCAGCAGCCCGATGGTGCCGATGCCGCAGTACAGGTCATAGAGCCGCTCGTAGCCACGGAGCTCGGCGTACTCGATGGCGAGCGCATAGAGCCGTTCGGCCATCTCGGTGTTCGTCTGGAAGAACGCCTCCCCGGAGATGCTGATCGACAGTCCTCCGAGCCGTTCCTCGTAGCGCTCCACGCCGGCGAGGAGCTCCGTCTCGCCGCCGGCGGTGGTCTCGGCGACGCTGCCCGTCCTCGTCCAGAGGAGCCCGTCGACGCTCGGGGTCGCCCGCACGAGGGACTCCTCGTCGAGCTTCCCCGGCGAGGTGACGAGCCGGACCTGGATCTCGCCGGTGCGCCTCCCCTCGCGCACCACGAGGTTGCGCAGGAACCCCCCGCCGCTGCGACGGTCGTACGGCTCCAGGCCCTGCTCGCGGCACCACGCCACGACCTCCTCGCGCGCCCGGTTGCCCGGCTCGGACGCGAGCAGGCAGTCGGTCACCTCGACGATGTCCTCCCAACGGCCGGGCGCGTGGAAGCCGCAGATCAGCCGGCCGTCGGCGTCGCGGCCGAACGAGTACTCGAGCTTGTTGCGGTAGCGCCACTCCTGCTCCGCCGGCACGATCGGCTCCAGCACGTACCCGTCGAGCCGGCCGATGCGGCGCAGCGCGTCATCCACCTGCTCGGCCTTGATCTCGAGCTGGCGGGCATAGGGGATCACCTGCCAGGGGGCGCCGGGGTGGTTCGCGAGCGGCTCGATGCGGTCCGGGCTCGGCGTCACGACCTCGATCACGCGGGCTTCCGCGTAGGCGCGCTTGGCCTTGCCGACCTCGACCCGCACGGTGTCGCCCGGCACGCCACCCTGGACGAACACGACGTAGCCCTCGTGGCGAGCCACGCCGGCGCCGCCGAAGGCGAGGGTGTCGACGGTCAGCGTCAGCTGATCGCCGCGGTGCGGGCGGGGCGTGGTCGTCTGGTCCATGGCCTAGCTGAGGGTAGTCGGGCTGAGCGCTTCGGCGCGGCGCGCGAAGCAGCGGCGAGCGCGCCGTCAGCCGCAGAGCAGTTCCAGGAGCGCCTTCTGGGCGTGGCGGCGGTTCTCGGCCTGGTCCCAGATGCGCTGGCGCTCCCCGTAGAGAACCGCCTCGCTGATCTCCTCCCCGGGGTGCGCGGGCAGGCAGTGCAGGGCGATGGCACCGGGAGCCGCGGCGGCCAGGAGCTCGTCGCTGAGCTGGTAGGGGGCGAGCGCGTCGCGGCGGGCCTGGGCCGTCTCGGGGGAGTCGTTCATGCTCACCCAGACGTCCGTGTACACGGCGTTGGCGTCGCGCACCGCCTCATACGGATCCCACGTGAGCTCGGCACCCGCCACCGGTTCGAGCTGGTAGCCGTCGGGGGCCGCGACGCTCACCCGGACCCCGGCGAGCGCGCCGATGATGGCGAGCGATCGCGCGACGTTGTTGCCGTCGCCGACGTAGGCGAGCTTCAGCCCCTCCAGCTCGCCGAACGTCTCCCGGAGCGTCAGCAGGTCGGCAAAGGCCTGGCAGGGGTGATGGGCGGCCGTGAGCATGTTGATCACCGGCACGGTGGCGTGCTCGGCGAGTTCGCGCACGAGCTCGTCGGGACCGGTGCGGATGCCGATCGCCGCGACGTTGCGGCTGAGGACATACGCGGTGTCCCGGATCGACTCGCCGCGGGCGAGCTGCGTGTCCTCGGTCCGCAGCACCATCGGGTGCCCGCCGAGCTCGACGATCCCGGCCTCGAAGGAGACGCGGGTCCGCGTCGAGTGGCGCTGGAAGATGAGCGCCACCGTACGGCGGTGCAACACGTTGGAGCTGTGCGGGTCGCGCTTCAACCAGGCGGCGCGCTCGAGCAGCTCGTGCAGCTGGTCGGGGGTGAGCTCCTCGCCCGTCAGGCAGTCGTTCGGTCGCAAGTTGCGCAGTCTACGTGGTGCCGGGGGGGTCAGACCGGGGTTCGTTGTCGCTCTACTTCGTAATGGCGAAGTGCATCGACAGAGAACGGGTCGCGAACCTGGCGCGACGCCAGGCGGGGGTCGTCGCCTACGCCCAGCTCGCCCACCTCGGCATCGCCCCCTCCACGATCCACAGCTGGGTCGCGGGCGGCTACCTCCTGCGCGCCCACCCGCGCGTCTACGCGGTCGGCCACGCCGCACCGAGCCGTGAGGCGCGCCTATGGGCGGCGGTCCTCTACGCGGGACCGGGAGCGATGCTCAGCCACGGCACCCACGCGCAGTGGCGCGGCCTGATCGATCACCCGCCGCGCGAGATCCACGTGAGCACCCCGCGCGCGGTGCGCTCGCTGCCGGGCGTCCGGGTGCACGGCCGGCGGGCCGGGCTGGTGCGCGAGACCCACCGGGGGCTCCCGGTCACGAGCCTCCCGGTGATGATGGTCGACCTCGCCGCGACCCATGGCCCGTCCGTCATGCAGCGCGCCCTGGGCCAGCTCGACTTCCAGCAGCTGCTCGACGTGGACGCACTGCTCGGCGCCTGCGGCAGGGGCACGCGCGGCGCCGCGCGGCTGCGGACGGCGATCGACGCCTACGACCCCAGGCGCAAGTACGCGAACGGGCCGCTCGAGCGAGCGTTCCTCGACCTCTGCGCACGCCGGAGGCTGCCGCCGCCGATCCTGAACACCCGGATCGACGGGATCCGCGTCGATGCCTACTGGCCACGGCAGGGCCTCGTCGTCGAGCTCGACGGCGAGGCGAACCACTCCAGTCCGGCGCAGCGACCTGATCCTGCGCGGCCATGGCCTCACCGTCCACCGCTACGACTGGGAGCTCGTCCACGATCGGCCCGCCGAGGTCGCACGGGACGTGGTCGCCGCACTCACCCGCCTGATGGCGACGCGCCCCCAGCCCCCGGCGTGACGCCCGCTGCGGTCTCAAGCGCCCGGTCTGAGCCGGTCTCAGCGCCCGGTCTCAGCGCCCGGTTTCCGCGCCCGGTTTCAGCGCCCGCCGCGCAGCCCGAACCCGCGCACCATCAGCATCGCCTTCTCGCCGAGGGTGCCGCGGCCGGGCAGGACGCCGAGCTGCATCGCCGCGTCATAGAGATCGAAGAAGGCCCGTACGCGCAGCAGCCGACCGCGCTCGAGCTCGCAGTAGAAGACGATCGGCACGACGATGAACCGCCCGGTGGCGGGGAGGCCGCCGACCGGCTAGCGATGGGTGGCCAGGAGCTTGCATGGAGCGGCCGCCATGCGTCCGTCCGCCAGGCGCGGGCCGATCTGCTCCAGGCGCGCGTCGGGGAAGGCGTCCCAGAGCTGTTCGGCGTGGGTGATGAGGGCCGGGATGCCCTCGAGCGGCTCGCCGGTGAGCGGGTCCTCGTAATGGATCTGCGGGCTGCAGAGCTGACGGAAGGCGTCCTGATCCCGGTCGGACCAGGCGTCCTCCCAGGCATCGAACAGGTCATCGACGCTGCCGGATCGGGCTGGCACCTCAGGCGCGCTCACTGCAGCGATCGTAGTGGCTGCGGCCGCCGCCGCACCGGCGCCTGACAGACTCCGGGACGTGCACCCCCACCCCCGCCAACGGCTCCGGGACGCCCGGCTCTACCTCCTCTGCGACGAGCTCGACGAGGCTCGCGTGGAGGCCGCGCTGCGGGGCGGTGTCGACCTCGTCGAGCTGCTCGCGCGCGACGGCGACGATGACGGCCGCCTGCTCGAGGCGGCCGCCCGCCTGCGCCCGATCTGCGACCGGCACGGCGCGCTCCTGATGCTGAACGACCGCCCCGACCTCGTCGCCCGGGCCGACGCCGACGGCGTCCACATCGAGCGGGCCGACATCGACCTCGCGCAGGCGCGCGAGCTGATCGGGCCGGAGCGGCTGCTCGGGCTCTCGACCCGCAGCCCGCAGGAGATCGACGCGGCCCGGGACGCGCCGCTCGACTACGTCTCGGTCGGCCCCGTGCACGCCACCCCCCTGCGGCCGCACGCCGCCCCGGTCGGACACGCGCTCCTCACCTACGCCTCGCGTCACTGCGCGCTTCCGTTCTTCGCGGTCGGGGGGATCGAGCCGCACAACACCGGCGCCGTGGCCGCCGCGGGCGCGCAGCGGATCGCCGTCTCCCGCGCGATCACCGAGAGCGCTGACCCGCAGCGCGCCGCCGCCGTCCTGCGCGCCGAGATCACCACTCCCGCCGACTTCCTCGAGCGCTACCGTGCCCGCACCGAGGCCCAGAACGCCGCCGCCCGCGCCCGGCTCGAGCCGCTCGGGCCGGACGAGCGCCCCTGGCCGCTCCGGCTCGCGGTGGCCGTCGCCGCCGGCGCGGCCCTCGTCAACCTCGTCGGCTACCTGGCCGGGGCGAGGCTGCACGGCAGCCGGCTCTCCACCTCGGAGCTCGTGCCGTTCGTGCTGGTGATGGGGATCCTCGCCGCCGGCATGTGGCGGCGCTCCGGCGCCGCGGTGCTGCTCTTCATGGCGTTGCTGGCGATCATCGTCGTGCTCTTCTCGCTCTTCCTGATCGAGGCCAGCAACGTGCTCGGGGTGGTTGTCCCCCTGCTCTTCATCGGCGCGGGCGGCTACCTCTTCTGGAAGCTCGTGCGCGTGCTCGGGCGCATCCAGGCTCCCCGCCCCTGACCCGGCCGGCGGTCCCGCTGGACCGCCGGCTCCTGTGTCGCCCGCGAGCGCGCCCGCCACAGCGCTTCACGCTAGCCTCACGGTGTGCCTGATTCCGTGTATGACGTCATCGTGATTGGCTCGGGGCCGGGCGGCTACGTCACCGCCATCAGGGCCGCCCAGCTGGGGTTTCAGACCGCCGTGGTCGAGCGTGACCGGGTCGGTGGTCGCTGTCTGAACTATGCGTGCATCCCGGCCAAGGCCGTGTTGCGCGTGGCCGATGTGGCCACCGAGATCCGTGAGGCGGGTGAGTTCGGGATCACGGTGGGTGAGCCGAGCATCGATTTCGCCGCCGTGATGGAGCGGCGCAACCGGGTGGTGGGGACGCTGACCGGTGGGGTGTCGGGCCTGTTGAAGAAGAACGGGGTCGAGCTGATCGAGGGCTCCGGGTCGCTGGCGGGAGAGGGTCGTGTGCGGGTCGGGGAGCGGACGCTCGAGGCCCGGTTCATCGTGCTGGCGACCGGGTCGGTGAAGCGGCCGATCCCGGGCACCGAGTTCGGTGGGCGGGTGATCGGCACCGAGGAGGCGTGGGCGCTCGAGGAGCTGCCGGGGTCGCTGGCGGTGATCGGGTCGGGCGCGTCGGGGTCGGAGATCGCCTCCGCCTACGCGCGGCTCGGGGCTCGGGTGCAGCTGTTCGAGGCGCTCGATCGTGTGCTGCCCTCCGAGGACGCTGACATCTCCAGGCTCGCCGAGCGCGGGTTCAAGAAGCAGGGGATCGAGGTGCACACCGGCACGCTGGTGCGGGACGTCAGGTCGGGTGAGGGCTCGGTGACGTTCACCTTCGGGGAGCAGTCCGGGGAGGCTGACTATGTGGTGATCGCCGCCGGACGCGGCCCGGACATCGAGGGGCTCGGCCTGGATGTCGCCGAGGTGGCACTCGATGAGCGCGGGCTGATCGCGGTGGACGGGGCGATGCGCACCAACGTGCCCGGGGTGTATGCGATCGGCGATCTGGTGGCCGGTCCCGCGCTCGCGCACAAGGCCTCCGACGAGGGGGTGATCGCGGTCGAGGACGCCGCCGGCCTGGTCACGCACCCGATCAGCTACATCGACATTCCCCGCGCGACGTTCTGCGCCCCGAACGTCGCCTCGTTCGGGTTGACCGAGGAGCAGGCCCGCGCACAGGGGCATGACGTCGTGGTCGGCAAGGTCCCGTACGGGGCGGTCGGGGCCGGGACGGTGTACGGCGACCGCACCGGTCTGGTCAAGCTCATCGGTGACCGCCAGTACGGGGAGCTGCTCGGCGGCCACATCATCGGCGCAAAGGCCACCGAGCTGATCCAGGAGCTCGTCAACGCCCGGCTGCTCGAGGGCGGCTTCCCCGAGGTCGCGCGGATCATCCACGGCCACCCGACGATGTCGGAGGCCGTGATGGAGGCCGCGCGCGCGCTCGACGGCTGGCTGATCCACGGGTAGCGCGCCCGCCGTTCCGGGACCGGCGCGCGGTCGGTCCCGTCCGGGTGGCCTTCCGGTTATCGTCCCGGGGCGATGAGTGATCACGACACCCCCACCTCCGACCGCGGGTTGAAGGGGGAGGTCACCACCACCGAGCTCAACCGGCACGAGCGGACACTCGCCCGCCGCAGCGCCGAGAGCCGCGCCACGGTACCGACGGTCGAGTACAGCAGCATCGCCGACGTCGACGCGCTCCTCACCCGGGAGCTCGAGGTCGGTTGCGGGGTGACGGCGGCCGTGATCGCCGCCGCGGCCCACGCCCTGCGCAGCATCCCGCGGGTCAACGGCGCCTACCGGGACGGCCGGTACGAGCTCTACTCGCGGGTGAACGTCGGGGTGACGCTGGTCAGCGACGGGCTCCACGTGACGCCGACGATCTTCGACGCGGATGCGAAGCCGGCGGCGGCGATCGGCGGGGAGCTCGCCGACCTGTACGGCCGAGCGCGCGAGACGGAGCTGCATCCCTCGGAGCTGGCCGGTGCGACGTTCACGGTGATCGACTCGAGCGAGTACGACATCCTGGCCGTGACGCCGCTCGTGCTCCCCACCCAGGCGGGAGCGCTCGCCTTCGGCCCGGTCCGCGACGTGCCCGTGGTGCGGGACGGCGTCGTGGCGCCCGGCCGTACGATGCAGCTCTCCCTCGCGGTCGATCATCGAATCGTCTACGGACACCACGCGGCGGCCTTCCTCGAGGAGGTCAAGTCGTTTCTAGAGGAGGCACGGATATGACGGGGATCCAGGTCGACGTCGAGACGCAGGCGCAGCGGATCGCGGCCCGCGGACGCGAGGCGCTCGTCGAGCGGATGCGGAACGCCTATGGCGACGCGGCGGCCGCCCACGCGGACCTCGTCTCGCTCGACGACGAGCGGATCGAGGCGATGGTTCAGGCGGCGGTCGACCGGGCCGACGGTCTGCAGTGGCGCCGCGCACTGGCCCGCGTCGCCTCCGACGAGCTCGGCCTGAGCGTGCCCGAGGCGCTCAACCACCCGGCGGTGACCCGTGCCCAGGAGCTGGTCGGCGCCCCGTCCTATGAGCAGAGCCTCGCCGAGCTGATCGCCCGACCCATCCCGCTGCCGGTGAGCGACGGCGAGCCGTGGCGGCCGGCGGGAGGGATCGTCGCGGAGGCGCCGAACGCGGCCGCGTCCTCGGAGGCGGTGGAACCGCTGGAAGCGCTCGAGGCGGTCGAGCCCTCGGAGTCGGCCGAACCGCTGGAGCCGCTGGAGGCGGTCGAGCGCGTGGAGTCCGTCGAGGCAGTGGAGGCGCCCGGCGAGACGCCCGAGCAAGCGAGCGAGCCGGTGTCCGACCGGCTCGAGACCGTCGAGGCCGACGACGTCGTGCTCGAACTGCTGCCCGAGCCGGACCCGATCCAGGACGAGACCCAGGCCTACGACGTGGAGGCGACCTTCCGGCGGGAGCCGCTGCCGCCCGTGCCGGTCAACCCCTTCCCCGCGGCAGAGGGCGACGCGACCGCCCCGGTGGCCACCGTCGAGCCCGAGGGCGACGCGGCGGGCCCGGTGCAGGGGGACGCGACCGACACGGTGGCGACCGTCGAGTCCGAGGGCGACGCGGCGGTGGAGCCGGCGGAGCCCGCGACCCCGGTCACCGAGGCGACGTTCCCGGCGATTCACCTCGGCGGCGTGGCGAACCTGCCGACGAAGCGCGACGGCCTCAGCGTGCGACTCTCCGCGGAGGGACTCGACATCCTGCACGGCCCGAACGAGATCATCGGCCGGCTCGTGTGGGACGAGATCGAGACGCTCGAGGTGCCGAACCTGCGGGTGCGGCGGCGCCACCGCCAGCCGCGCGCGCGTCTCGTCGTGCGCACTCCCCACGGTGACGCGAGCTTTGAGGTGCCGGACCTCTGGAGCGACGAGCTACGTGACTGGATCGAGCCGTTGATCGCCCGGTACGGCCGCCACTGAGGTGGCCGCCGGCGCCGACCGGCCCAGCCGCTCGCGCATGATGTCGACCGCCGTCGGGCTGCTGTCGATGAGCACGAAGCGGCGGCCGAGCCCCTGGCAGACCGCCCCCAGCGTCCCGGAGCCGGCGAAGGGGTCCAGGCACCACCCGCCGGGCCGCGAGGAGGCGGCCACGATGCGGCGCAGCACGCCCTCCGGCTTCTGCGTCGGGTAGCCCGTCTTCTCGCGCCCATTGGTCGGGACGATCGTGTGGAACCACACGTCGGTGGGCCGCTTCCCCCGGGCCGCCTTCTCGGCGCTCACCAGTCCGGGCGCCATGTACGGCTCCCGCTCGACGGCATCGCAGTCGAAGTGGTGGGCGCCCGGCTGGCGAACGTAGACGAGGATCGTGTCGTGCTTGGCGGGCCAGCGGCGCCGCGGCTTGGCCCCGTAGTCGTAGGCCCAGATCAGCTCGTTGAGGAACGCCTCGCGACCGAAGATCTCGTCGAGCAGCAGCTTGCAGTAGTGCGCCTCGCGGTAATCGATGTGGAAGTACAGCGAGCCGTGGGGGGCGAGCAGTTCGCGCGCGCGGCGCAGCCTCGGCTCGAGGAAGGCGAGGTAGTCGCCGAAGGCGTCGTCGTAGCTGAGGCTCTGCAGCAGCCGGCTGCGGTAGCGGTGACCGCCGAAACCGGTCCGGGCGCCCGGACCCTCGGCGTCCGGCGCCCGGGTCACCTCGAGCCGCTCACGCCGCTGAGCCCGGCCGGTGTTGAACGGCGGGTCGAGGTAGACCAGGTCGAAGGTGCCCACCGGCAGCCGCTCGAGCACGGAGAGGTTGTCCCCGGCGATCACCAGATCGTCGTCGAGCGTCAGCCGCTCGGCTGCCGGCTGCACACGCATGTCCGGGCCACGATACGAAGTATCCTGGCCGGGTGCCGCGCCATCCCACGACCGCCTCGCCGCGGCCCGCGCGGTTCGTGGTCAAGGTGACGCGGTACGCGATCGGCTCGGTCGTCGCGCTGCTGACGAGCGTGATCGCCTTCGCGCTCCTGCTCGACGCCGGAGCGGGGACGACGGCCGCCTCGATCCTCGCCTTCATCGCCGGCGCCCTGCCCAACTGGATCCTGAACCGCCGCTGGGCGTGGGAGCGAACCGGCGAAATGGACGTGGCGCGCGAGGTGGTCGGCTACGCGCTGATCTCGCTCATCGCACTGGGTGCCTCCTCCGCCGGCACGGGCTGGGCCGACGCGTACCTGCGCGGCCACCTCGCGCACGATCACACGCTGCGCGTGCTGCTCGTCACACTGGCCTACGTGCTCGTGCAGGGGGTGCTGTTCGTGGCGAAGTTCATCGCCTACGACGCCATCGTGTTCAGCGCCGGGCGCGTCCGGCCGGCGGCGCGGCGCGGCGGCTGGAGCGCGGCACGGCTGCGCTCCCCCGAGCTCGAATCCGACGCGTCCGCCTGAACGCGGGAGCGGCGCTCGGCACCGGCGCGCCGGCCCCCGGGCGGGCGGGGCCGAGTCCGGCCCTGGCGCCGACGCCGGTCTCAGCCGCCGCGGCGGGCCGCCGCGGCGCGCTTGAGCGGCGGGGCCGACGCGGTCGCGGACGCC
>DAIDJO010000068.1 GCA_027451345.1 Solirubrobacterales bacterium
AAGGAGGGGAACACGCCGAGCACGACGTTGCTCGTCGGGCACGTGTTCAGGGTGATGTGGCGCTCGGCCAGCTCGCGCACGAGCGTCGGATCCTCGATCGCGCGCACGCCGTGGTCGAGCCGGGTGACCGGCAGCCGCAGCGCCTCGCGGATGCTGTCGGGCCCCTGCCACTCCCCGGCGTGGACCGTGCACCCGAGACCGGCGTCGGCGGCGATGGCGAACGCCTCGGCGAACTGGCCCGGGGCGACGCGCTCGTCGCCGGCGAGCGCGAAGCCGACGACGTAGGGGTGGGGCCGCTGCGCCGCGTGGCGGGCGACCCGCAGCGCCGCATCGACGCCGAAGTTCCGCACCGCGGAGAGCAGGACGCGCGCCTCGATGCCGTGATCCCGCCGCGCGTCGTCGATGCCGGCGGCGATGCCCGCGTAGTGCTCCTCGTCGCTGAGGCCGACGAGCGCCGCGTGATCGGGCGAGGCGGTGAGCTCGACGTAGATGCCCCCCTCCTCGGCCACCGAGGCGAGGTACTCGTAGGTGATGTCGCGGTAGTCCTCGGCGGTGCGGATGACGCTCGCGGCGAGGTCATAGGTGTCCAGGAAGTGCAGGAAGTTCGTGTAGTGGAAGCGTCCGTCCTGCGCGAGCATGCCGGCGGGCAGCTCGACGCCGTTGCGCGCGGCGATGCGCGCGACCAGCTCCGGCGTGGCGGTGCCCTCGAGGTGGACGTGCAGTTCGGCCTTGGCGATCATCGGTTGCACTTTCGCACATGACCCGAGGCCGGCGCTGGCCCGGACGGTAGCCTCGCCTGCCATGACCCGTCACGTCGCTCGCCTGCCATGACCCGTCACGTCGCGCTGCGTGAACTGATCGCCGGGGTCGAGGGCCTCGCCCTGCTCCGCAACCTCTACGACGGCACCGACGAGGCGGCCGCGCAGCGTCTGCGCGAGCTGCGCGCGGTGCTCGACGACCCCGCGCTCGACGGCGCGGAGGCGACGCCGGAGCACGACGCCGCGTCCGGCTACGCGATCTGGTCGGACTCCTACGACGAGCCGGGCAACCCGGTGGTGGCGATCGAGGCGGCGGTCGTCGGCGCCATGCTCCGCGAGGTGCCGCCCGGGCCGGCCCTGGACGCCGCCTGCGGCACCGGCCGCCACGCCCGCGCGCTCGTCGAGCTCGGGCACGAGGTGTCCGGGGTCGACCTCACCCCCGAGATGCTCGCCGTCGCGCGCGCGAACGTGCCGGAGGCGAGCTTCGCGGTCGCCGACCTGCGCGAGCTCCCGTTCCCCGACGAGCGCTTCCAGACGGTCGTCTGCGGGCTGGCGCTCTCCCATCTGCCCTCGCTCGACGGGGCGGTGGGCCAGCTCGCCCGCGTCCTGCGGCCCGGGGGCCGGTTGCTCATCTCGGTGCTCCACCCGTTTCAGGCGCTGCTCGGCTGGAACGCCCCGTTCTCCGCGGCCGACGGCAGCCGGGGCTTCGTGCGCGAGCACCCGCACCTGCACGGGGACTACCTCGCGGCCTTTGCCGCCAGCGGGCTGCGGCTCGAGCGCTGCGTCGAGCCGACGCTCAGCGAGCGCGAGCTCGGCGCCAAGCGGCGGGCCTTCCGCCACGTGCCGGAGGCGACGGCCGCCGCCTACCTGGGGCTGCCCGCGGTGCTCGTCCTGACCGCGACGAAGCGGTAGCCGCGCGCCGCGCCCGGGCCGCCTCCGGCGCGCGGCGGATCGCCCGTCGCGTCCGGCGGAGCCTCGGCCGCGGTCAGCCGATGCGCTCGAGCACCGGCCGGTCCGCCGGAGCGCTCCCACCGACGCTGAAGGCGGCGCGAACCGCCTGCGCCGCGCGCTCGAACCCGGCCTCGTCCCGGGCGTGCAGCACGGCCAGCGGCCGTCCCCCGGGGGCGACCGCCGCGCCGAGCGCCGCCACCTCGGTGAGGCCGACGGCGTGATCCACCGGGTCGGTCTCGCGCGCGCGTCCGCCCCCCAGCGCCACGATCGCCACGCCGACGGCGCGGACGTCGATGCCGCTCACGACGCCCTCCTGCGTCGGCTCGACGGCCCGCACGACCGCGGCCGTGGGCAGGTGCCGCCCGGGGGACTCGAGCAGGTCGCTCGGCCCCCCGAGCGCGGCCACCATCGCCGCGAACCGGTCGGCGGCCGCGCCGCCGGCGAGGGCTCGGTCGGCCGCGGCCCGCGCCGCGACCGGGTCGGCCGCGAGTCCGCCGAGCACGAGCAGCTCGGCGCTGAGGGCCAGCGTGACCTCGAGCAGTCGCGGGTCGGCGCCCGCCGGGTCGGTGAGCGCCTCGATCGACTCGCGCACCTCGACCGCGTTGCCGGCCGTGCGGCCGAGCACCTGGTTCATGTCGGTGAGCAGGGCGGTGGTGGGCAGTCCGTTGCCGCGCGCGACATCGACGATCGCCCGGGCCAGCTCACGCGTCTCCTCCAGCGACGGCAGGAACGCGCCGGAGCCGGCCTTGACATCCATGACGAGCGCGTCGAGCCCCGCCGCGAGCTTCTTGGAGAGGATCGAGGCGACGATCAGGGAGAGCGATTCCACGGTCCCCGTCGCGTCGCGAATCGCGTAGAGCCGGCGGTCGGCCGGCGCGAGCGCGCCGGTCTGGCCGATGATCGCGCAGCCGGCGTCGCGCACCACCGCCCGCAGCCGGTCCGGCGTCGGCGTGACGTCGTATCCCGGGATCGACTCGAGCTTGTCGAGGGTGCCTCCGGTGTGCCCGAGCCCGCGTCCCGAGATCATCGGCACCGCGCCGCCGCACGCCGCGACGATCGGCGCGAGGAGCAGGCTCACCTTGTTCCCGACCCCGCCCGTGGAGTGCTTGTCGAGCACCGGGCCCTCGAGCGCGGGCCCGCGCGCCGGGTCGTGCCAGTCGAGCACCTCACCCGAGCGCATCATCGCCCCGGTGAGGGCGACCCGCTCCGGCGCGGTCATCCCGCGCCAGACGATCGCCATGGCGAGCGCCCCGACCTGCGCGTCGGTGACGCTGCCGTCGGTGATGCCCGCCACGAGCGCCTCGATCTCCTCGGGGGCGAGCTCCCCCCCGTCGCGCTTGCGGCGGATCAGCTCGGGGACGAGCATCAGCGGGCCGCCAGCCGCGGGATGAAGGCGACGAGCAGCCGCACGAGCGCCTCGGCGGCGCGCGCGGCATCCGCGAGCGTCTGCTCGTGGCTGAGCGGCACCTCGCTCATGCCCTCGGCCAGGTTCGTGATCACCGAGATCGCCGCCACCCGCAGGCCGCAGTGGCGCGCGACGAGCGTCTCGTGCACGGTCGACATGCCGACGGCGTCACCGCCGAGGATGCGGATCGCGCGGATCTCCGCGGCCGTCTCGAAGGCGGGCCCCGACCATCCGGTGTAGACGCCCTCGGCCAGCGCCACCCCGGTCTGCGCCGCCGCCGCGCGCAGCTCGTCGAGCAGCTCGGGGTCGTACGCGCGACCCATCGACGGGAAGCGGGGACCGATGCGGTCGTCGTTGGGTCCGATCAGGACGTTGGTGCCCGTCAGGTTGATGTGGTCGGTGATGGCCATCAGCGAGCCCGGGCCGACCTCGGCGCGCAGCGACCCGGCCGCGTTCGTCTGGACGAGGATCTCGGCGCCCGCGCGCCGCAGCCAGCGGACGGGCTCGCGCAGCTCGTCGATCGGGCCCCCCTCGTAGAGGTGGGCGCGCCCCTGCAGGATGGCGACGGGCACGCCACCGATCTGGCCCTGGACGACCTGGCCGGCGTGCCCTTCGACGGTCGGTCGCGGGAATCCGGGCAGCTCGGCGTAGCCGGTCGTCCGCGGGTGCTCCACGGCGGCGGCCACGGCGCCGAGGCCGGAGCCGAGAATGACCCCGACGTGCGGCCGGAAGCCGTCGCTCATTCCGCCCCCGCCCCGCCGCCGGGCAGGGCGTCGGCCGAGAAGGCGAGCGGCAGGAGCTCGCCGACCGTCGTCACGCGCGGCACGGCGCCCGGGCGGCCGAGGTAGACCGGGGTGTCCGGCGCGGCGAACTCGGCGAGCCGCTGGCGGCAGCCGCCGCATGGCGGACAGTGCTCCACGCGCTCGGCGACGACCGCGACGGCCGCGATCCGGGTCTCCCCGGCGGCCACCATCGCCCCGATCGCGGAGGCCTCGGCGCACTGCGACTGGGGGTAGGCCGCGTTCTCGACGTTCGCGCCGACATGGATCGCGCCGGCGCCGCCGAGCAGCGCGGCGCCGACCGGAAAGCGGGAGTACGGGACGTGAGCACGACGCATCACGCGCTCCGCGGCCTCGAGCAGCTCCTGCGGATCGGCGGGCATCCCGGCATCGTAACGGCGTGGGTCGCTCGCTAGGATCGCGCGGCATGACGCCGCGACTCACCGTTGTCGAGCACCCGGTGCTGGCCGACCGCCTGACCGTCCTGCGCGACCGCGCCACGGGGTGGCCGAGCTTCCGCCACGCGATGTTCGAGTGCGCCGCGATCCTCGCCGTGGAGGTCGCGCGCGAGCTGCCCGTCCGCGAGGTCGAGGTCGAGACTCCGCTGGAGACGACGCGGGGCGCCCGCCTCTCGGCCCAGGTCGTTGTCGTGCCGGTGCTCCGCGCCGGCCTCGGCATGGTCGACGGCTTCCTGCGGCTGTTGCCGGAGGCCCGCGTCGGTCACCTGGGGATGGCGCGCGACGAGGCGGCGCACAAGCCGGTCGACTACTACTCGCGGCTGCCCCCGGGGCTCGCCGAGTCCTGGGTGTTCGTGCTCGACCCGATGCTCGCCACCGGCGGCAGCGCCGTCAACGCGCTCGCGCATCTGCGGGAGGCCGGCGCACAGCGGCTCGGGCTCGTGTGCCTGGTCTCGGCCCCGGAGGGGATCGAGGCGGTCCGCGCGGCGCATCCGGACGTGCGGATCTGGACCGCGGCCGTCGACCGTGGCCTCGATGATCACGCCTACATCCGTCCCGGCCTCGGCGATGCCGGGGACCGGGTCTTCGGCACCCTCTGAGCGCCGCACGCCGGGTCCCGCTCGACGTCGCACCTCGCCGTGCGCCGCGTGGAAACGCCCGCGTGCGTGAGCTAGCCTCGAGGGCCAGATGAGCCGCCGACTCGCCCACGTCGACCGCGTCGGGATCGAGGAGCGCGCCGCCGCCCTCGGCGCGCGCTCGATCAAGACGACGGCCAAACAGCAGGGGATCCGCCTCGCCGTCTCGATGCTCGACCTGACGACACTCGAGGGGGCCGACACCGCCGGCAAGGTGCGGCAGCTCTGCGCCAAGGCCGTCTGCCCCGCCCCGACGATGCCGGAGATTCCGTCGGTGGCGGCGATCTGCGTGTACTCCGCGATGGTCGCGGTCGCGCGGGCGGCGCTCGCCGGGACCGGGGTGGCCACCGCGTCGGTGGCCACCGGCTTCCCGGCCGGACAGGTCTCGCTCGAGGCGAAGCTCCGCGACACCGAGGACGCCGTCGCCGCCGGGGCCGAGGAGATCGACATGGTGATCTCGCGCGAGGCGTTCCTGGCCGGCGACGACGCCCGGGTGATGCGCGAGATCGAGCGCATCAAGGAGGCGTGCGGCGACGCCCACCTGAAGGTGATCCTCGAGACCGCAGAGCTCGGCTCCTACGAGCACGTCCGCCACGCCTCGATGCTCGCCATGGAGGCCGGCGCCGACTTCATCAAGACCTCGACGGGCAAGGCCTCCGCGGGGGCCACGCCCGGGGTCTGCCTGGTGATGCTCGAGGCGATCCGCGACCACGCCTGGCGCACGGGACGCATCGTCGGCTTCAAGGCGGCGGGCGGCGTCTCCACGAGCAAGGCGGCGCTGCACCGGCTCGTCCTCGTCAAGGAGACGCTCGGCGACGAGTGGCTCACCCCGGAGCGGTTGCGGATCGGTGCCTCCTCGGTGCTGAACGACCTGCTGATGCAGTACGCGAAGACCCAGGACGGCCGGTACGGTCGCGGCGAGGACTTCTCGATCGAATGACCGTCGAACCCCGGCAGAGCACCGTCTGGAACTACGCGCCGGCGCCGGAGGCGACCGATCACCTGCGCCTGCGCGACCGCTACGGCCTGTTCATCGACGGCGCCTTCCGCGAGCCGGCCGAGGGTCGGCACGAGCCGACGATCAACCCCGCCACGGAGGAGCCGATCGCCGAGATCGCCTGGGCGGGCCCGGCGGATGTCGCGCGCGCGCTCGAGGTCGCGAGGTCCGCGCAGCCCCGCTGGGCTGCGCTTCCGGACCGTGAGCGCGGCAAGTACCTGTTCCGGATCGCCCGGCTGATCCAGGAGCGGGCGCGCGAGCTCGCCGTGTGCGAGACCCTCGACGGGGGCAAGCCGCTGCGCGAGTCCCGGGATGTCGACGTTCCGCTCGCCGCCGCCCACTTCTTCCATTACGCCGGCTGGGCCGACAAGCTCCGCTACGGGGTCGCGGCGCGCGAGGTGGCGCCGCTCGGGGTCGTCGCCCAGATCGTCCCCTGGAACTTCCCCCTGCTGATGGCGGCCTGGAAGCTCGCGCCCGCGCTCGCCTGCGGCAACACCGCGATCCTCAAGCCGGCCGAGACGACGCCGCTCACCGCGCTGCTGCTCGCCGAGATCTGCCAGGAGGCGGAGCTGCCCCCGGGGGTCGTCGCGATCCTGCCCGGTGACGGCCAGGTGGGCGCCACGCTCGTGCGCTCGCCGGGGCTCGACAAGGTCGCCTTCACGGGCTCGACCGCGGTCGGGCGCGACATCCAGGGCGCGCTCGCCGGCCGCGGCGTCGAGCTGACGCTCGAGCTCGGGGGCAAGTCGGCGAACATCGTCTTCGAGGACGCGGCGCTCGACCAGGCCGTCGAGGGGATCGTCAACGGCATCTTCTTCAACCAGGGTCACGTCTGCTGCGCGGGCTCGCGCCTGCTCGTCCAGGAGAGCGTGATGGACGAGGTGATCGCCAAGCTGTGGGCGCGGATGGCGCGTCTGCGGGTCGGCGACCCGCTCGACAAGAACACCGACGTCGGCGCGATCAACTCGGCCGAGCAGCTCGCCCGCATCGAGGCGCTCGTCGCGGCGGGGGAGGCGGAGGGCGCGGTCCGGCGCAGCCTCGCCTGCGACCTGCCCGAGCACGGCTACTGGTTCCCGCCGACGCTCTTCACCGACGTTGCCCCGGCCCACCGGATCGCGGTGGAGGAGATCTTCGGCCCGGTGGTGTCGGTGCTGAGCTTCCGCACCCAGGCGGAGGCGATCCAGAAGGCGAACAACTCCCGGTACGGGCTCGCCGCGGGGATCTGGACCGACAAGGGGGCCAAGGCCTTCGAGGTGGCGAGCGCGCTGCGCGCCGGCGTCGTCTGGCAGAACACCTACAACCACTTCGACCCGACGGCGGCCTTTGGGGGGTACAAGGAGTCCGGCTTCGGACGGGAGGGTGGGCCGGCCGGCCTGCGCCCGTACCTGCGGGTGGTGCGCTCGCCGTGACGCGGATCCCGGTGCGCAAGACCTACAAGCTGTGGATCGGCGGCGCCTTCGTGCGCTCCGAGTCCGGGCGCTCCGACCTCGTCGGGGAGGTCAACCTTCCGCGCGCCTCGCGCAAGGATGTGCGCGACGCGATGGCTGCGGCACGACGGGCGTCCGGGCCGTGGGCGGCACGGACGGCGTACAACCGCGGGCAGATCCTGTACCGGGCCGCGGAGGCGGTCGAGTCCCGCCGCGCGCAGCTGACGGCCGTCCTGGACGGCGGAGCCGACGCCGACGCCGAGCTCGACGCGGCGATCGATGTGCTCGTGCACTACGCCGGCTGGACGGACAAGCTCGCGCCCGTGCTCGGCGGCATCAACCCGGTCGCCGCGCCGTTCCTCTCCTTCACGCTCCCGGAGCCGACCGGCGTCGTCGGGGTGATCGCCCCGGATGAGCCGTCGCTGCTCGGGCTCGTCGCCGAGGTCGCGCCGGCGCTCGCGGCGGGCAACGCGGTGGTGGCGATCCTCTCCGAGACCCGCCCGCACGCGGGTCTCGACCTGGCCGAGGCGCTCGGCGTCTCCGACCTGCCCGGCGGGGTGATCAACCTTCTCTCCGGGCGCCGCCGCGAGCTCGCCCTCGCCCTCGGTGGGCACCGTGACCTGAACGCGATCGTCGATGCCTCCGGGGATCACGAGCTCGGGACCGAGCTCGACCGGCTCGCCGCCGAGACGATCAAACGGGCGAGCCATCACCCCGGGGCGGTCTCCTACGAGCAGGCGACCGACGACGCGCTCGAGCGCCTCACCGCGGTCACCGAGCTGAAGACGGCCTGGCACCCGGTCGGCGCGTAGCGGCCGCCCGGGCTCGGTTTCAGCCGATCCGCTCGTCGATCCGGACGTGGACGGTGGCGCCCGCCTCCTTGCCGAGTCGCAGCGCGGCCGGAGCCCTCACAGGAACGGCTCGCCGGGCAGCTCCGGCGCGTCACGCCCGGTCAGCCAGCGCAGCACGCTGGCGCCGACGTCGGCGAGCGGGCCGTCGTGCCGGCGTCCGCCGTCTCCGGCGAAGCGCGCGAGCAGCATCGCGTGTTCCCGTGTGTGATCGGTGTGGCCCGAGGTCGGGTCGACGCCGTGGTCGGCGGTGAGGATCAGCAGGTCGTCCTCGCCGAGCCGCTCGAGCCAGCCGCCCACGGCCGCGTCGATCGCCTCGAGCGCTCCGACGAAGCCGGGGACGTCATGGCGGTGGCCGTAGACCTGGTCGGTGTCGACGAGGTTGGCGAAGACGAGCCCGGCGTCGAGCGAGCCCACGAGCTCGGTCACCGAGGCGATCGCCTCCGGGTTCGTCGCCCCCGGGTGGGTGTGCTCGACGCCCACCCCCGCGAAGAGGTCGCGAATCTTGCCGACGCCGTGCACGGGGACGCCGGCGTCGGCGAGCTCCTGCAGGTGGGAGCGGGACGGCGGCTGCAGCGAGTAGTCGTGGCGACCGGTGGTGCGGGTGAACGCCCCGGGGGAGCCCGTGAACGGTCGGGCGATCACCCGGCCGACGGCGTGCTCCCCGGTCATCACCTCGCGCGCGGTCGCGCACAGCCGGTGCAGGCTCGGCTCGTCGATCACGTCGTGATGGGCCGCGACCTGGAGCACCGAGTCGGCCGAGGTGTAGAGGATCAGCTCCCCGGTGCGCAGATGATGCTCGCCAAAGTCCTCGAGCACCTCCGTGCCGCTGTAGGGCCGGTTGCAGCAGAACCGCCGGTCGACGGCGCGCTCGAGGGCGGCCAGCACCTCCTTCGGGAATCCCCGCGGGTAGGTGGGCAGCGGCGCGGGGGGCACGACGCCCATCAGCTCCCAGTGCCCGGTGACCGACTCCTTGCCGGGCCCGAGCGGCCGCAGCCGGCCGTGCAGCGCCGGCGTGGAGACGGCATCGACCCCGGCGAGCGGCTCGATGCAACCGAGGCCGAGTGATTCGAGCACCGGCAGGTCAAGGCCCCCCGCGAGCTCGGCGACATGCTGCAGCGTGTTGCAGTAGCCCGGGTCGCCGTAGCTGTCGGCGTCGGGCAGCGCGCCGACACCGCAGGCGTCGAGCACGATGACGAAGGCGCGCGGCATGCCCGCCTCCGCCTAACCGAGGAGTCCCTCGAGGCGCAGGATGCGCCGCAGGATCGCCAGCGACGAGGCGTAGGTCGAGTCCATGCCGTAGTACGACAGGCCCCGCGCGCCCAGGGTTCGCGCCTGCGTGTACGGGGTGTCGGAGGCGTAGTGGATGATGCCGAGGTCGATCGGCAGCTTCGAGAAGTTGACCGCCTCACCGACCGGAAAGCGATCGGGGTCGGCGAGCTCGTACACGGCGTTCAGGAACGGGCCGGCCTCCATCTCGACGACGGTGAACGCCTCGCGGTAGTAGAAGTCGAGGTACGCCCGGTTCTGCAGGAAGGTCGATTTCACCGTCACGGCGCGCTGGTTGTCGAGCCCCGTGCCGAAGCGCAGGTCGGCGGCCAGGTCATCGACGCTGAAGGCGTTGTCCAGCCAGTAGGTCGAGCGGCTGTGCTCGTCGTGGACGACGCTCGAGATCAGCACATCGCCCACGTCCGCGTTCAGGGTCGCCGCCTTGCCGAGCACGTACACGCCGCGCAGCCCGGATGCGTCGACCGCCACCTCGCGCAGGATGTTGTACGCCGCCAGCCCGAGCGGGTAGTCGATGTTGACGATCCGGGCGCGGCTGGCGGCGAGCGCCGCGGCGTCCACCGCGCCGAGCCGCGGGTCCAGCGACGTCACGCTCAGCGCGCTCAGGGGGATCACCTGGGCCGAGACCCGCAGGGCGGTGCCGCTGCGCAGGTGCCGCACCCCGTAGGCGGCCTCGGCCTCGCGCCGCTCGATGGCGCCCTGCTCGCCGCGCGCGTCGAACCACTGTCGGGCCACGTAGTAGAGGAAGTTCTCCCAGGAGCCCTCGGTCTTCCCGGAGCGGAAGCGCCGCAGCTCCTCGTGCAGCACATCCTCCGGCGGCAGCGACTCGACGAACTCGATCAGCTGGGGCTCGCGCTCCCGGGCGACACCCGTCGCGATGTTGACGAGGCTGTGGGTGTTGGACGAGACGAAGTAGAGCGGCTGATCACCACCGCCGTCCTCGCCGCCGATGGCCCGCTGGCCACCGGCGGCGCCGGAGCGCTCGTCGGCGTCGAGCGTGTCCTGGACCGGCGCCCACCAGCGCCGCGTCATCCGGGCGTACCCGGTGTGGCTGCCCCCGAGCATCCTGATCCGCAGCGAGAGGTGGTGCTCGCGGATCTGGGCGAGCTGCTCCCCGAAGCGGGGGCCCCAGACCTCGCGCAGGCGCTGCCAGTCCTCGGCCGTGCCGCTCAGCAGCTCCGCGCAGGCGGCCGCGTCGGGATCCCCGCCGAGCGCGGGCGCGGCTCCGGTGAGCCGCAGGTGGATCTTGTTCCACTCGATCTGGTAGGCCACGAGCGTCGGCACGAGGTCGTCGACGTCGGAGGAGCTGGCGAGCAGGACGGCGAGCAGGCCGTCCGGGCCGACGTACCAGCGCCGGCGCCGGGCCGGCGACTCGGCCACCGGCCAGCGGCTGACGTCGAGTCCGTCGGCGATCAGCGCCTCCGCCGACTGGCCCATCACGACGCGCTGGGCTCCGGCGATCGCCTGGGGCAGACGGCTGATCGCGTAGAGGAACGCGCCCAGGTCGAGCTCCTCGCTGGCGGCGAGCGAGTGCAGGCTCGAGCGCATCGCGCGGTGGGAGGGCTCGAGCACGCGCAGGCGCGTCTCGCCGCTCGAGCGCAGCAGCGTCGTGTACGTGCGCTGGTAGAGCTCGACCTCGTCGGAGAGGCGCTCGCCGGTGTCCGAGAGGCTGGTGATGGAGAGGCGGGCGACCGACACGGTCGCTACTCCTTCACGTACGGGATGCCGGAGGCGGCCGGCGGGCGCGAGCGCCCGATCAGCCCCGCCACGGCGATCAGTGTGAGCGCGTAGGGCAGCGCCAAGAACAGGGTGCCGAGCGTCTGCGAGAACGTCTGCAGGCGGTAGGCGAGGGCGCTCGAGAGGCCGAAGAGGAGCGCCGCGCCGAGCGCTCCGAACGGGTTCCACTTGCCGAAGATGACCGCGGCGAGCGCGATGAAGCCGCGCCCGTCGGTCATGTTGAAGTTGAACGAGCCGTCGAAGCCGTCGGAGAGGTAGACGCCGCCGAGCGCGGCGAAGACGCCGGAGACCGTGACGGCGACGTACCGCGTCGCCATCACCCGCAGGCCAACGGTCGAGGCGGCGAGGGGCTGCTCGCCGATCGCGCGCAGGCGCAGCCCGGCGCGGGTGCGGAAGAGGAACCACCAGACGACGGGAACGAGCAGCAGCCCGACCCAGGTCAGGAGGTTGGTGTGGCCGAACGCGTCCCCGAAGAAGACGACGTGCGTGACCACGGGAAGGTTCACGTTCGGGACCTGGGGCAGGGTGCCGGGGGTCCCGTTGTCCCCGTACTGGGCGATGAAGAGGTAGCCCGTGAGCCCGACCGCCAGCAGGTTGACCGCGGTCCCGGAGACGACCTGGTTGGCCCGCAGGTGGATCGAGAAGTAGGCGTGGACGAGGGCGAGCAGGCCGCCCGCCGCCATCCCGAGCACCGCGCCGATCAGCCAGGTGTGGGCGATGTCGGCCCCGAAGATCCCGAAGTAGCAGCCCATCAGCATCATGCCCTCGAGGCCGATGTTCACCACGCCGGACCGCTCCGAGATGATGCCTCCGAGCGCGCCGAAGATGAGCGGTGTGGCGAAGGTCAGGCCGGAGGCGACCACGGCGGACCACGTGAAGACGATGCGCACGTTCGCCGCGGTCTGGTTCGTCATGGCGAGCGCGAGCGGGATCGCGATCAGGCCGAGCCCCGCGGCGCAGGCGCCGAGTCGGCGGTGGCTGGGGTCGGTCGCGACGACGACGCCGACCAGCGCGGCGAGCAGTCCGAGCACGATCGACGGCAGGGGGGTGCGCACGAGGATCGGCGGCAGGGTGAGGATCCAGGCGATGGCGGCCAGTCCAGCCGCGGCGTACCCGAGCCGGCGGTGTTCGGCGGGCGCCGCGAGGCGCGGGCGTTCCACGCTCAGCGTCATACGCCCTGCTCCAGCTTGCCCTCGAGGCCCTCGGTGACGGCCGCGGCGGTGGCCGCCTCGTCCGGGACGCCGCGGTCGAGCGCGGTCCCGGCCCGAGGTCGCCCGAGGCCGAGCTTGGCCGGAAGACCGAGGATGCGCACGGCGATCAGGTCGGTGGAGACGAGCAGCACCACGAGGCCCTCGATGATCAGCGTCAGCTGCGAGGCGAGCTCCGGGTTGAACACGTTCGAGTTCAGCGCCCGCACCGAGGTTCCCGTCTCGAGCGCCCCGAAGAGCAGCGCCGCCGCGACGGTGCCGATCGCCGTGTTGCGCCCGAGCAGGGCGACCGCGATGCCGAGGAAGCCGACCTGCGAGATCGTGAGGTCGCCGGTGGAGATCTGGAACTCCCAGCCGAGCACGTCGGTGGCCGCGGCCAGCCCGGCGAACACGCCGCAGATCGCCATCGTGACGGCGTAGCTGCGCGCGACGCTGATCCCGGCGCCGCGCGCGGCGTCGGGGCTGTGGCCGACGGCGCGGATCTCGTAGCCGAGCGTCGAGCGGTTCATGATCGCCCAGAAGGCCACGGCGGCGGCGAGGCTGATGAAGATGCCGATGCTGAGGCCCTGCAGGAGCGGGTTGCCCCAGATGACCGGCAGGTGCGCGCTCGGCACGATCGTGTTCGACACCGGGTTGCCCGCCTCGGTCGTGGACTGGAGCGGTCCACCGGCCTGGAAGAGGTACGTCGCCACCCAGATGGCGATCCAGTTGAGCATGATCGTCGAGAGCACCTCGTGAGTGCCGACGACCGCTCGCAGCCAGCCGGCGATCGCCGCCCACGCGGCGCCCATCAGGGCGGCGGCGGCGATCGCCAGCACGATGTGGAGCACCGGGTTCATGTTCGGGAAGATCGAGCCGATCCAGACCGCCATCACGCCGCCGACGGTGTACTGCCCCTGGGCGCCGATGTTGAAGAGGCCGACGCGGAAGGCGAAGGCGACGGAGAGGCCGGTGAGGATCAGGGGGGTGGCGGCGACGAGTGTCTGCTGCAGGTTGAACGCCGCCGTCGTGCGCGCCGTGCCGGTGACCCACGGAAACAGCCAGTTCAGCCCGGTGCCGTCGAAGATCGCGCCATAGGTGGAGAACGGGTCGTGCCCGGTGAAGAGGACGACGAAGCCGCCGGCGATGAAGGCGAGCACGACCGTGACGAGGGGGATCAACAGCCCGCGGCCGGCGCGGGCGATCCGGGTGCGCGATCTCATGCGCCCACCACCGTACCGCCGGTCATGGCGATGCCGAGCTCCTCCTCGCTCGCCTCCGGCGGGAACTCGGCGACGATCCGCCCCTCGTAGATGACGAGGATGCGGTCGGCGAGGGAGCGGACCTCCTCGGACTCCAGGGAGACAAGCAGCACCCCACGTCCGGCGTCACGCTGTTCGATCAGACGGCTGTGGACGAACTCGATCGCGCCGACGTCGAGCCCGCGGGTCGGCTGGTGGGCGACGAGCAGCCGCGGCTCGGAATCGATCTCGCGGGCGATGCAGACCTTCTGCTGGTTGCCGCCCGAGAGGGCGTAGGCGGGGGTCTCCGCGCCGCCGCCGCGCACGTCGAAGGCGCTGATCAGACCCGCCGCCCGTTCGGCGAAGCTCCGCAGGTTCAGCCACCCGAGACGGCTGAGCGGGGGCCGGCGGTAGCGCCGCAGACCGAGGTTCTCGGCGAGGGTGAAGGGCAGGACGAGGCCGACGCGATGGCGGTCCTGGGCGATGTGGGCGACTCCGGCCTCGGTCGCGCGGCGGACGCCCCGGCCGGTGATGTCCGCGCCGTCGACGCGGACCCGGCCGCTCACGGGCGCGCGAATGCCGGTGATCGCCTCGACGAGCTCGGTCTGGCCGTTGCCGTCGACGCCGGCGAGCGCGACGATCTCACCCGCCCGGACCGTCAGGGTGGCTCCGCGCACCGCCTCGAGGCCACGGTCGTCGACGACGTGGAGGTCCTCCACCTCGAGGATCGGGTCTCCGGGGGTGGCCTCCTCCTTCTCCACGCGGAAGATGACGTCGCGCCCGACCACCATCCGGGCGAGTGACTGCTCGGTCGCCCCGGCGCGGGGGACGGTGCCCATCGAGCGGCCGCGACGCAGCACGGTCACGCGATCGGCCACCTCGAGCACCTCGCCGAGCTTGTGCGAGATGAAGATGATCGCGGTGCCGTCGGCCTTCAGGCGTTGGATCACGCCCATCAGCTCCGTGATCTCCTGCGCCGTCAGCACCGCGGTCGGCTCGTCGAGCACGAGGATGCGGGCGTTGCGGTACAGGGCGCGAAGGATCTCGACACGCTGCTGCATGCCGACGCTCACGTCCTCGATGCGCGCGTCGGGATCGACGGCGAGCCCGTAGCGGTCGGAGAGCTCGCGCACGCGGTCGCGCGCCGTGCGGCGGTCCAGGACGCCGAGCGTGTGGCCGACGCCGGTCCGGACGGGCTCGCTGCCGAGCACGATGTTCTCGGTGATCGTCATCACCGGGATGAACATGAAGTGCTGGTGCACCATGCCGATCCCGAGATCGATCGCGTCATTGGGCGAGTCGATCCGGACCGGTCGGCCGTCGACCAGGATCTCGCCCGAGGTCGGGCTGTAGAGCCCGTAGAGCACCGACATGAGCGTCGACTTGCCGGCGCCGTTCTCGCCCAGGAGCGCGTGCACCTCGCCGGCCCGGAGGTCGAAGTCGACCCGGTCGTTGGCGACGACCGGGCCGAACCTCTTGGTGATCTCCCGCAGTTCGAGAACTGGAGGTTGATCCGTCACTGGCGTGGTGCGATTGGCGCTTCCGAACGCCCGACGACTACTTGACGGTCGTCGGGATGTTCTTGATCTTGCCGCTCTTGATCTCCTGCAGGATCTTCTGGAGCTGGGGCTGGTACTTCTTGGCGACCGCGTTGAGCTTGCCGTAGCCGGCGCCGCCCGTCGCGACCGAGTTGATGATGTTCCCGCCGCCGAAGAACTTGCCCTTCATCAGGTCGCGGGTCGCCTGCACGACGGCGACGTCG
>DAIDJO010000069.1 GCA_027451345.1 Solirubrobacterales bacterium
TGCGCCGCCTGCGCGGCTGACGGACGCTCCCGCCACCGACGCGGCGCGTGCTCGCGCCCCGTCGACCCCGGTTCGCCGAACGGCCGGAACGGCTCGCCGCGCAGCGTCGTCTGGGTGGGCGGGTGGGGAAGCATGATGAGATGATCGACGCCGGAGATTGATATGTCCAATATCGAGTTTCGACAGCAGTCATCGGCGGACACTATGAATGTCCGCCGACGCGCGGTTCGATCAGCCGCTCGAGCGCCCGCTCGAGCCCGTCATTGCCCACGATCCGGACCTCGAGGGGCAGACGCAGGCGCTCAGCCGCTCGCTGCGCCGCCGCGCGGGTGGCCGGAGTCGGCCGCTGGGCCAGCCAGAGGACCCGCGTGTAGTGGCGAAAGTACTCGTCGAGCAGTTCGGGGTGGCGGTCGAGTCCGAGCTCGCGGATGACGGTGTGCTCGAAGGTGCGGGCGAGGAAATCGGTGAGCAGGTAGGTGCCCGGCTGCTCCGCCATCGCCTCGCGCACCACCGCGCCGGCGAGCAGGTCGTAACAGCTCTCGCCCTCCAGGCGGTGGACGTCCCGTCCCTCGAGCAGCGCATCCAGGGCGCCGTAGGTGCCGCAGTCCCCGTAGGCGACGGCCACCCGGTCGTAGGCGCCCTCGAGCCGGTCGAGCTCGGCGGCCACCGCACCCGGGATGCGCTCGGGCCGGTTGTGCAGCGGCGCGGGGACCGGGTGGAGGTCGAGGGCCCAGCCCCGTCGCGAGGCGATCGAGCGCACGTCGAGGGCGAGCGCGCCGCAGGCGATCACCGCGAGCCGCGGCGCCGAGCCTGCGGCCGTGTCCGCACGGGTCATCCCGGGAAGGCGAGCTGGTCGATGAACAGGTCGTTGAAGTCGGCGCGGCCGGAGAGCTCGACGTACTCGACCTCCCGCAGGATGGCGTCGGCCTCGGCCCGCTCCCGCGCCGACAGCGCGGCGATCTTCGCCCCCTCGCCGGCGACGTTGCCCGCCGAGATGATCCGCGGGAGGGCGAGTTTCGGGACAAGTCCGATGCGGACGGCGCTCAGCGGGGTCAGGTAGGCACCGAAGCTGCCGGCCAGCAGCACCTGCTGGATCTCGCTCGCGTCGACGCCGAGGTCGCGCAGCAGGATCTGCCAGCCCGTGGCGATCGATGCCTTGGCGAACTGCAGCTCGCGCACGTCGCGCTGGGAGATGAACACCGACTCCTCGACCGAGGCGCCCCGCGGGTGCAGGACGAAGACGCGCTCCTGCCCGATCATCGCGAAGCGCTCGGCGAGCCGGGGGCGCTCCGCCGCCACCGCCTCCACCGCCGCGAAGCGGCCGGAGTGGTCGAGCAGCCCGCCGTGCACGAGCTCCGCCACGACGTCGACCACGCCGGAGCCGCACAGGCCCACCGGCTCCACATCACCGATCACCTGGAGCCGCAGCTCGTCGCCGTCGATCTTCACCCCCTCGATCGCGCCGTCGGCGGCGCGCATGCCACAGCGGATCTGTGCCGCCTCGAAGGCGGGCCCGGCCGGCGCGGCGGTCGCCAGAACGCGCTCGCTGGAGCCGAGCGCGATCTCCGAATTGGTGCCGACGTCGATGAACAGCCGCAGCCGCTGGTCGCGGGTCATCCCGGTGGCGAGCATCCCGGCGACGATGTCACCGCCGACGTAGGCGCCGAGCGAGGGGAAGACGTAGGCGTGGGCGCGGGGGTGGACCGGCACGCCGAAGTCGGCGGCCCGGGCCTCGGGAAAGCGGTTGGTGGCGACGATGAACGGCGCCATCGACAGGGGCTCGGGATCGATGCCGAGCGCGATCTGCATCATCGTCTGGTTGCCGCACACGGTGATCTCGTACACCTCGGCAGCCTCGACCTCCGCGTCGGCCAGGACCTCGGCGGTCAGCTCGGCGAGGGTGCCGTGGGCCGCCGCCTGCAGCTTCGCGAGGGCCGTCTCGTCCATCATCGTCGCCGACACCCGCGTGATCACGTCGGCCCCGAACGGCTGCTGGCGATTGAGCATCGAGCGCACGGCGAGCGGCTGTCCCGAGTCGAGATCGAGCAGCGTGGCCACCACGGTGGTGGTGCCGAGGTCGAAGGCGATGGCGAACCGCCGGGCCGTGGTGTCCCCGGGCTCGACGGCGATCAGCTCCTCGTCGACCACCACCGCCGTCACATCGAAGTTCGCCGAGCGCAGCGTCGCGCCGAGGGTGCGCAGGACCGCCACCGACGCGGTCGGCTCGAGGTCGTCGATCGCGTCGAGCAGCCGCCGCAGATCGGGGCGCTGATCCTCGAGCGTCGGCTCCTCGAGCGCCACGTGGCGCTTCTGCACCGACGGGCGCAGGATCACGTGCCGGCCGACCCCGGCGAGCGCCGCCTTGGGTCGTGTCTGCAGCGGCGGAACCTCGATGACGAGGTCCTCGCGGGCCATCGCGCGGCAGGCCAGGCGCCAGCCGTCGGCCAGTTCGCCGCCGGTGAAGGCACGCGGATCGATCGAGCCGACCGGCAGGTCTCCCGAGACGACGCGCACCTTGCATTTCTTGCAGGTGCCGTAGCCGCCGCAGGTCGAGTCGATCGCGATGCCGTTCCAGCTCGCCGCGTCGAAGACGGGCGTGCCGCTCGGCACGCGCACCTCGGCCCCGTCGGGCAGGAACGTCAGGCGGACGCGCTCGGCCCCATCGCCCGGCTGGGCCAGTTCCTCCGGCACCGCGCGCCGCGAGTCACGCCGGCGGGCCGACCGCTGCGGCGCGGCCCCACTCACGACGCGGCGGCCCCCGGAGCGGCGACCTCCGCCGACGCGGCCTCCGCGGCAGCGGCCTGGCGCGCTCGGTGCGCGGCGATCCAGTTCGCCCCCCATGCGTCGTGGCCGAGGAGCAGGTCGGCCGCCCGCGCGCTGCGCACGCAGATGTCGGCCGTCGACATGATCGCCGCCGTGAGGCCGCACGCCATCGCGATCGGCAGGAAGGCCGCGTTGAGCGTCGGGCGGTCGGGCAGTCCGAAGGAGACGTTCGAGGCGCCGACGCACATGTTCACGCCGAGCTCGTCCCGGATCATGCGCATCGCCGTGAACGTCGCCATCGCCATCTCGGTATCGGCGCCCACCGGCATCGCCAGCGGGTCGATCACCACGTCCTGCGGCTTGATCCCGTAGTCCTGCGCGGCGCTGACGATCTTGCGGGCGTGACGGAGCCGCTCCTCGGCCGTCGCCGGGATGCCGGTCTCGTCGTTGGTGAGGCCGATCACCGCCGCGTCGTGGCGGGCGACGAGCGGCAGCACCTGCTCCAGCCGGTCGTCCTCGGCGGTGACGGAGTTGACGAGCGCCCGGCCCTCGTAGGCGGCGAGGCCGGCCTCGAGCGCCTCGATCACCGACGAGTCGATGCAGATCGGCACCTCGACGACGTCCTGCACCCGACGGATCATCTGCGCGAGCAGAGCGGCCTCGTCGACGAGCGGGATGCCGGCGTTGACGTCGAGCATGTTCGCGCCGGCGGCGACCTGCGCGAGCGCGTCGGCATCCACCCGCGAGAGATCCCCCGCCCGCAGCTCCTCGGCGAACGCCTTGCGGCCGGTCGGGTTGATCCGCTCGCCGATGATGCAGAACGGCTGGTCTGCTCCGATCGTCACGGTCTGGGACCGCGACCTCAGCACTGTCTCCATGCAGCTCCCCTCGTTGGCTCTCTGCAGCCCGTGGCTAGACGAGCACCCTCTCGCGCCGCAGCTCGATCAGCTCCTTGGCCTTCTTGACCGCGGTGGAGGCATCGGCCGCGTACCCGTCGGCACCGACGGCGTCGGCGTACTCCTGGGTGACCGGGGCGCCTCCGACCATGACGATCACGCGGTCGCGCAGGCCGGCCTTCTCGAGGGCGTTGATGTTCGCCTTGAACATCGGCATCGTCGTGGTCAGGAAGGCGGAGAAGCCGACGACGTCCGGCTGGTGCTCCTCGATCTGCTCGATGAACTTCTCCGGCGGGACGTTGACCCCGAGGTCGATCACGTTGAAGCCGGCGCCCTCGAGCATGATGTTGCAGAGGTTCTTGCCGATGTCGTGCACGTCGCCCTTGACCGTGCCCATCAGGAACGTGCCGATCTGGGCGGAGTCATTGTCGGCGAGCAGCGGCCGGAGGATGTCGAGCGCGCCCTGCATCGCGCGCGCGGCGATCAGCATCTCGGGCACGAAGTAATCGCCGCGCTCGAAGCGGGCGCCGACCTCCTCGAGCGACGGGATCAGCGCGTCGAACAGCATCGACTCGGGGGGCATGCCCTGCTCGAGTCCTTCGTTGACTCCATTGGCGACAGCCGGGGCGTTGCCGGTCAGCGTCTCCTCATACAGCAGTTGCAGGATCTCTTCGTCGGTCATGCCGCGTGTGCTCCTCCCTCGATGTACCCGAGCCGGGCGCTGAGACCGTCCGACTCCTCGACCAGTGTCCGGCAGAGGTCCCGGATCCGGCTCGGCGTCATCCGCAGCGTCGGTCCGGTGATGCTGAGCGCCGCGACCACCTCGCCGCTGGCGCCGCGGACGGGCGCGGCGGCCGCCGCCAGCCCGACCTCGAGCTCGTCGACGGCCGTCGCGAAGCCGTCGGCGCGGACGCGCTCGAGCTCGGCGCGCAGGCCGGCCGGGTCGGTGATCGTCCCGGGGGCGTGGCTGGGTAGCGCGCTTGCGCCAGCGGGCGCCAGCGCGCGCCCAAACGCGAGGAAGACCTTGCCGTTGGCGGTGCAGTGAAAGTCGACGGTGCGCCCCACCCACTGGCCCGCGCCGAGGAAGTGCGGTCCGTCGGCCTGCAGGAGGTGCTCGACCCCCGAGCTGCCGGGGACGGCCAGGTTGACCGTCTCGCCGCTCTCCTGCGCGAGGGCGGCGAGCACGGGCCGCGCCAACTCGACGAGGTTGCGCTCGAGCATGCCCCGCTCGGCGACGCGCAGGATCGCCGGCCCCGGGCGCAGGCGGCCGCGCTCGCCGTCCTGCTCGACGAGGCCACGGCGCTCGAGCGCGGAGAGCAGGCGCGAGGCGGTGCTCTTCGGCAGGCCCGCGGCGCTGGCGAGCTCGGTCACCGCCACCGGCTCCTCGGCCTCGAGGACCCGCACGAGCAGGTCGGCCCCGCGGTCGATCGCCGTCGTCCCGGTGGTGGCGCCGGCGGCGCCCTGCGGGCATACTTGAAACTCGTGTTCCACGACGGTTAGGATACTTCGCCACCCATGTTCGTCAACTCACTTCCCAGGTACGAGATCCTCAGCGAGGACGCGCTCGAGGTGCTCGACCGCGGCTGGCGCCGGATCGTCTCCGAGATCGGGATCGAGTTCCTCCTGCCCGAGGCGGTCGAGCTGTTCCGGGCCGCCGGCCAGACCGTGGAGGACGAGAACCGCGTTCGCTTCGACCCCGACTTCATCCTCGAGCAGGTGGCCAAGGCGCCGTCCCAGTTCGAGCTGCAGGCGCGCAACCCGGCCAAGTCGCTCACCGTCGGCGGCGATCACATGGCCTTCGCGCCGGTCTACGGCTGCCCGTTCATCCGCGAGGGCGACGTGCGCCGCGACGCGAAGATGGCGGACTTCGAGAACCTGGTGAAGCTCTCCCAGGTGTTCGACGAGCTCGACTCCCCCGGCGGCACGATCTGCGAGCCGGAGGACCGGCCGCTGGACTCCCGTCATCTCGACATGGTCTTCGCGCTGCAGACGCTCACCGACAAGCCGTACATGGGGTCGGTGACGAGCGGGCCCAACGCCGCCGACACGATCCGCATGGGGGAGATCCTCTTCGGCGGACGCGAGGCGATCGAGCGCGCGCCGGTCTCGATCAGCCTGATCAACGTCAACTCGCCGCTGCGCTACGACGACCGCATGCTCTCGGCGATGTTCGAGTACGTGAAGGCCGGTCAGGCCGTCGTGATCACCCCGTTCCTGCTCATGGGCGCGATGTCCCCCGTCTCGCTCCCGGCCACGCTGACCCAGCAGATGGCCGAGGCGCTCGCCGGGATCGCGCTGACGCAGCTGATCCGGCCCGGCTGCCCGGTCGTCTTCGGCTCGTTCCTCTCCAACACCGACATGCAGTCGGGCTCGCCGTCCTTCGGGACACCGGAGTCCGGCATCGGCGTCCTCTGCACCGGCCAGATCGCGCGCCGCTTCAACCTGCCCTGGCGCGGCGGCGGGGCGCTCAACTCCTCGACCGTCGTCGACGCGCAGGCCGCCTACGAGTCGCTGATGACGTTCCTGCCGACCTTCCTGGCCGGCGCGAACTTCGTGATGCACTCCGCCGGATGGCTGGAGGGCGGCCTCGTCTCCTGCTACGAGAAGTTCATCGTCGACATCGAGCTGCTGCGCGAGCTGCGCCACGAGTTCACGCCGATCGAGTTCGACGACGCGGCGCTCGCCTTCGACGCCCACACCGAGGTGGGGCCCGGCGGGCATTTCCTCGGCGCGGCTCACACGCTCGAGCGCTTCCGCGAGTGCTTCTACCGACCGCTGCTGTCGAGCACCGACAACTTCGACCGCTGGACACGACGGGGGGCGAAGGACACGACTGCGCGCGCGGCCGAGATCTGGCGCGAGAAGCTCGACGCCTACGAGGCCCCGCCGCTCGACGAGGCGATCCGCGAGGAGCTCACGGAGTTCGTCGACCGCCGCCGCATCGAGCTCGGGGATTGACGCGCGGGGATTCCCGCGCGGGGATTGATCCCGCGCTCGCCCGGGGCTAAGCTCCAGATCTATGAGTGATATATCAGCGCTCGGGCACGTCGAGAACCGACCGCCCACGCTGCTTGCCGACCGCGCCTACGAGGAGCTGCGCGATCGTCTCGTCACGCTGCAGATCAAACCGGGCGAGCCGATCGACGAGGACCGCCTCGGCGGCGAGCTCGAGATGGGCCGGACACCGATCCGCGAGGCGATCAAGCGCCTGTCGCTCGAGAACCTCGTCACCGTGTTCCCGCGCCGGGGCACCTTCGCGGCTGAGATCAACATCAAGGACCTGGCCCAGATCACCGAGGTCCGCGCCGTGCTCGAGGCGCGCGCGGCGGCGCTCGCCGCGGAGCGGCTCACCGACGCCGGCCGCGCGGAGCTGCTCGCCCTGATCGAGGAGCTGCGCGGGAGCCGCGGCGGCGACGACACGCAGGGGCTGATGGCCCTCGACACCCGGATCCACCGCTTCATCTACCGGGCCTGCGACAACCCGTTCCTCGAGGAGACGCTGCAGCGCTACTTCAACCTGTCGCTGCGCATCTGGTACCTCGTCATCGACCGGTTGCCCCACCTGCCCCAGCGAGTGCACGAGCACGAGGCGATGCTGCGGGCGATCGCCGAGCGCCGCCCCGAGCTCGCCGCCGAGATCGCGGCCGGACACGTCGACACCTTCGAGAGCGAGATCAGGAGCGTGCTGTGAGCGAACGGGTGGGCGGACACTATGGCTACGTGATCGTCGGCGGCGGCGCCGCCGGCTGCGTGCTGGCGGCGCGCCTCTCCGAGGACGCCGGGACCCGCGTGCTCGTGCTCGAGGCGGGCCGGCCGGACTACCTCTGGGACGTCTACATCCACATGCCGGCCGCGCTCTCCTTCCCGATCGGCAACCCCCTGTATGACTGGCGCTACCGCTCCGAGCCCGAGCCGCACATGCACGGGCGCCGGATCTACCACGCCCGCGGCAAGGTGCTCGGGGGCTCGAGCTCGATCAACGGCATGATCTTCCAGCGGGGCAACCCGCTCGACTACGAGCGCTGGGGCGCCGATCCGGGGCTCGAGCGCTGGGACTATGCCCACTGCCTGCCCTATTTCAAGCGCATGGAGACCTGCCTGGCCGGCGCCGACGCGTGGCGCGGCGGCGACGGGCCGCTGAAGCTCGAGCGCGGCCCCGCCACCAACCCGCTGTTCGGCGCGTTCTTCGAGGCGGTGCAGCAGGCCGGCTACGAGCTGACCAGCGACGTGAACGGCTACCGCCAGGAGGGCTTCGCCGCCTTCGACCGCACGATTCACCGCGGGCGCCGGTTGAGCGCCGCGCGGGCCTACCTGCACCCGGCGATGCGGCGGCCGAACCTCGACGTGCAGTGCCGCGCGATGGTCGAGCGCGTGCTGTTCGAGGGCACCCGCGCGGTCGGGGTGGAGTACACCACCGGTCTGTTGGGGCGGGGTGCCCGCCGGCGGGTGAGCGCCGGCGAGGTGATTCTCTGCGGCGGCGCGATCAACTCCCCCCAGCTCCTGCAGCTCTCCGGGGTGGGCAACGCCGAGGAGCTGCGCCGCCTCGGCATCGGCGTGGTCGCCGATGTGCCGGGCGTGGGCGAGAACCTCCAGGATCACCTCGAGGTCTACGTCCAGTACGCCTCCAAGCAGCCGGTCTCGGTCGCTCCCGCCATGCGGTACCGCAACCGCCCGAGGGTCGGGCTGCAGTGGCTGCTCTTCCGCTCCGGGCCGGGCGCGACCAACCACTTCGAGGCCGGCGGCTTCGTCCGCGGCGACGACGAGGTCGCCTACCCGAACCTGATGTTCCACTTCCTGCCGCTTGCCATCCGCTACGACGGCTCGGCCCCGCAGGGTCACGGCTACCAGGTTCACGTCGGGCCGATGTACTCCGACGCCCGTGGGTCGGTGAAGATCATCTCGGTCAACCCCCGCCGGCACCCGGCGCTGCGCTTCAACTACCTCTCGACCGAGCAGGACCGGCGGGAGTGGCTCGAGGCCGTCGCCTGCGCGCGGCGCATCCTCACCCAGCCCGCCTTCGACCCGTTCAACGCCGGCGAGCTCTCGCCGGGCGCGGCGGTGCAGTCCGACGAGGAGATCCTCGACTGGGTGGCCCGCGACGCCGAGACGGCGCTGCATCCGTCGTGCACCTGCCGGATGGGCCTGGGCGAGCTCGACGTGCTCGACCCCGCGAGCCTGCGGGTGCGCGGGACCGAGGGCCTGCGCGTCGTCGACGCCTCGGCGATGCCGTACGTCACCAACGGCAACATCTACGCGCCCGTCGTGATGCTCGCCGAGAAGGCGGCCGATCTCATCCGGGGCGACACGCCGCTCGCGCCGCTCGAGGACGTGCCGTTCTACCGGCACGGCGCCGCCGAGGTGACCGCCGGGCCGGCGTGATCTCCGACGCTCTCAGCCGATGACGACCGTCTGCACGTCGGTCAGCGCGGCGAACGGGTAGCGCCCGCCCACGCGTCCGACGCCGCTCAGCGAACCGGCCCGCCCGCCGAAGGGCAGGTGGTTCTCCCAGTAGTTCGTCGTCTCGTTGATGTTCACCAGGCCGGTGCGCGCCTCGTCGGCGAAGCGCAGGCCCCGGGTGAGGTCGGCGGTGAAGATCGCGGCCAGCAGCCCGTACGGGGAGGCGTTGGTCAGCTCGATCGCCCGCTCGAGCGAGTCGATCGACACGACCGGCGCAATCGGGCCGAAGGTCTCCTCGGTCGCGGCCAGGGCGTCGGGTGGCACGCCGTCGAGGATCGTCGCGGGCCAGTAGAGGTCCGTCGGGAAGCCGGCGGCCCGCTGGCCGCCGGCGAGGACCCGTGCGCCGCGCGCCACCGCGTCCGCGACGTGCTCGTCCATCTTCGTCGCGACTCCCGCGTTGTTGAGCGGTCCGAGCACGGTGGTGTCGAGGAGCGGGTCGCCGAGGGCGACCCCCGACGCCACGCGGGCGGCGAGCCGGGCGACGAACTGCTCCCGCACGCGCTCGTGCACGAGGATCCGCTCGCCTGCGGTGCAGCTCTGGCCGGCGCACAGGAAGCAGCCCACGACGGCGGCGTCGGCCGCCGCGTCGAGATCGGCGTCGTCGAGCACGACGAGCGGTCCGTTGCCCCCCATCTCGAGCAGCAGGCGCTTGCCGGCGGCGCGCTGGGCGATGCGCAGGCCGGTGGCGGTCGACCCGATGAATCCGACGGCGGCGACGTCCGGGTGTCCGACGAGCTCGTCCCCGACGACCGGCCCCGGGCCGGTGACGAAGTTGAACACCCCGGGCGGGAGGTCGGCGTCAACGAGGCACTCGGCGAGCAGCGCCGAGCAGTGCGCCGTGGTGGGAGCGGGCGTCCACACGACGGTGTTGCCGACGGCGAGCGCGGGCGCGATGATCTCGGCGGGCATGGTGTACGGCCAGTTCCACGGGGTCACCACCGCGACCGGGCCGACCGGGCGCCGCAGCACGAGCACGCGCTTGCCGGGCGAGGAGCTGGGGGGGATCGCGCCCTCGAGCCGGACCCCGTCCTCGGCCGCGCCGCGCCACATGGCGATCAGCTCGTCCACCTCGTCCAGCGCCTCGCGCAGGGGCTTGCCCTGGTCGAGCGTGGCCGCCCGGGCGAGCTCCTCGCGGCGCGCCGCGCAGGCGTCGGCGACCCGATGCAGCGCCCGCCCACGGGCAAAGGCCGTCTCGCTCGCCCAGCCGCGGAAAGCGGCGACCGCGGCGGCGACCGCGGCGGAGGCGTCGCTGCGGCCGCCGTCGGCGATCGATCCGAGCCGCTCGCCGGTCGCCGGGCTGGTCGCCTCGAACGTGCTGCCGTCCACCGGGCTCCGCCAGGCGCCGGCGATGAAGAGCTCGGTTGAATCTCGCGCGGGCACGGTGATATATAAGTCTAATAACAGTCCAACGAGGGATCTGTTGACCCGAGGGAGGATCGCAATGACGAGCAGCTGCAGAGCGGTGATCGCTTGAGCGCGATCCTCCCCGACATCGTCGAGGAGGGAGAGCGGCTGCTGGCGCTCGCCCGTGAGCGCGACGCCACCTTCGCGTTGCTCGGCGGGGTCGCCGTCCGTCTCCACGCCTCAGAGATCCCCCCCGCCCTCGACCGCGAGTACAAGGATCTGGACTTCGCCGTGCCGAAGGGCGCGAGCGGCGCGGCCGGCAAGCTCCTGGCCGAGGCCGGCTATGAGCCGCAGGTCGTCTTCAACGCCATGAACGGCAAGGAGCGCCTCCTCTACCACGACACCCAGCACGGCCGGCAGGTCGACGTCTTCGTCGGGTCGTTCCGGATGTGCCATGAGATCCCGCTCTCGCAGCGGCTCAGGCCGCACCAGAGCACCGTGCCGCTCGCCGAGCTGCTCCTCACCAAGCTGCAGATCATCGAGCTCAACGAGAAGGACATCCGCGACACGGTGCTGCTCCTGCACGGGCACGAGGTCTCCGACCACGACGACGACGCCGTCAACGGGGCCCGCATCGCCGAGCTCTGCGCCGACGACTGGGGGCTGTGGCGGACGATCACCCGCAACCTCGAGGGCTGCTCCGCGCACGTCGACCAGTACGACCTGCCGCAGGAGAAGCGCTCCGAGATCAAGGACCGCCTCCAGCACCTCCTCGCCCGCATCGAGGCGGCTCCGAAGAGCCGCGCCTGGCGTCTGCGCGACAAGATCGGCGAGCGCAAGCGCTGGTACGACCTCCCGGAGGAGGTCCAGCGGTGAGGGTCTTCTTCGCGACCGATGTCCACGGCTCGGAGACGTGCTGGCGCAAGTTCCTGAACTCGGGCAAGCACTACCAGGCCGACGTGATCATCCTCGGCGGCGATATGACCGGCAAGGCGCTCGTGCCGATCATCAACGACGGCGGCGGCAACTTCCACGCGACGCTGCTCGAGAACCGCGAGGTCCTGCAGGGCGAGGAGCAGGTGAGCGCCTTCGAGCAGGCGGTGAAGCGGCGGGGGTACTACCCGTTCCGGGTCGACCCGGACGAGCTCGCCGAGCTCAGCCAGGACGAGGCTCGCTGGCATGCGCTCTTCGACGAGCACATGCTGAGCACCGTTCGCGAATGGATGGAGTTGGCCGACGAGCGCCTGGCCGGCACCGGCATCCGCTGCTTCGTCTGCCCGGGCAACGACGACCAGCTCGAGGTCGATGAGGTGGTGATGGGGGCCCGGACGGTCGAGCTCGGCGAGGGTCGCGTCGTCGAGTTCGGCCGCTACCAGATGGTCTCGAGCGGCTGGGCGAACCGGACGCCCTGGGACACCTACCGCGAGGAGGACGAGCCTGACCTGGCCAAGCGCATCGCCCACATGGTCGACCAGGTGACGAACCCGCCCGAGCGCACCGTGTTCAGCCTGCACTGCCCGCCGTACGGGACCGGCCTGGACGACGCGCCGGAGCTGACCGCGGAGATGGACCTCAAGGACGCCGGCCACTCGGTCAAGCCGGTCGGCTCCACGGCGGTGCGGGAGGCGATCGAGCGCTTCGGCCCGGCGCTCACGCTGCACGGTCACATCCACGAGTCGCGCGGCACCAAGCGACTCGGCAAGACGCTGTGCGTGAACCCGGGCAGCTCGTACGAGCAGGGCCAGCTCCTCGGGGCGGTGATCGACCTCGAGGACGGAAAGCAGGTGAAGAAGTTCGTGCTGACGAGCGGCTGAGAGAGCCGTGCGCGCCGGATGGTGTTGAGGGACACGACCCGGCGAATCGATGGGGCGCCAACGGAGAGGAAGGAACGGAATGTTCATGAGAACGGGGGAAGGGATATGACGGCGACGGCAAGTGGTGGCGGCGCGGCCTTCGAGGAGCGCGCGGTCTTCGTCCGCAAGGCCACCGGGCTCGTGCGCGGCTGGTCGGTGCGCGACGCGTTCATCTACGCCACCTTCGCGATCAATCTGATCACGCTCGGGTGGTCGACGTTCGACTCCGCGCCGTTCGTCCCGCGGGGCGCGCTGCTGTGGGCGGTCATCATCTCCGGCCTCTACCTCGTCTTCCAGGGGATCACCTACGCCGGGCTGATCTCGGTGATGCCGCGGGCCGGCGGCGACTACGTGTGGATGAGCCGCGTGCTCGGGGGTGGCATCGGCTTCGTGCTCGCCGTCGCCGGCTGGTGGTTCATCCTCTGGTACTGGGTCCCGATCTACGCGCACATCTTCAACATCGAGGTGCTCTCGCCGCTCTGCTCCATCATCGGCTGGCACAGCGGCGCGAACTTCTGGAACGGGCAGAACGGCATCTTCGTCGCCTCCGTCATCACCGCGCTGCTCGCGTCGCTCTTCACGGCGCTCGGCATCCGCACCTACGCCCGCATCCAGAAGATCTGCTTCTACGGGGGCGTCTTCGCGCTCGCCATCCTGGCCATCGTGCTGCTCGTCACCTCCAAGGCGGCGTTCATCAACGACTTCAACCGCGAGGCGCACACGCTCTACGGCACGACCGGAAACGCCTACGCCGCCACGATGAAGGCGGGCAGCAAGGGGTACACACCGGTCAGCATCGGGAGCTTCCACTTCGGCGCGATCCTGACGCTGATCCCGTTCATGCTGTTCTTCAACCTCTGGTCGAACTGGGGCGCGACCCTGTACGGCGAGGTGCGCGGCGCCTCGGACTTCCGCAAGAACATCTACGCGATGGCGGGGGCGCTGCTCGCGACGACGCTCGTCGGCGCGATCTTCTTCCTGCTCTTCGCCAAGACGTTCGGCTGGAGCTTCTACAACAACGTCAACAACGCGTTCTGGTCCGGCAGCGGCCCGCTCGGCAGCAACTTCCCGTACCCGGCGATGCTGGTGGCGATGATCTTCTCGAGCCCCGTGCTCCAGTTCATCATCGTCCTGTTGATGTCGCTGTGGTTCTTCGGCTGGGTCGGTTCGGTCTTCCTGTCCTCGACCCGGGTGATCTTCGCCGCGGCGTTCGACCGGATCCTGCCCGAGGCGACCGCCGCGGTCTCCAGGAACGGCGTCCCGTACTGGGGGCTCGCGCTGATGCTCATCCCGTCGATTCCCCTGGCGGCGCTCTACGCCTACACGAAGAACTTCGCCTCCTACACGTATGACGCCACGCTCGTGATCGCCATCACGTTCCTGGGCACGACGGTCGCGGCGGCGATCCTGCCGTGGCGCAAGCCGGAGATCTACAACGCCTCGCCGATCGCCAAGTACCGGGTCCTCGGGCTGCCGCTGATCACGTTCTCGGCGATCCTCTTCGGCGTGATCCTCGTCTTCGCGCTGGTGAAGTGGTTCACCAACTCCGTCTACGGGGTCAACAACACCGACTCGTACTACCTCATGGGGGGCATGTACCTGCTCGCCTTCGCGATCTACTTCGGCTCCCAGATCGTGCGCCGGCGTCAGGGCATCGACCTCGGCATGGTGTACGGGGAGATCCCCGCGGAGTGACCTGCTCCTCCACCCCGCCCGCCCGTCGCCCTCGGCGGCGGACGGGGCGGGAGGAGGGGGCGACGCCGTGACCGTCAGCGTCTTCGATCTCTTCTCGGTCGGCATCGGGCCGTCGAGCTCGCACACCGTCGGGCCGATGCGCGCCGCGCTGAGCTTCGTCGAATCACTGCATCGCGCGGGAACGCTCGACCGGGTCGCCGGGGTGCGGGTGGAGCTCTACGGCTCGCTGGCCCTCACCGGCAAGGCGCACGGCACGCATTCAGCCATCCTGATGGGACTCGAGGGTGAGCGACCGGAGGCGGTGGACGTCGACGCGATGCCGGCGCGCGTGCACGCGATCGAGGAGCAGCGCGTCCTGCGTCTGAACGGACGCCGGTCGATCCCCTTCGACCCGTTCATCGACATCGAGCAGCGGCGGGGCGAGCGCCGCCCCGAGTTCTCCAACGCGCTGCGGTTCCTCGCCCGTGACGACGCCGCGGTCGAACTCGCCACGGATACCTTCTTCTCGATCGGCGGGGGCTTCATCGTGCGCGAGAGCGAGCTCGGCGCCCCTCCGGAGGCCCCTCCGTCGCTGCCGTTCCCGTTCACGAGCGCCGCGGAGCTGGTTGCCCACGCCGAGCGGACCGATCAGACGATCGGGGAGGTGGCGCGGGCCAACGAGCTCGCCGTGCGCAGCGTCGAGGAGGTCGAGGCCGGCTTGCGCGTCATCTGGCGCGCGATGCAGGACTGTGTCGCCCGCGGGCTCACCCAGGAGGGCGTGCTCCCGGGCAGCCTCGGGATCCCGCGCCGGGCGGCGAGGCTGCACGCGCAGCTGCGCGCCGAGTCCGAGAGCCAGCCGCTGAAGCAGCTCGAGTGGGTGAACCTGTTCGCGCTCAGCGTCAACGAGGAGAACGCCTCCGGCGGGCGGGTCGTGACGGCTCCGACCAACGGTGCCGCGGGGGTGGTGCCGGCCGTCCTGCAGTACTACGTCCGCTTCGTTCCGGGGGCCGACGAGGAGGGCGTCTTTCGCTTCCTGCTCACTGCGGCGGCGGTCGGCAGCCTGTGCAAGGAGAACGCCTCGATCTCGGGCGCCGACGTTGGGTGTCAGGGGGAGATCGGCTCGGCCTGCTCAATGGCCGCCGCGGGACTCTGCGAGGTCCTCGGCGGTACGCCGCGACAGGTCGAGAACGCGGCCGAGATCGCCATGGAGCACAACCTCGGCCTCACCTGCGACCCGATCGCGGGACTCGTCCAGGTCCCCTGCATCGAGCGCAACGCGATCGCCGCGGTGAAGGCGATCAACGCCTGCCAGCTCGCGCTGCGCGGCGACGGCAGCCACTACGTCTCGCTCGACGCCGTCATCCGCACGATGTACGCGACCGGCCGCGACATGAGTGACCGCTACAAGGAGACGTCACTCGGCGGGCTGGCGGTGAACGTCGTGGAGTGCTGAGTCCGGGCGTCCAGCGGACGCCCGGCCTCAGGTGCTCACTTCCGGCGCTTCTTCTTCGTCCGCTGCGTGATGGTCAGGCGGAACGTGTCGTGGGCGTTGCCACGAACGGCTCCGGTCACCGGCTGGCGGACGAGCGCGATGCCGTGCACGCGGAGTCGGCGGTCGATCCTCAGCAGTCGGCGAACCCGCGCGGTGAGCGCGACGGCGACGGTGCGTGTGTGGCCCGCGGCGAGGCGGTAGCT
>DAIDJO010000070.1 GCA_027451345.1 Solirubrobacterales bacterium
CGGCGCGCTTGAGCGGCGGGGCCGACGCGGTCGCGGACGCCGCGCGGCGTCCGTCGACCGAGGCCGCGGGCGGCGCCCCGGCACCATGGAAGGCGAGGGCGCCCTCGATCTCGAGGGCCCGCCATTCCTCCCACACGCCGGTGACACCCGTGGTGAAATCGAACTGGGGCGACCAGCCGGCGGCGTGGGCGCAGGCCGGATCGACGATGACGGCCGGCATCTCGCCCGGGCGAGCGGGGCCGTGGGTGACGGGGAGCTCGCAACCGGACACCCGTCGGACGACGTCGATCACATCGAGCACCGAGAGCGACGTGCCCGAGCCGATGACGACGGGACCGGACCAGGTGGCGTTCGTGAGCGCGATCAGCATGGCGCCGACGACGTCGGCGACGTGAACGTAATCACGGACCTGCAGGCCGTCGCCGTACACCTCGAAGGTGTTGCCCAGGCGGATGGCGCGCATCAGCCGGGCGACGATGCTGTCCTTCGCCTGCATCCCGGGGCCGTACACGTTGGTGAGGCGCAGGGCGGTGCAGCGGATGCCATAGGCGGCCGTGTAGGCGGACATCATCATCTCGCCCGCCGCCTTGGTGGCGCCGTAGGGCGTGAGGGGTCGCAGGCTCGCCCGCTCGGTGATGGCGGGATCGAGCATCGGGCCGGTGACGGCGTTGGTCGAGGCGAACACGAGCGCCCGAACGCCGCCGGAGCGCGCGCCCTCGAGGACCCGGTGGGTGCCGGCCACATTCGTCTGGTACGTCAGCTCGGGGCGCTGCACCGAGCGCAGGACGGAGGTCACCGCGGCGAGGTGAACGACGCCGTCGAACCCCCCGTCAAAGGCCTGCTCGATCACCTCTGGGTCCGCGATGTCGCCGCGGACGACGTCGACCGACGGGTCCGGATGCGCCTGCAGATCGACGACCCGGACGTGAGCACCCGCGGCGGCCAGCGTCGAGACGACGTGCCGGCCGATGAAGCCCGACCCGCCGGTCACCAGGACGCGCTGGCCCCGCAGGGCACCGGCCACGATGCTCACGCTACCGCCAGTGCGGCGGACGTCGGACAGAGAGTTCGCATTCGGTGCTCCTGAAACCTTCGAGTCGATTTGTCCCCGGCGCCAGCTGCGGCTCGCCACCCAGCAGGGGTGCGTGCTCAAGGGACGACGTACGTGACAACACCTGCGCGCCCGTCGCAGGATAGCCAATCGCGTAGGCAGCCGCCATCGGGCGCCGGTCCTGACGCGCCCGCCCGACGCGCCTCCCTCAGCCCGTCTCGCGCGCGCGGGCCGGAATCCCGGTGACGGTCACGCCCGCGGGGACGTCGCGGGTGACCACCGCGCCCGCGCCGACCACCGCGCCGGTGCCGACCCGCAGCGGCCGGCCGGGGAGGCCGTTGACCGTCACCGCGCCGGTGCCGAGAAAGCTGTGGGACTCGAGCGTCACGTTGCCCGACACGTGCACGCCCGGCGAGAGCGTCGCGTACGCACCGATGACGGCGTCGTGTCCGACGGTGCAGTCGAGGTTGATCTGCGCATGGCACTCGACGCGGATGTTGACCGTCAGGAGCGAGCCGGCACAGACGACGACCCCCTCCTCGAACTCAACCGTCGCCGGGTCGTACTCGACGTTCGGGTGCACGAGCGGGGGCGCCGGGACGAGCCCCGCCTCGAGCGCCTTGCCGATCAACCGCTCCCGCAGCCTCGGCTCGCCCACGGTGGCGATCACGCCGGCCCCCGGATGCCGGGCACCGGCCGTCTCGAGCGTGAGCACGGCGCGCCCGTTCAGCTCGCCCGTGGGCGCATGGTCGTCGATGAAGCCGAGGACCGTGACGCCACGGCCCTCCCACGACGCCCGCTCCGCCCACGCGGCGACCTCCCGACCGAAGCCGCCGGCGCCGAAGATCAACAGCTCCCGGTTGCCCACCGCGGCGATCCTACTCGCCGGCCCCGGGGGAGCGCAGATCGACGCCGCCCGATTCGTCGGCGTGGTAGAGGCCGTGGCCGCCGAGCACCATGCGCGCCGTCATGGCGAGAATCCTGATGTCGAGCCGGAGCGAGCGGTGCTCGACGTACCAGATGTCGAGCTCGATGCGCTCGGACCACGGGAGGGTGGCGCGCCCGTTCACCTGGGCCCAGCCGGTGAGACCGGGACGGACGAGCAGGCGCTCACGCTGGCGCTCGGTGTAGAGCTCGATCTGGCCCATCAGCGTCGGGCGCGGTCCGACGATCGACATCTCGCCGCGTAGGACGTTCCACAGATTCGGCAGCTCGTCGAGCGAATACCGGCGCAGAAACGCACCCAGGCGCGTGATCCGCGCGTCGCCCTGGAGGACGGCGAGACCGGCGCCGATGTGCTCGGCGCCCGCGACCATCGTGCGAAGCTTGTAGATCTCGAAGGGTCGGCCGCCGAGCCCGGCGCGGGTCTGCGTGAAGATCGGGCTGCCCGGCGATTCGAGCCGGATCAGCACGCAGAACGCGAGCACGAGCGGCGCGGTGAGGACCGCGGCCGGCACGGCGATCACCAGGTCCAGCAGGCGCCTGGTCCCCATCCGGCTTCCCCGGGTCCGCCCGGTCATCTCGTGCCCTCGGCTCGCTCCCATGTCGCCGTCGGGACTCCGCTCAGCCAATCCCACAGTCCGAAGGCCAGGGACGTCGTCATCAACACGTAGTAGCGCGCGATGAGCAGCGGACGCCCTCCCACCACCGGCGCAATGACCGCTCCGAGCACCAGCGCCAGCTGCACGACGACCCCGGCCAGGTACACCCAGCCGGAGCTCAGCAAGAGGAGGCTGGCGACGAAGGCCACCACGTGGAGGTACGGGGTGAGATAGCGCAGCAGCCTGTGCGAGAAGATCATGAGGGCGTACAGCGGCGTGTAGCCGCGCGGCGAGAGCATGCCGCCCTGGAAGACCGTCGGATAGCCGCAGGCGACCATTCTGCGCTTGCGGGCAAACTCGCTCTCGATCGACGGAGTCATCCGCTCGGTGGCGCGCGCCGCGGGACAGTACACGGACCGCCAACCGCGTTTGAACAGGCTGAACGGAAACGAGATGTCATGACCCATGTCCGGCCCGAGGCTGAGGTAGGACTCGCGGCGGACGGCGTAGATCGCCCCATTGCCGGCGGTGACCGAGCTGAGCTCGGACTCCAGCTGACGCAGGAACATCTCGTAGCGCCAGTACACCCCCTCCTGGTTGTTCCCGCCTCCGTCAACGAACGAGACGGCGCCGCAGACATAGCCGACGCGGGCATCGCCGAAGGCGCCAACCAGTGCCCGGAGCGCGCCCGGCTCCCAGACGACGTTCGCGTCGGAGAAGGCGAGGATCTCGCCGCTGGCCGCCTGGACCGCCCGATCCTGAGCCTGAACCTTGCCTCCGCGTTCGAGCTCGAGCACCACGTCTGCGCCGGCGGAGCGCGCTCGCTCGGCGGTCGCGTCGGGGGACCCGTCGCAGGCGATGACGATCTGCAGTCGGTCGGCCGGGTACTCCTGCGCTCGCAGGTTCCCGACCCGGGCGGCGATCACCTCCTCCTCGGCGTAGGCGGCCACGATCACCGAAACGCGCGGGAGCGGCTCCAGGGATCCGGCCACGGCGCGCCGATGGGGCAGGGCTCGACTCAGCAGGGCCAGAACGACGCCATACCCCACCTGGGTGTAGATCAGCGCTCCCGCAGCCACCCAGAAGACGATCGCCACGACAGTCATCTCAGCGGCTGATTGTGGCGTAGAGATCCAGAGTCGCACGCGCCGACCTCTCCCACGAGTAGCGGCTGCCCGCGGCGAGGGTGGCGGCCGCCTGCAGCTCCGCGCGGGCCTGAGGATCGGCGACGAGGCCCGCCAGCGCTGCTCTCAACGCCTCCGGCTCCCCCGCCGGGACCTGAAGCGCCGCTCCGTCCTGCGCGACCTCCGTCATCCCGGCCGCATCCGTGAGCACGATCGCCTTGCCGGCTCCGAGCGCGGTGGCGAGAACGCCCGAGAAGCCGAACCGGGCGTCGCGCTCATACGGAAGCACGACAACGTCAGCCCGACGAAACAGCGCCGCGGACTCCCCCTCCGACACGAAGCGCGGCACGAATCGGACGCTCCCGGGGGCCGCCGCTCGCAGGGCGGCGATGTCCATCATCGGGCGCCCCACGATCCAGAGCTCGGCCCCACCAATCCCCCTCCAGGCCTCGAGCAGCGTCTCGATCCCTTTATAGGGACGAATCAAGCCGTAGCACAGGACGATCGGCAGTTCGGTGAGGGGAAGCTCCGGGGGGAGCGAGGCGGTATCGCGAAGCTGCGCCGCGCCCTCGCCTCCCCTGCCTGGGGCCTCCGACGGCCCGTCCGTCCCGAGCACACCGTGCGGGATCACATGCACCGCCTCAGGGCGCAGTCCGTACCGGTCGATCACCGCCGCCCGCGCGAACTGGGTGTGCACCACCACCGCGGCGAGACGCTCGAACAGGCCGGACGCCAGCCGGGGCGCCGGCAGGCGGGGGCTGCGTCGAAGCGGATCGTGAAGGGTGAGGACGGTCGGGCGGGCGGGCAGCAGGTGCAGGTCGATCCACGGCAGGGTCAGCCACTGGAAGTGCACGACGTCAGCTGCGCGGGCGGCCGAGCGGTAGGCGAGCATGTCAGGGACGTGCTCGAGCACCCTCTGGGCCGCCCTCATCCTCGAGCCAGGGCGGGCGGCCGCGTGTCGGTAGAAGCGGAGATCCAGCTCATACCCATCGGGCGCCGGGTTCGGCCCGTACCCAAACCGGCTCGTGACCAGCCGCACCCGTGCCCCGTCGCCGGCGAGCGCGCGAGCCAGAGCATGGTCATACGGCGGTGAGTACGCCGGCGGGTCGACGAGGTCAACCCTGATCATCGGTGCCGGCGCCCGGCCGGCAGTGTGTTGGACATCCTCATGCCGATCTGCTCCTGAACCGCGAGCAGGCAGTCGACCGCCAGGAACAGCACCCTGTCGCGCCATCCGACCGGGCCCACGGCACCCGCCGCGCCCCTGCCGTCGGAGCGCGCCTGCACCCCCGGTCCGATTCCCACCCGCCGCAGGAGCAGCCGGACCCCGCGGTTCAGGCCGGGGTCGGGGTGGAAGTCCGGGTATCGCTCCGACAGCCAGCGGGCCCCCGCGGCGTAGCCGCGCCACTGCCGGGCCAGGGCCCGCAGGGAGGTACGGTACGCGTGCTGGACGACGGCCCGCTCGTTGAAGGCGAGCGTCCAGCCGGCCGCCTGCAGACGCCAGGTGAAGTCGGTGTCCTCGGCGGCCCGGATGCCCTCGGTGTACCCGCCGATCTGCTCGAAGGCGACGCGGCGCACGAGCAGGTTGGCGCTCGAGGCACGGGGCCGAAATGGGTGGTTGACGTGGGAGCGTTGACCGAGGAAGTTCCGGGCCGCGCCGTACCGGGCGGCGAGCGTCCGCGTTTCCGGGATCCCGGCGATGTCCCCCGTCACGGCGCCGGCGCCCTCATCGATCGGCGCGGCGAAGAAGCGATCGATCAGATCGGGCGGCGCCACGACGTCGGAGTCGAGGAACAGGAGCCAGTCGTGACGGGCGGCGGCGGCCCCGACGTTTCGGGCATGGGAGGGCGACGGCTCGCCCCCGGCGTGGACCGGACGCAGCGGCGCCCGGTCCCGACCGGCCGCCGTGATGCGCGGCATCGTGCCGCTGTTGTCGGCCACGATCAGTTCGTCCTCGGGGGTCGTGTCGAGCGCGCGCAGCATCGCGGCCACCGCCTCCGCCTGCTCCCGAGTCCCCGCGAACGGGACCACCACGCTGACCGGGGGGCGCCTCACGCGGCTCCCCGGCGGGCCCGCAGGTTGCGCACGACGGCGAGGCCCTGGTCGAGCTCCGCACGGTTAACGAAGCCTGTCAGCCAGAGGGCCACCGGCAGCGCGAGGAACAGGGCCGCGCGGCTGGCGACACCCAGCGGTCCGGCGTCGGGCAGGAGCAGATCACCGGAGACGGTGAGTCCGCCGAGCACGACGACGAGCTGCCCGAGGCGACGCCATTCGAAGCGCACCGGAAACGCGCGACGGATGAGCAGCTGCATGACTCCGAGCATCGCCAGGTAGGCGCCGCACAGCGCCAGGCCGCCCCCGGCGATGCCGTAGCGGGGCACCAGAGCGATCAGCAGCAGCACGTTGACGACGAGGCCGACGAGCGCCGCTGGAAAGTTCCGGCGGGTCACGCCGGCACGGCCGGCCGCCACGAGCAGCACGACCCACAGGCCGTAGAGGGCCCAGCCGAGCGAGACCCACGGAATCGCCCGATAGGCGCCGAAGTACCCGGGGTGTGGCGTCAACACGCGGATGATGAAGCGGTCCTCGAGGGCGAGGCCGGCGACGATCCAGCCGGTGATGAGCGCGTAGTACGTCGTCACGAGTCCGTACAGACGCGCGGCGTGCGCGTCGTCGGTGACCGAATAGGCCAGCGGCGGCCACGCGTACTGAAAGGCCATCACGATGAACGTGATCGCCCCGGCGACCTTGAGCGCGATGGCGTAACGCCCCGCCGACGCAGCCCCCTGGCTGTGGACGATGTACTGGCGGTCGAGCACGCTGAGGGCGTAGACGGATGCCTCCGCGGGCACGGTGGGCAGGCCGAAGCGAAACAGCACGCGGAACGGGTCAGGGGAGGCCGTCGTCGGCCGCAGCCGCCGGCGCAGGTGCCACCAGAGACCGAACAGCACGAGCGTGCTCGTCCCGTAGTTGGCGATCAGGAGCCCCTCGTAACCGCGGTTCAGGCCGACGACGAGCACCAGCGAGGCCGCGACGGTGACGGCGACGTTGATCGAGTTCACCACGGCGTAGGCGCGCAGCCGCTCGTCGACCCGCAGCACCGCCTGGGCGAGCTCGAGGTTCGTGAAGGACCAGATGCCGAGAACAGCCACCCGAAACGCTCCCGGAACCCGCTCGCTCGTGATCAGGTGGGCGAGCGGCGCGGCGGGCAGGAGCAGGCCGAGGCAGACGATCGTCGTCGTGGCGAGCAGGAACGTCACCGAGCGCCGCACGAGCGCATCGCGCCGGGCCGGGTCCTCGTCGATGAAGTAGTAGCGCAGAAACGACTCGATGATCCCGAAGCGCGCGACGATGCTCACGAAGATCACGAACGTGGCCAGCGTCTCCACCACGCCATAACCACCGGGGGCGATCCTCCCGGTGTACACCGGCAACAGCAGGACGGCGAGCAGCTTCTGCAGGATGCCGGCGATCTGGTAGGCGCCGAGAGCACCGAGGAGGCGTTTGAGGTATCCGGCCATCTGCGCGAGGAGCGTAGTCAGTCCGGGCGCGGCAACCGGGCCCGATCACCGGGAGAGCAGCTGCCAGGCGTTCGCGATCAGGCCCTGCGCGTCGGGGTTGTCGGCGAGACTCGAAGCGAAGCCGGCCAACGCGACCTCGATGACCGTCCCCTTGCCCTCGGGGAACCCGACGATCGCCGTGGCGCCGGGGCCGATCTCGGCGGCCGAGGCCGGGCTGCTGCTCGTGGAGCCGGTCGGCGGGGCGGGCGCCCGGATCGACTGAATCTCGGTGACCCCGGCGAACGTCCCGGCGCCGTTGAAGAGGCCCAGGCCGTCCGTGAGCGCGGTGATGACCGCGCCGCCGGTGGGGGTCACCGGGCCGCGGCGGGCCCCGAACGGGTCGGCCACCGTCGCGCGTGGGGCGGTGGCCCGCGGGTCGGCGGGGAAGCCGGTGATGTGGGTCAGCCCGCGGAACATGCGTGTCCCGATGGTGAGCGCCCGCCCACCTCCGGCCACGAAGCCGCGGAGGATCGGCTCGAGTCCGGCCGGCAGGTACTCCTCGCCCTCAGGGAGGACCACTCCGCCGCGATGGGCCAGGGACGGGCCGACGCCCTCGGCGAGCGCAACATCGGTCGTCAGTTGGAAGCTGAAATGGCGGGCCGTCAGGTAGTCCAGCAGCGTCGCATCGCCGGTGAACCCGGGCGGGGGGCCGTCGACGAGCGGGCGGCTCAGAGCGACCGGGTCGTGGGCAGCGAGCGTCTGCGGGACACCGTCGCCGCTGTCGTCAACCGGAGAGTCGCCCAACCAGGTGAGGGTCGGCAGGACGATCAACACCCGTGCGTGGGCTCCGGCGACACCGGTCCGGTCAGCCACGAGCGGCACGGTGGCCGTCTGGTTCCCCGCCCGGACCGCAAGCGCGTAGAGACCGGGGCGGTGGCGCGGCAACCGGACAGCGAGGGTGGATCGCCCGGCCGGACCTCGGCCGCGGGCGATGACCCGACGGCTCCCGGCCGCGCGCGGGCGCCAGGTGACGGGCGCTTGGCCCGAGTCGACGGCGACCCTGGCACGGGCGCCGGACGCCGTGGGCACGAGCGGCGGAATGACGCTCAGGTAGCGGACCGTAACGCCGGCGTGGGCGGTCGAGCCGGGGCGCAGTGGCAGCGTCGGCCAGCTCGTCCGGTTGCAGGCCATGTCCTGTGCCGTGATCCCCACCAGGTAGGTGCCGGGCGGCGCCGGCGCCCCGTGAATCTGACCGTCCCAGGTCGTCGAGTGGCGCCCGAGACGGGTCACCGGCGCCCGGTCCACCGGAAGCGTGTCCACCAGCTCCGGCCCCCCGCTCACGTCGGTGCGGTAGATGTCGATCCACACCCGCCGGTAGTTCCCTGGAGTGAACGTGATCCTGACGCGCCCCTGGGGCGAGCTGATGACCGCTGGCCCGGCCGCGGCCGCGCCGCCGCCGGCCGGACCGGTCGATGTGGTGGCGGTCGTGGCCGGACCCGTCGACGTGCTGGGGGTCGTGGCGCCGTTCGTGCCCCCTCGGGCCGCCGGCGAGCCGAGCAGCTGCACGCGGAGGATCCGGACCTGCGGGGGCGTGGTGATGACCTGTATCGGCCGCTGCGACAGGTTGACGGAGTGATCCTGGTGCTCGAGCACGATCCGGAAGTAATACGTCCCGTCCGGGGCCGGTTGCCCGTCGGCGAGCCGCCCGTTCCAGCGAAACGTCTTGCTGTCCTGACCCGCTCCGGGCGCGGCCTGCATCGGCGTGCCGGGGGAGAGCGTGGCCACGGTGTTGCCGCTCGGGTTCTCGGCGCTGACGATGTAGACACCGACGGTATCGGCGCGTGTGACCGAGAACGTCAGGCTCGTCTGCCGATAGTTGAGCCGCACGCCGGCGGGGTGCGCCCTGGTCGGACTGGAGGTGCAGGTGCGTCCGGCGACAGGGTTGAGGTCGGCCGGGATCGGGCTCGGTATCACCCAGAAGACCGGGGCCGTGGTCTTGAGGTGCTGCACGATGAAGAACGCGCCGATCGTGGCGAGCGACAGCAGCGCGAAGGCGATCTGAGGCAGGCGCCGAATCACAGCTCGACGACCCCCGTGTTCGGGACCTCGTAGGTGTGGAAGGCGTCGAGCCCGCGCGGGTCGAAGCGGCACAGGACAGCGCGGATCGAACCGCGGTGGCAGACGATCAGCGCGGGGAGTGGCCCCCGTTCGCGGATCTCCTCGAGCGCCTGCCACACCCGGTCGGAGTGCTCCTGCAGCGACTCGCCGCCGGGAAACCGGAAGCCGGCCCCGCCACGCCGCCAGGCGGCGTAGGCGTCGGGCTCCTCCCGGGCGATGTCGATGAAGCGTCGGCCCTCCCAGTCGCCGCGGTCACCCTCCCGCAGCCGGGGGTCGAGGCGCGGCTCGAGGCCGATCCGGCGCCCGACGATCTCCGCCGTCACGCGCGCGCGGGCGAGGTCGGAGCTCCACAGCGCGCGGACCTCGAACTCGGTGGCGACCCGCTCGGCCAGCGCGTGGGCCTGCTCGAGTCCCGTCGCGTTCAGCGGCGTGTCGCTGAACCCCTGCGCGCGGATCGGCTCGAGGTTGTCGTCGGTCTGGCCGTGACGGGCGAGCAGGAGGCCGCTCCGACCCCGCGGCGGCTGCTCAGTGACTGGCCGCTCGTGTTCGCGAGCGGCCGTGGGGACGACGTCCATCCGGGGCACCTGGCGGCGGGGCTCAACCGGTGGCGAGGCTCACGCGGTCCTGCCCGACCGAGACGATCACGTTGGCGCGACAGGGCCCGAGGGACGCTCCGGTGGCGCTGATCCCGCAGCTCTGCAGGACGACGGCACCGGCCGGGCGAACCCGGGCTCGGGGCAGGGCGAGCGCCCGGGCGACGTGCTCGGCCGCGATCCGGTCGGCCGCCGAGATGTGCGCCCCGGCCCGGTAGTAGACCATCGTGAAGCCCTGGGTCTGCGACGCCGCGTTGGTGATGTTGCCCTGCTTGTACCCGGCGGCGGCGAGCTTCCGGCCGACGGCACCGGCGAGCCCCGCCTGCGCGGTGCCGTTCAGAACGGCGACCGTCACGTGGGCGGGAACGAAGGGGGCGGCGGGCCGGTGCCGGTTGTGCAACGCCTGTCCGGTCGTGGCGTTGCTCCCGTGGGCGACGTTGCCGGTCGTGGAGTTGCCGTTGTTGGTGATGACGACCAACCCCACGATGATGACGATCACGGCGACGGCGCCGATCATCAGCGGGAGGAGCACGCCGGAGAACCGCCCCCCGCCGACGGACTCGTCGTCGAAGTCGGGCAGCGACACCGACGCCGACTCGGGCCGGCCGCCGATGCGGCGGACCGAGCCACCACCGGCCGCACCGGCCGCACCGGCCGGCTCCGGCTCGCCACCGATCCGCACGCGCGGTGGGACGGGTTCGGCAGCCCGGGGCGAGGCGCTCGCCGCCGGGGCGGCCAGGGCGACGGCGGGCGCGGCGGCCGCGACGGCCACGGGTGCGGGAGCCGGGGAGGCCGGCACCGGCGCGGCCCCGGCGCGGCCGTTGACCGCCGAGGCCGGCACGAAGAGCGTGTCGTCGGGTGCTC
>DAIDJO010000071.1 GCA_027451345.1 Solirubrobacterales bacterium
CGGCCTCGATCGCGGCATTCAACGCCAGCAGGTTCGTCTGCGCGGCGATGCCGGTGATCGTCTCCACGATCCCGCCGATCCGATCGGACTTCTCCCCCAGAGAACGGATCGCCGCACTCACGCCCACGCTCGCGTCGCGCACCGCGCGCATCGCGGCGGTCGCCCCCTCGGCGGCGGAGACCCCGTCCCGGGCCAGGCCCCGTGCCTGCTCGGCGGCGGCCGCGGTCTCCTCGGCCGTGCGCGCCGACATCCGGGACGCCTCGGCCAGCTCGTCGGTGACGCGGCGTGCGTCACCGACCTCGCGCACCTGCTGCTCGGCGCCGCTCGCCACCGAGCCGACGGCCTGCGCGATCTCGGAGATCGCCCGACCGGTCTCCTCGCTCGTCGAGGCCATCTGCGTGGAGGCGGCCGTCAGCGACTCGCTGCTGAGCGAGATGTCGTTGATCATCGCCGCGAGCTTGGTGCGCATGTCGTTGTAGCTGCTGATCGCCGACTGCGCGTTCTCGAGCATCAGGTTGAACACCTCGGCGAGCTGGCCCACGGCCTCGCCCTCGTGCACGTCGATCGGCCGAGTGACGCCCGTGACCGTGGTGGTCAGGTCGCCGTCGTTCATCGCGCGCAGCGCGTTCTTGAGGTCGGTGAGACAGTTGGCGGTGAGGGAGTGCAGTCGCTCGGTGAGCGCCTCCAGGCTCGAGTGGTCCCCGAGCTTCTCCCGCAGGGTCTCGCGCATCGCGTTGTACCCGTCCAGCGAGGCCTGCGCGCTCTGGATCATCGCGTTGTAGCTGTCGGCCACGAAGCCGACGGAGGCCCCCTCGACCGCCGGCGTGATCGGCTCGAGCGCCGCGTCGACCGCGACGGTGAGGTCCCCCTCGTTCATCGACTGCAGGCCCTGCTCGAGGTGCTGCAGGGTGCCGAGCAGATCGCCCATCCCCGACTGCAGCTCACGGGTGGTGGAGCGGTCGCCGAGGGCGGCGCGCATCTGATCACGCAGGTCGACGAAGGCGTGGCTGAGCACATCCCCGTCCGACCGCGGCACGACCTCGACGTTGAGGTGCCCGTTGGCGAACTCCCGCGCGGCCTCCGACATCGTCCTGAGATGGGCGATCACCGCCCGGAAGGAGTCGGCCACCGTGCTGATCTCGTCCCGGCCGTGCACGTCGAGCGTGACGTCGACGCGGCCCTGCGCCACCTGGTCGGCGGCGTCGGCGACCCGTGCGAGCGGCCGGCTGATCGAGCGGACGATCAGGACGGTGACGAGCGCGGCGAAGACGAGCGCCAGGGCGCCGAGGATGATCGAGAGCGAGTCGCTGCTCGAGACCTGGGCGGGAATCCGGGCGCCGATCGTCGCCTCCTGCCGGGCGATCCGCGCACGCAGCTCGTTGAACTGCGCCTGCAGCGCATTGGAGACGGCGACGTTGCTGACCGTGATGTCCCTGACGCCCTGCAGGATCGCGGAGGCCTGAGCCGCGCCGGACAGGCTGTTGATGTGCTCGAGCGTCGCGTGCATCCGGTCCGTCCAGCCGTTGTAGACCGGCAGGTTGGCGACGATGGCGCGGGCGAGCGCCTCGGTCCCCCCCGGCAGGTGGCCGCGCAGCAGGGCGGCGAGCGCCCGGCTCGCCTGCGCCCGGCCCTGGAGGATCTGCTGCCAGGTCGCGACGGCCAGTCGGTCGTCGGCCGGGTTGTGGAGGGCCTGGACGGCGGCGTACATGTTCATCTGGTCGTCCGCGGTCAGCCAGCCCTCGTAGGCGGCGGCGGCACGAGCCTTGTTGGCCACGGGCACCTGGTCGGCACGGTAGGCCGAACGGACGCTCCCGAAGCCGATGAGCGCGACGACCGCCACGACCACGAGCAGCGCCGAGAGCGCGCCACCGAGCAGGGTGAGGCGGGCGCGAACGGTGAGGTCGGCGAGCGAGCGGCGCGGGCGGCGCGTGCGGGTGACGCGAAGCTGGGGCGTCTGCGCGGGAGCCGGCGCAGGGGTGGGGGTCGTCATGTCCCCTTATTCGTACGCTCGCGCCGACTCCTTGAGCGCCGTGTCGCGGAGCGTACGCGGCGGGGCCACGGCGGACCGCCGCGCGACGGCGCTCAGGCGCTGCCGGTCTGCGCCGCCAGCGCCTCGGCGGCGAGCAGCTGCTCGTCGACGAGCCGCAGCCCGGAATCCCAGAACCCGGGGTCCGACAGGTCGATCCCGACGATCTCCCCGAGCTGCTCGGGCGAGCGCGAACCTCCGGCCCGGAGCAGCTCGAGGTAGCGGGGTGCGAACTCCGGTCCCAGCTCGCGGTAGCGGCCGTACACGGAGAGCGCGAGCAGCTGCCCGTACGCGTAGGCGTAGACGTACCCCGGGGTGTTGATGAAGTGGGGAATGTAGGACCACCACGAGTGGTAGCCCTCGGTGATCTCGACGGCGTCGCCGAGCATCTCAGCCTGACTCTCGACCCAAGCCTGAGAGAGGTCGTCGACCGAGAGCTCACCCTGGTCCCGACGCCGGGTGTGGACGAGGTGCTCGAAGCGGTTCATCGCGATCTGTCGAAAGACGGTGGCGACGGCGTCGTCGATGCGTCCGGAGAGGAGCTCGAGGCGTTCCCGCTCGTCGCCCGCCGCGGCGAGCAGCCGCTCGAAGACGAGCGTCTCGCCGAACACCGAGGCGGTCTCGGCGACGGTCAGCGGCGTGCCCTGATGGAAGACCCCCTGGCCCTGGGCCAGCGCGAAGTGCAGCCCATGCCCGAGCTCGTGCGCGATCGTCAGGACGTCGCGGCGGCGCGCCGTGTAGTTGAGCATCACGTAGGGCGCCACCCCGTAGACCGAGGCGCAGAAGGCGCCGCCCCGCTTGTTCTCGCGGACGGGCGCGTCGATCCGGCGCTCGGTGAAGAATCGTCGGGCCAGCTCGCCCGCCTCCGGCGAGAAGCTCGTGTACGTGTCGAGCACCAGGTCCCGCGCCTGCGCGTAGGAGAAGAGGGGCTCGTGCGTCGCCACCGTCGCGCTGCGGTCGTAATCCCTCAACCGGTCGAGCCCGAGCAGTTTCGCCTTGAGCCGGTACCACCGCTGCGGGATGTCGTAGCGGCCGCGGACAGCCGTGATCAACGCCATCACCGATTCGTCCGACGCCTCGTTGGCGAGGTTGCGGGCGGCCAGCCAGTGTGGGTAGCCGCGCAGGCGGTCGTCGACCGACTTGTCGTAGACGAGGGTGTTGAAGATGAACGCGCGGGTGCGCAGCCCCGGCTGGAGAGCGCGGCTGACCGCCTCAGCGGTCCGGCGACGCAGATCCGCATCCGGGCTGAGCCCGTTGCTGAGCGCGACGTCGAGCGGGATCTCGTCGCCGTCGAGGCTCACGCGGACGGCGGAGATCTGCTCGCTGAAGAGTCGGCTCCACGCGGCGCTCGCCGCCAGGCTCTTCTCCGCCATGACGCGCTCCTCCGCCTCGCTGAGCAGGTGGGGTCGGTACCGCCGGGCGCTGCGGAGGTGGTGGGCGCAGAACTCGAGGTCGGCGTCGCCGGTGAGCAGCGCCTCGGCCCGTTCGTCCTCGAGGGCGGCCCACTCGAGCTCGAAGAACAGCAGCTGGGTCTCGAGCGTGGTGCCGCGCTCCTGCACCCGCTGCAGCAGCGCCCCGCGAGCCGGATCGGCGGTGTCGGTGGTGAAGCGGAGCATCGCGTAGCTGCCCGCGCGGTCGACCAGCTCGAGGATGCCCGCGAGGTCGAGCATCGCCTCGCGCAGGCCCGCTGCGTCGAGTGTCGCGACCTGCCCGGCGTAACGCTGCGCAAAGGCCCCCCCCCGTTGCAGGGCGTCGTCGAGCAGGCGCTCGACCCCCGCCTCGCCCGAGCCCTCGACGATCGGCTCGAGGTCCCAGCCGCTCTCCACAAGCTCCGGGTCGGCGAGCAGCTCCTCGGCGGTGGTCATCGTCGCGAGGTTACTGCAGCGCCGGTCCGCGCGGCTCCGGTCCGGCCGAGGCCGGGGGGCGGTCGAGCGGGTGCAGCTCGAGACGGCGGCCGCCTCCGACCGCCACGGCGACGGCGCCCGAGAGCAGCGCCTCGAGGTCGGCGCCGACGAGCTCACGCCGCCAGCCCGCCAGGGTCCGCACCTCAGGCTCCGGCCCCGACTGGCGCGCGGCCGCGATGATCTGCTCGAGGTCACTGCGCGACGCGATCAGCTCGTAGGCGAGTCCGGCCTCCATCGCCCGGGCGCGCAGCAGCGCCTCGGCCAGGGCGATCAGGGGCGCGTCGCCGGCATCCGAGTGGCCGCGACGGGCCTCCCGGGGGATCGGCGGATCCTCCAGGCCGGCGCTGATCGCCTCGAGCAGCTCGCCGGCGCGCCGCTTGATGAAGGACGGATGGATCCCCCGAATCTGGGAGAGCGCCTCGACCGCGCGGGGGTGGCGCTTGGCGAGCTCGAGCAACGGTTGGTCCTGGAGCACCTGTCCGACCGGCCGGTCCTCACGCGCCGCCGTGCGCTCGCGCCAGGCGGCCAGCCGCCTGGCCACGGCACGGGACTGCGGGTCGAGCTGCCCGACGCGCGGCAGCCGCTCCCAGACGGTGTCGGGGTCGCGCTCGTCGGTGGCCGACTCGAGCCGCCGGCACTCCTCCATCGCCCACTCGAGCCGGTCGGTGCCGCTCAGCCGCGCGATGATCGCGTCGGCGAGCTGCAGGAGGTGGGCGACGTCCTCGGCGGCGTAGCTGAGCTGCTCGGCCGTCAGCGGGCGCGCATCCCAGCGGGTGTAGCTCGCGGTCTTGCCCACCCGCAGTCCGAGCACCGATCCGAGCAGGTTGCCGTACCCGGACTGCGCGCTCTCGCCGACGAATCCCGCCGCGATCTGGGTGTCGAAGACGCTCGTGATCTGCGTCGCCCAGGCGCGACGCAGGATCGCCACGTCCTGGCGCCCGGCGTGCAGTACGACCTCCACCTCGGGGTCGGCGAGCAGGTCGGCGAGGGGCCGGACGTCGACGCCCCGGTCGAGGCCGTCGATCAGGATCGTCCGGATGCCGGTCGGCTCGCTCGAATCCTCGACGGCGACCTGCGTGAGGCAGAGGAGGGCGCGGTAGCGCCCCTCCGACATGAACTCGGTGTCGATGCCGAGCCGCCCCCGCGCCCGGGCGAGCTCCGCCGAGCGCGCGACGTCGGCGGAGTCGGCCAGCAGGTGGTCAGCGGTGGGCACGCCCGGACCCTATCGGGGAAACGGGCGGCCGGTCCAGCCGGCGCGTGCCGCGACACGGGTCACCCGAGCCGCCGGATCGTCGCCTCGACGTCGTCGAGGGTGGTGAGGGGGTTGATCAGGCACAGCCGATAGACGGTGCGACCGCCGAGCTCCGTGCAGCTGACGGCGGCGTATCCCGACTCGGTGATCCGGCGGGCGCGGGCGGCGTGCTCGGCGTCGCCCAACCGCCGGTCCGCGAAGGTGATCACCCCGAGCTGCGCCGGCGTGACGACCTCCCATGCCGGGTCGGCGGCGAGGCGGCGCTCCACCGTCTCGGCGAGGCGGATGGAGCGCTCGATCGCGGCCCCGATCTGTCTGGAGCCGTGGCCGGCCAGCGTCAGCCAGAGCTTGATCGCGCGGGCGCGCCGGCTCAGCTCGAGCCCTCGGTTGCGCAGATCCACCTCGTGCTCGGCGCTGGCCGAGACGTCGCGCAGGTACTCGGGGTTCATCGAGTAGCAGGCCTCGAGGGCGCCCGGCCGCCGGACGAGCACGCAGCCGAGGTCGTAGGGCTGGAAGAGCCACTTGTGCGGATCGAGGGTGAGGGAGTCGGCGCGCTCGATCCCGGCGAGCGAGGCGCCGCCCGAGGGGGAGAGGGCGGCGGGCGCGCCGTAGGCGACGTCGACGTGGAACCAGAGATCGAGCTCGGCGCAGAGCTCGCCGAGCGTCTCGAGCGGATCGATCCCCCCGGTGTTGGTGAAGCCGGCCGTGCCGATCACGATCGACCGCCCGCGATCCGTCTCGGCCACCGCCCGCCGCACCGCGCCGACCTCCCAGCGGTGGTCGGGGCCCGTCGGCACGCACACGACCTGCTCGCGGTCGTAGCCGAGCAGGCGCAGTCCCCGCAGCACCGAGGAGTGGGTCTGGTCCGACACGAACACCCGCCCGTCGTAGCCGGCGGCCCGGGCGGCCGCCAGTGCCGTGACGTTGCCGAGCGAGCCGCCAGACACGAGGACTCCCTCGGTCTCGGGCGGCAGGCCGATCAGCTCCGCGAGCCAGCCGATCACCACGAGCTCGAGCTGCGACGGTCCGGACCCGCCCGCCCAGGACGCCGCGATCGCATTGAACCCCACCCCGAGCCAGTCTCCGAGGACGCCGCTCAGACTGGCCGGGCTCGGGACCCGCGCGAAGTACCGCGGGTGCGCGGCCCGCTGCATGTTCGGCAGGGCATGGACGGCGAGCGTCTCGATCAGTTCGTCGAGCGCACCCGGTTCGCGCGGCACCGGGCCGGACAGCGCGGCGAGGGATGCCTCGTCGGCCTGCTGGACCACGGGCAGGCCGTCGATCTGGCACCAGTGGTCGGCCACGCGGTCGACGAGGCCATGGGCCAGCTCCCGGAATCGCTCCACGTCGAGCCCGAGCGGGTCGGTTGCCGAGCCTCGCCGGGGCGGATCCGGGCCGGGGTCCGGTCCGGATGCTCGCGGGTCGGCCGAGTCGTCGCTCACCGGACCTCCGTGCTCGTCGCTGGCCGCCATACGCTCAGGATGGTGGCGGCGCGGACGCCCGTCCGCAACCGTGAACACCTACCTCCGTGGTAGGATTTGACACCGATGATCTTCTCCTCCAAAGCGGAATACGGCGTCCGTCTGATGGTCGAGCTCGGCCGCCAGACGCCCGAGCAGCCGACGAGCCTGAAGGCCATCGCCGACGCCGAGGGGCTGCCGCTCGCCTACCTCGAGCAGGTCGTGGCGCGCCTGCGCCGCGCCGACCTGGTGATGAGCGCCCGCGGAGCGCACGGCGGATACTGGCTGGCGCGTGACGCCGCCGAGATCACGATGTACGACGTGGTGGGAGCCCTCGAGGGCCCGATCGCGCCGATGGAGTGCTTCGTGCGCGATGAGATGGAGCGCATCGTCTGCTCCCACACCCCCACCCATGGCGCCGGCCCCTGCGCCACGAAGCTGCTGTGGACCAGGGTGCAGGGCGGCATCATCCGCTCGCTGCAGACGACGACCCTCGCCGAGCTCGTTGAGTTCTCCCGTCGGGGCGACTCTCAGCCTCAGCCTCAGGTTCAGCCAGCGCACGAGGCCGGCGCCCCGGCGTCGCCGCTGCCCATCGCGCTCGCCTGAGTCGGCGCCCGTACCACGACACGCCGCAGACCTCAATCCTCGACACGACACCTGAGAGATCAATGCCCGACCTAGAGATCAGAAACCTGCACGTCCGCGCCGGCGACAAGGACATCCTGCGCGGAGTCGACCTCGCCGTGGGGGGCGGGGAGATCCACGCCCTGATGGGGCCCAACGGCTCCGGCAAGTCGACGCTGGCCAACGTGATCATGGGGCACCCGAGCCTCGAGGTGACCGAGGGTGAGATCCTCTGGGGCGGCGAGAACATCACCGAGGCCGATACGGACGAGCGGGCCCGGATGGGCCTCTTCATGGCCTTCCAGTACCCGGTCGCCGTGCCCGGCGTCACCGTCACCAAGTATCTGCGCACCGTCCTGAACGCCCATCGCGCGTCCCGGGGCGAGGAGCCGATCTCCCTGCGTGACTTCCGCCAGACGGTGCAGAGCGCCATGGAGCTGACCAAGGTGCCCGAGGAGTTCACCCGCCGATACCTGAACGACGGCTTCTCGGGGGGCGAGAAGAAGAAGCTCGAGATCCTGCAGCTCGCCGTCCAGCAGCCGTCGCTGGCGATCCTCGACGAGACGGACTCGGGCCTCGACATCGACGCCCTGCGGACCGTGGCCGAGGGTGTCAACACGGTCGCCGGGCAGCAGGGTTCGGATCTCGGCGTGCTGATCATCACCCATTACCAGCGCATCCTGCACCTCGTTCAGCCGAGCCACGTCCACGTGCTCTACAAGGGGCGCATCGTCAAGCAGGGCGGTCCCGAGCTGGTCGGGGAGCTCGAGGCGAAGGGCTACGGCTGGATCACCGACGAGGTGGACGCGGCCGCCGTCTGATGGCCACCCCGGCCACGCACATCCGCGATCTGACCGCCGAGTTCCCGGTCCTGCGACGGGAGATCGACGGTCAGCCCATCACGTATCTGGACTCGGCGGCGACATCGCAGACGCCGCAGGTCGTGATCGGCGCGATCGTCGACTACTACACGAACCATCGCGCGTCGGTCCACCGCGGCGTCTACCCGCTGATCGTCGAGGCCACCGACCTCTACGAGGGGGCCCGCCGGCGGATCGCCGCCTGGCTCGGATCGACGCCCCAGGAGACGATCTTCACCGCCAACGCGACGGCGTCGATCAACCTCGTCGCCCACTCCTGGGGGCGCACCCACCTCTCCGAGGGCGACACGGTGCTCCTGACGGAGATGGAGCACCATTCCGATGTGGTGCCCTGGCAGCTCGTCTGTCAGGAGCGCGGCGCGAGGATCGAGTACGTGCCCGTCCTCGACGACGGCGCGCTCGACCTCGACGCGCTCCACCGGCAGCTCGAGGAGCACCGACCCAAGGCCGTCTGCGTCGCGCACATCTCCAATGTGCTCGGCACGATCAACCCCGTGGCCGAGATCGCCCGCGCTGCGCACGCCGTGGGGGCGATCGTGGTGGTCGACGGAACGCAGGCCGTCCCCCAGATCCCGGTTCAGCTGCCCGAGATCGACGCCGACTTCTACGCCTGGACGGGGCACAAGGCCTACGGGCCGACCGGCATCGGCGTGCTGCACGGGCGCCGTGAGCTGCTCGAGCGCATTCCGCCGTTCATCAGCGGCGGCCACATGATCAAGCAGGTCTTCGCGGCGAGCTCCACCTGGACCGAGCTGCCGGGCAAGTTCGAGGCCGGCACGGCGCAGATCGCCGAGGCCATCGGGCTCGGTGCCGCCGTCGACTTCATCCAGGGGATCGGCATCGAGGCGATCCGCGCCCACGAGCTGGCGCTCACCGCCGAACTGCTCGAGCGCCTCGCCGAGGTCCCCGGCCTCACCGTGCAGGGGCCGCCCGAGACGGAGCGCCGCGGGGCACTCGCGTCGTTCACCCTGGAGGGCGCGCACCCGCACGACATCGGCGAGATCCTCGGCCGCCGGGGCGTGTGCGTCCGCACCGGCCACCACTGCGCCCAGCCGCTGATGCGCCGCTTCAATCTCGGCTCGACGACCCGGGCGTCGTTCGCGGTCCACAACACCCCCGCGGACATCGACCGGCTGATCGCCGGGCTGCACACCGTTCGCTCCACCCTCCAGCTCTGACCGATATGGACGACCAGCTCTACCGCGAGTACATCCTCGAGCACTACAAGCACCCGCACAATCAGGGCACCCTCGAACACGCCGACATGGAGGCGCACGACCTCAACCCGCTCTGCGGCGACGAGCTCACCTTCCAGATCGCGCTCGATGAGACGGGCCGGGTGAGCGACGTCGCCTTTGCCGGTCACGGCTGCGCGATCTCCCAGGCGTCCGCCTCGATGCTCTCCGACGAGCTGCGCGGCCTCACCACCGAGGAGCTCCTCAAGCTCGACCGCCAGGCGGTGCTCGACCTGCTCGGGATCGAGATCTCGGCCACGCGGATGAAGTGCGCGATGCTCTCGCTCAAGGTGGTGAAGGCCGCGGCCCTCGGGCACGAGGTGGATTGGGAACCCGACGCCGCGTGAGTGCGGGGCCCGCCGCGAGACGGTGAGACCTGTCGGATGTAGCAATCCGGGGCCCCTCGTGGCGGATTGCCACCAGATGCACGGATTCGCGCGTCCTGGCGGCAGACTTCGTGGCGCCTCGCCAATTTGCTACATCGAGCAGGTTCCCGGCGGCTCACCGGTCCCGAGATGAGCGGTGGGTTCTGGCGGGGAACGAGCTCCCGCCCGGGGAACCCCAAATCCGATCCGTGCGCTAGGATTTGACCGTGTCCGTCACCGTCGATGTCTGTCCGCTCAGCGAGCTCCCCCCCGGCGCGATGCGCCTGGTGGAGCACGGCAGCCTCGAGATCGGCGTGTTCAACTGCGGCGGCGAGCTGTACGCGATCGAGGACCGCTGCTCGCATGACGACGGCCCGCTCGCCGAGGGTCTGCTCGACCCCGAGGCGTGCACGATCGAGTGCCCCCGTCACGGGGCGATCTTTGACCTGCGGACGGGTCGGCCGAGGACGCTGCCCGCCTATGAACCGGTGGACACCTTCCCGGTGATCATCGAGGACGACCTGATCAAGCTGGAGGTGAGCTGAACCCATGGCCACGACTGAACCGACGGTCGGCGCGGAGCTGACGGAGAACGAGCAGCTCGCCCGGATCAACGCCGACTACGACGAGCGGTACGGCTTCCACGACGCCGAGAACTATCTCTACAAGGCGCCGAAGGGCATCAACCGCGAGATCGTCGAGAAGATCTCCGAGTTCAAGTCCGAGCCGCAGTGGATGCGCGACTTCCGCCTCAAGGCGCTCGAGCACTTCTTCGCCAAGCCGCAGCCGACGTGGGGCTCGCCGATGCTCGCCGAGGTCGATTACGACGACATCCACTACTTCGTGCGCGCCTCCGAGCGCGCCGAGCGCTCGTGGGACGACGTCCCCGAGGACGTCAAGCGGACCTTCGACCGGCTCGGCATCCCGGAGGCCGAGCGCAAGTTCCTCTCCGGTGTCGGCGCCCAGTACGAGTCCGAGGTGGTCTACCACCAGATCAACAAGGACCTCGAGGCCCAGGGCGTCATCTTCACCGACATGGACACGGCGCTGCGCGAGCACGAGGACATCCTCAAGGAGTACTTCGCGACGATCATCCCGCCCAACGACAACAAGCTCGCGGCGCTCAACTCCGCGGTGTGGTCGGGCGGGTCGTTCGTCTACGTCCCCAAGGGCGTCCACGTCGAGATGCCGCTGCAGGCGTACTTCCGCATCAACACCGAGTCGATGGGGCAGTTCGAGCGGACGCTGATCATCGCCGACGAGGGCTCCTACGTGCACTACGTCGAGGGCTGCACCGCCCCGACCTAC
>DAIDJO010000072.1 GCA_027451345.1 Solirubrobacterales bacterium
CCCGGCAGCCGCGTCCGCGCGGGTGGCCGCCACGCGCGCGCGCCCGGGGCGGCACGGAAGGTCGCCGCGTGCTCGCGGGTGACGAAGAACTCCCGCACCACGGCGGTGCGTGCCGCGGGCATCAGGGCGGCGAGGGCCGGGGTGTAGCGCGAGCGGAGCTCCTCGGCGCTCGTGTGCAGCTCGGCGTCGGCGGCGGACAGGGACACCGCGAGGTACTGCCCGTCGGCGCAGCCCGAGCCCGCGGTGCGGTCGAACACCCATTGCACCGGTGAGCCGACGCCCGCCGCGAACGGGTGCGCCAGCACCGGCCGGTCATACACGACGTGCAGGTTGATGATGGGCGAGGCGCCGAGCCGCGCGACGATCTCGCGGTCGAGACCCGCCTGCGGCGGGGCGAGCGGGAGCGCCCGGCTCGGCGGCAGGGCGATGATGACCGCGTCGGGGTACGCGTCGACCCCGTCACTGGCACGCACGCGAAACCGGCCACCGTCAGGCCCGGCCTCCGGGGTGACCGTGTGCGCCGTGCTCCGGAGGCGCACGGCAACCCCCGCCGCCTCCAGGGCGCGCTGCGCGGCCCGGTCGTGGATCTCGCCGAGCGGCACCGCCGCCCAGCCGATGTCGCCCGCGGCCGCGTCCTGCAGCAGGCCGATCTGGAAGACCTGGGCGGCCTGCGCCAGCGAGGCGTCCTCCACCGTGAGGTTGACGGTGGCGCGCACGATGAGCTCCCACATCGCCTCGACGGCCCGCGGGCTCTGCCGGTGCCGGCGCAGCCAGGAGCCGAAGGCGATCCGGTCGTTGGCGGGATCGTCGACGTCGACGGCGCGCAGCCGCTCCATCGCCCAGGCGATCGCGAGCCGCTCGCGCAGCCCGAGGTGCGGGTAGCGCAGCAGCGAGCCGGCGAGATGCAGCGGGGCCGGAAGGTTCGACCGGCGCAGCCAGCCCACGGTGCCGCCCGGCGAGAGCACCGGCACGGCGAGGGGCTGCAGCGTGACGAGGTCACCCGCGCCGAGCTGCTCGAGCAGCTCCCGATAGGCCGTGCAGCAGCGCAGGAACACGTGCTGGCCGTTGTCGACCGTGAGCCCGCCCCGGGTGAACGAGTAGGCGGCGCCACCGAGCCGCCCGCGCGCCTCGAGGAGCGTCACCTCGGCGCCACCACGCGCGCAGTGCAGCGCGGCCGAGATCCCCGCCAACCCTCCGCCGACCACCATCACGCTGGCGCGGCTCATCGCAGATGCTCGCCCCCGGCGGCGACGAGGCCGCGCGCCGCGACCCAGGTCTTCTCGAGCGGCGAGAGCGAGATGCGACCGCGCATCACCTGCGCCGGGTCCTCGAGGATGCGGTCGAGGATGCGCCGGTAGATGCCGGTCATCGCCTGCACGCACGAGGCGCTGCGCACGTCGAGGAATTCCATGAGCCGCATGCCGCGGTCGAACCACTGCTCGGCGCGCTCGGCCTCGTAGCGGAGGAGCGCCTCGAGCTCACGCTCCCCGGCACGGCTGAGATCCGGGCAGCCGAACCGCTCGCGGTCCTCGGCGGGAAGGTAGGTGCGGCCACGCTGCTGGTCCTCGAGGACGTCGCGCAGGATGTTCGTCAGCTGCATGGCGACGCCGAGGTCATCGGCGAGGGCGTGCGCCTCCTCCCCCGCCGTGCCGTCGGTGAAGATGGCCAGGCAGAGCCGCCCAACCGAGCCGGCGACGCACCGGCAGTAGCGCACGAGCTCGTCGAAGGTCCGGTATTCGGCGTCGAGCACGTCGAGCTCGACCCCCTCGACGAGCACCTCGAGCGCGTCGGTCGGGAGCCGGTAGCGCGCGTGGGCGTGCGCGAGCGCCGTCATCACGGGATCGCCGACGCCGGCCGGGCCCGCGGCGAGTGTCCGCAGCGCCTCACGCTCCGCGGCGAGCCGCTCGATCTGCGCCGGCCGGTCGAGCTCCCCTTCGTCGCCGATGTCATCCACGCGCCTGGCGAAGGCGTACACCGCGCACATCGCCCGGCGCTTGTCGCGCGGGAGCAGGCGGATGCCGTAGTAGAAGTTCGCCGCCTCGCGGCGGGTGATCTGCTCGCAGTCGCGGTAGGCGAACTCAAGCTCCATCGCGGCGACCATCATCGCCCCCCCGCCGCTCGCAGCAGGCCCCACAGGAAGGCGCCGCGCCCGCTCCGTCCGCCCTCGAGCCGTTCGAGCGCGCGCAGGCCTCCGGCGGCGAAGCCGGCGACCGCGAGCCGCGGCGCCGGCGGCAGCGTGCGGGCAAGCGGCCCGCCGCTGCCGAGCAGCGCTCTCGCCCGGGCGGCCTCGAAGACGATCAGCGCCCGCAGGGCCGCTGACGGCACATCCGCCCCGGCGAGGTCCGCCTCGCCACAGCCGAACCGGTCAAGGTCCTCGCGCGGCATGTAGACGCGTCCGCGGGCGTGGTCCTCGGCGATGTCCTGCAGGTGCTCGACGACCTGCAGGCCCGCGCAGACCCGATCCGAGAGGGCGACGCGGTTCGGAGTGGCGGCGCCGAACACGCCGAGCACCAGCTCCCCCACGGGCGCCGCGGACAGCTGGCAGTAGTCGAGCAGCTGCTCGAAGGTCGCGTAGCGGGTGACCGTCTGGTCCATGCGGTTGGCCTCGATCAGTCGCTCGAACGGCCCGATCGGCAACCGGCACTCCCGCACGGTCTCGGCCAGTTCGCGCATCAGCGGGTGCTGCGGCGGATCCGACGCGCTGTGGGCGAAGACACGGCCCAGCTCGTCCGACATCACCTCGAGCAGCGCCAGGCGGTCCCCCGGCGCCTCGTCGCCGACGTCGTCGACCAGCCGAGCGAAACCGTAGATCGCCATCAGGTGCCGGGCGCGGCCGCGGCCGAGGATCCGGCTGGCGACCGTGAAGTTCTCTCGGCCGGCCTGGGGCAGCACCTGCTCGCGCGTGGGAAGCGCCGCGACACCCGCCGCCCGCGACGCGTCGGGGGCCGTGGTGGTCATCGCGTGAGCCGCCCCAGCGCCATGATCGGGAAGACGAGGCGGTACAGGTGGTATTTGATGTAGAAGTCCGAGGGGAAGCCGGTACCCGTGTGGTAGGGCTCGTCCCAGTTGCCGTCCTCCCGCTGATGGGCGACGAGCCACCGCACGCCGGACTGCGTGGCGGGCGACTCGCGCTGGCCCGCCGCGTCCAGCGCGAGGAGCGCCCACGCCGTCTGCGACGGGGTGCTCTCACCCCGCCCGATCCAGGCCGGATCGTCGTAGGAGCGGCAGTCCTCGCCCCAGCCGCCATCGGCGTTCTGGTGGGCCTCGAGCCAGCTCACCGCGCGCCGGATCGCCGTGTGTGTGCGGGGCACCCCGGCGGCCACCAGCGCCGGGACCGCGGCGCCGGTTCCGTAGACGTGGTTGACGCCCCAGCGCCCGAACCAGGAGCCGTCGGCCTCCTGGTGCTCGAGCAGCCAGCGCACCCCACCCCGGGTGAGCGGATCGGCCTTGCGCCCGAGCAGGCCGAGCATCTCGACGATGTGCGCCGTCACATCGGCGCTTGGGGGGTCGATCACCTCGCCGAAGTCGCAGAACGGCAGGTCACGGATGAGCGTGCGGCAGTTGTCGACGTCAAAGGCGCCCCACCCTCCGTCGGAGCTGCGCATGCCGGCGAGCCACTGCACGCCCGCGTCGATCGCCCGGTGGATGCGCTCGGGCTCCGGGTGGTTGACCGTGTTGAGGGCGATCACGACCTCGGCGGTGTCGTCGATGTCGGGGTAGTTGGCGTTCGCGAACTCGAAGGCCCAGCCACCGGGAGCGAGCTGCGGACGGCGGACCGCCCAGTCCCCGCGCTCGAGGATCTGCTGGTCGATCAGCCAGTCGGCCGCCTGGAGCACCGCCTCGTCGTTGCCCGCGACGCCCGCGTCGTGCAGCGCGATCAGCGAGAGGCAGGTGTCCCAGACCGGTGACTGGCAGGCCTCGACGCGGCGGTGGCCCTCCTCGAGGGTGAAGCTCTGCATTCCCGCCAGGCCACGGGCGATCACGGGGTGATCGAGCTCGTAGCCGAGCAGGCTCAGGGCGATCAGCGAGTACACCCAGGGGGGCTGGATGCCGCCCCAGCCGCCGTCCGCCTCCTGGCGATCGACGATCCAGCGCTCGACCTGCGCCAGCGCGATGCGGCGCAGCGGTGCGACCGGCCGGCGCTGGTAGAGCTGCAGGGCCCGGTCGAGGGCGACGAGCCCGCGGCCGAGGATCGACCGGGGGCGCGGCGGCGACCAGGGCTCCGGGCCGTCGAGCTCCTCGAGGGTGAAGGGGAGCGGGCGCACCGGCCGCAGGGCGAGCACCACGGAGAGCGCCACCACGGTCTGCCGCGCCCAGCAGGCGAAGTCATAGACGTTGAGCGGCACCCACTTCGGCAGGAAGATCATCTCCGGTGGCAGGGCCGGCACCTGCTCCCAGGACCAGGCGCCGAACAGCGCCAACCAGATGTGCGTGAAGACGCGCGCCTGCTGCACGCCGCCGGCGCTCCGGATGTGCTCGGCCGCGCGGCGCATGTGCGGCGCGTCCGGGGCATCCCCGGCGAGCCGCAGCGCGACGTAGGCCTCGACCGTCGTCGAGAGGTCGGCCGGCCCGCCGTAGAAGTTGCTCCAGGTGCCGTCCTCCCGCTGGTGGCTGCGGATCCAGGCCGCGCTGCGGGCCGTGGCCTCCGGCTCGCGGATCCCGAGGAACTCGCGCAGGAGCATGTCCTCGGCGTCCATCGTCACGTTCGTCTCGAGCTCGCCCTTCCACCAGCCGTCGGGCTGCTGCAGCGCGAGCAGCCGCTCGACGGCGCGCTCCAGGGTCACCGAGGCATCCCCGTCGAGCGGGGCGTCCCGTGTCAGAGTCACATCATCGCGCAGGCGGCTGAGGGCATCCATACTGTTGGCTTCCGATTCGCTTGTACCCAAAAAAATGGCAATTCCCGTCTCGAACTCCAACGGCTCCCATCAACGGGAGGTTAACGACCTCGCAACGTTGCGCGCGGCACACCGTGGCGAGGGGCTCGCGCTCAACCAGCGTCACATGAACCGCCAGCTCGGCCGGGTGCTCCAGACGCTCGGGTTCGACCGCGAGTGGGTGCGGGGCGAGGGGCCGTACCTGATCGACAGCGGTGGCGAGCGATATCTCGACCTCTACGCCGGCTACGGCGTGTTCGGGCTGGGGCGCAACCACCCGTTCGTCAAGGCGCAGCTGCACGAGTTGATCGACAGCGATCCTCCGAGCCTGCCCCAGCTCGGCGTCTCGACGCTCGCCGGCCTGCTGGCCCAGCGGCTCGTGGAACTGGCTCCGGACTCGATCGACGCTGCGGTGCTCACCAGCTCCGGCACCGAATCCGTCGAGGGCGCCCTGAAGCTCGCCCGCGCCGCCACCGGCCGCACCCGAATCCTGTACTGCCGGCGCGGGTTCCACGGACTCACCTACGGCTCGCTGTCGGTCAACGGCAACGAGGAGTGTCGGGAGCGCTTCGGCCCGTTCCTGCCCGGCTGCGACCCGATTCCCTTCGGCGACCTCGACGCCCTCGCGGCGGAGCTCCGCCGCGGCGACGTCGCCGCCTTCATCGTCGAGCCGGTGCAGGGCAAGGGCGTCTACCCGGCGCCGGAGGGGTACCTGCGCGGCGCCCAGGAGCTGTGCCGCGAGGCGGGTGCGCTGCTCGTCCTCGACGAGGTTCAGACCGGCCTCGGGCGCACGGGGCGGTTCCTCGCCCTCGAGCACTGGGGGGTGGCGCCGGACATGATCACCCTGTCCAAGGCGCTCTCCGGCGGGTACGTCCCGGTCGGGGCGCTGCTCGCCAGCCGCGCGGTGTTCAACGCGACGTTCGACTCGATGGAGCGCAGCGTCGTGCACGGGTCGACGTTCGGCGGCAACGACTTCGCCGCCGGAGCGGGGCTGGCCAGCCTGATGGCGATCGAGAACGAGCGGCTCGTCGATCGGGCCCGGGAGCTCGGGGACCTGTTGATGGAGCTCACCCGGCCGCTCCAGGAGCGCTTCGAGATCGTCCACGCGGTGCGGGGACTCGGCCTGATGTGGGGCATCGAGCTCGGGCCCCCGTCAGGGCGCGCGGGGCGGCGCGTCTGGGAGACGTTTGAGCGCCGCCAGCCCGGCCTGGCCGCCCAGATGGTGACCGTCCCGCTGTTCCGCGAGCACCACATCCTCACCCAGGTGGCGGGCCACCACATGAACGTCATCAAGGCGCTGCCGCCCCTGACCATTCCGGAGGAGGAGATCCGGCGGTTCGCCGCGGCGCTCGAGACGGTGATCGCGGACGTCGAGTCCGGGCTGCTGCGCGGCTACGCGAGCCTCGGGCTCAACCTCGGGCGGCGCCTGCTGTTCGCGCGCTGAGGCCCGCGCCGGCGCTGAGGCTGCGGGCAGCCCTACCGTTGCAGCCAGCGCCTGCGGCGATCCACCGCCGCCGGGCGTTCCGCCAGCAGCAGCCGCCGCTGGTGGCCGTGCACGAGCTCGCGGACGGCGCGGGTCTGGTCCATGTCCAGGCGCAGGAAACGCAGGCCGGTGCAGCCCCGTGCGAGGCGGACCACCTCGGCGTGCAGCTCGAGCTCGTCGGGCTTCGGAGTGGCGCCGTATGTCGGGATCTCGAGGCGGAACAGGATCGTGATCCCCGGCGAGCACGGCAGCTCGCGGTCGAGGCGCAGGCCGAGCACCGAGATGTCGACCAGCTCGCAGTAGAGCTCCATCGGCTCGTCGACGTACACCGGCAAGCGCAGGGCGACGCGGAACGCCTCGCGGCGCTGGCCACCGGCTCGCCGGTCGCGCATCTCGGCGATGTGCTCCTCCTCCACGCGGCGGAGCATCGCGCATTTGCACCCCCCATGCGTCGGGCACGCCGGTCGCGGCGCCGTGAAGTGCGTTAGCTTCGTCCCCCAGATGACTGATTGGGGGGTGTTGCTGCCGACCTTCGACCCGCTGCGCCTGGGTGAGCCGTTCCCGGTGGCGGAGGCGGCCGAGCTCGCCGAGTCGCTCGGCTATGACTCGATCTGGGCCGGGGATCACCTGAAGTGCCCCGCGCCGGTGCTCGACGCCACGAGCTGCCTGGCCGTCGCCGCGGCGGTCACCTCGCGGGTCGAGCTCGGCTTCAGCGTGATGCTGCTCGGGCTGCGTCCCCTCGCCTGGGCGGCCAAGCAGCTCGCCACCCTCCAGCACCTGTCGGGTGACCGCGTGCGGCTCGGCGTCGGCGTCGGCGGCGAGTTCCCGCAGGAGTACGCGGCCGCGGAGGTCCCGCTCGCCCGGCGGGGAGCGCGCCTGGACGACGCGCTGGAGCGACTGCCGGACTTCCTGCGCCCTGGCACCGAGCACTCGCTCGAGCCGGCGGCGCCGATGCCGCCGGTCCTCGTCGGGGGCCGCAGCGACCGGGCGATCGAGCGCGCCGCACGGTTCGGCGACGCCTGGCTGCCGATGTGGGTCTCCCCCGAGACGCTCGGCCGGCGGGCCGAGCGTCTCGCCGAGCTCAGCGACACGCTCGGCCGGCCGCGTCCGCGGCTGGCGCTGCTCGTGCTCGCCCACGTCGACCCGGATCCCGCCCGCGCCCGCGCCCAGGCCGACGCCCATCTGCACGGCCAGTACGGGATGGCGCTGGACCGCGTCGAGCGCTGGACGGCGCTCGGCCCCGTGGCCGCGGTGGCCGGCTTCCTCGAGCCGTACCTGCGGGTCGGGGTGAGCGAGATCCTGCTGCTGCCGCTCGGGGCGCGGCCGCTCGAGCAGATCGAGCGCCTGGCCGAGGCGGCGGGCACACTACGATCGCGCAGCGACAGCACCGAGATTCCGGTAGGAGACACGTGAGCAGCAGCCCCCCGCCGTACCGCTACAACCCCGAGCCGTTCCGCGCCGTCTTCGAGCACGCGTTCGGCTACGTCGCGGGCGTCGAGCGCAACAGCCGACGCTTCGCCTCGCGCCCGGCGCTGCACGATCCGGTCAGCGGCCGGCGCTGGACCTACGCCGAGCTGTGGTCCGACAGCGGACGCCTGGCCGCGGGCCTGTACGAGCGCGGCGTCCGGGCCGAGGACGTGATCGTCTTCGACCTGCTCAACGGGCCGGAGTTCGCGCTCGTCTGGATCGCCGCCCAGCGCCTGGGCGCGATCGCCGCGCCGATCAACTTCCGGCTCGCCGCGGGCGAGATCGCCCACGTGCTCGACGACAGCCGGCCGAAGGTCTTCCTCCTCGACTCGAGCCTCGCCGCCGCGGGAGCCGAGGCCCTGTGGCTGGCCGACCACCACCCATCGCTCGTGGTCGGGGTCGACCACGAGGACTGGAGTCGGACGGTCGCCGCCGCCGTCCCGTTCGCCGAACTGTTCGCCGCCGGGGATGCCGAGCCGCCTCCCGCCCCGGGACGGACGATCTACGCCGAGACGACGCGGCTCTACACCTCGGGCACGACCGGGCTCCCGAAGGGGGTCTCGCTTCCGGACATCGTCGAGGTGCTCTCCGCCCACGACGTGATCATGCACTTCCCGCTCACGCCGGAGGACCGCACGCTCAACATGACGCCGTGGTTCCACCGCGGCGGCCTCTACTCCGGTGGCCCGAACCCGGTGTTCTACGTCGGCGCGGAGGCGGTGCCGCTGCGCTCCTTCGACGCCGCCACGGTGCTCGACTGGGTCCAGGAGCACCGCCTGACGTTCCTGATCGGCGCCCCCACGAACCTCGCCCTGCTGAGCGCCGAACAGCAGGCGCGGCCGCGCGACCTCTCGAGCCTGCACGGCATCGTCACGATGGGCGCGCCGCTCGACCGCGAGGCGTGCCTGCGCTACCAGGAGCTCCTCACCCCCCGGATCTTCAACGGCTACGGCACGACCGAGGCGTTCTGGAACACGTTCCTGCGCCCCGCCGATCTTCCCGCGCACGCCGGCTCCGCCGGTCGGGCCTGCACCGACGACGACGTGGCCGTGGTACGCGTCTACGAGGACCGCTTCGCCGCTCCCGACGACCTCGCCGCCCAGGACGGCGAGGAGGTGGGCGAGGTCATCGTCCGCTCGGTGAAGTCCGGCTACGCCTACGTCAACAACAACGAGGAGCAGGCCACCCGCTTCCGCGATGGCTGGCTCTACATCGGCGACCTCGCCACCTGGGACGCGGACGGCTACGTGACGATCGTCGGCCGCAAGGACGACATGATCATCTCGGGCGGCGAGAACGTGCACCCGACCCAGGTCGAGGCGATCCTGAACGAGCACCCGGGCGTGACCGACTCGGTGGTCGTCGGCGTCCCGGACGAGCGCTGGGGCGAGATCGTCGTCGCCTACATCGTCGCGGCCGGTGACGGGGTCGACGTCGCCGAGCTGGAGCGCCACACGCGCGAGCATCCGATGCTCGCCGACTACAAGCGTCCGCGCGCCTACCGCTTCGTCGAGCAGATCCCGCTCACCGCGACCGGCAAGAAACTCCACTACAAGGTCCGCGAGCAGGCCCGGGACGACGCGGCCGCCGGATTGCTGGAACGCCCGTGAGCTCCCCCGCCCGCTCGGCGGCCGATCCGGTGATCACCGGCATCGGCGCCGTCACCCCGCTCGGCCATGACGTCCCGAGCACCTGGCGTGGCCTCGTCGCCGGCGAGTCCGGCGTCGGCCCGATCACCCTGTTCGACGCCTCCGGGCTGCCGACGCGGATCGCCGCCGAGGTGAAGGGCTTCGACGCCGAGGCGCTGCTCGGCACCAAGCGCGCCCGGCGCTCGGCCCGCTTCTCGCAGCTGGCGATCATCGCGGCGCGGGAGGCCTTCGCCGACGCCGGGCTGCACCCCGGCCCGGGGGTCGAGTCGGTCGCCGACCATGAGCGCGTCGGGGTGGTCGTCAACACCGCCGTCACCGGCATCCCGGAGACGGAGGCGAACGTCAACGCCCTCGCGCGTGAGGGGCTGCGGGGCGTGAGCGCCTACTACGTCCCGGAGATGATCCCGAACATGCCGGCCTGCGAGGTCGCCATCGACCTCGGGCTCCATGGGCCGGTGACGGCGAGCGCGCTCGCCTGCGCGAGCGGGAACGCCGCGCTGCTCGAGGCGCGGCGCCTGATCCAGAGCGGTGAGGCCGACATCGTCGTGGCGGGGGGCACCGATGCCGGGATCTCGGCGGTGATGTTCGCCGGGCTCTCGAACATGGGCGCGCTGTCGGCCAACAACGAGGACCCGGCGGGCGCGAGCCGGCCCTTCTCGGCCGACCGGGACGGCTTCGTCTACGGGGAGGGCGCCGTGCTGTTCGTCGTCGAGTCGGCCGAGCACGCCGCCGCGCGGGGGGTTCGCTCCTACGCGACGCTCGCCGGCGGGGCGCTCACCACCGACGCCTTCCACATCAGCCATCCCGACCCGACCGGCCGCCAGCCTCGGCGGGCGATGCGCCTCGCGCTCGAGCGCACCGGCACCGACCCCGCCGACGTCGACCTCATCTGCGCCCACGGAACGGCCACCCGCATCAACGACGCCGTGGAGACGAGCGCGATCCGCGACGTGTACGGCGCCGCCGCCGACGACCTGCTCGTCACCTCCCCGAAGTCCATGGTCGGGCACATGATCGGAGCGGCGGGCGCGCTCTCGGCGATGGTCTGCGTGCTCGCGATGCGTGACGGCGTCGTCCCGCCGACGATCAACCTCACCAACCCCGATCCGGCCTGCGACCTTGACTACGTGCCCAACGAGGCGCGCCAGGCGACGGTGCGCACGGCGGCGCTCAACGCCTTCGGCTTCGGCGGACAGAACTGCGTCGTCGTGCTCCGCGCCCCTGAGGCGTAGGCGTTCCGCTCCGGGGGCGGCGGACGTTGCCGCCCCCGTCGAGGGAGCGCTCCCCTAGCCGCCCTGGGCGAGCTCGGCCACGCCCTGCCACTCGCGCCAGGTCCGCAGGCGAGCCTCGTAGTCCGCCTCGGCGATCCCGAGCGGCGCGGTGCCGAAGAAGCAGCGCAGTGGCGGCGGGTCCGCGTCGACGACCTTCAGGATCGCCGCCGCGGAGGCGACCGGGTCGCCGGGGACGTTTGCGGCCGTCCGCTGCCGCCGCTGCGCCCGCACCTCGTCGTAGGCGGCGATCGGCGCCGAGCGCCGCGCCGAGTCGCCGCTCCAGTCGGTGGCGAAGCCGCCGGGCTCGATCAGCGTGACGTGCACCCCGAAGCCGCGCACCTCCTGCGCGAGCGCCTGACTGAAGCCCTCGAGGCCCCACTTCGAGGCGTGGTAGATCCCGACGGTCGGGAACGCGGAGATCCCGCCGATCGAGGAAACCTGCACGATGTGCCCACGGCCCTGCTCGCGGAGATGGGGCAGCGCCGCCTGGGTGACCCACAGCGCGCCGAAGAGGTTCGTCTCGAGCTGGTCGCGCGCCTCCTCCTCCGTCAGCTCCTCGATCATGCCGAAGTGTCCGTACCCGGCGTTGTTGACGACGATGTCGAGCTCGCCGAAGTGCTCGTGCGCCCGCTGCACCGCGGCGAAATCCGCCGCGCGGTCGGTGACGTCGAGCTTCAGGGGCAGGAAGCGACCCGGCCCGTAGCGGTCGGCGATGTCGTCCAGGCTGCTCGGGTTGCGCGCGGTGCCGACGACGCGATCACCCCGCTCGAGCGCCGCGAGCGCCCACTCCCGTCCGAACCCGCGGGAGGTGCCGGTGATGAACCATGTTCGTGAGGACATGCCGACCATCGTAGGCCGCAACGAGCGACGCCCGCGCTGGTGAACCAGCGCGGGCGCCCGCTTCGGGGTATGACGGAGGACCCCGGAGCTCGGATCGCGGCCTTGGCCCTGGTGACGGAGATGCGGGCCGCGATCCGAAGTTGGTGTGTTATGCGATCGGGGTCGTCGCCGTCCGCTCGCGGTCGGCCTTCAACCCCTCGAACAGCCGCTCCTCCGCGGAGACCCGGTTGGCGTGCCGGATGCCCAGGACGGTGAGGATCAGCAGGACGGCCGCGCCGGCGAAGGAGGCGATCGCGCCCCAGAGCATCACGACGCCGATCGTGCCGAACCCGTAGGCCTCGAGCAGCAGCCCGCGCAGGGTGGTGCCCATGAAGACGGTCTGGCGCAGCCCGGCGAGCTGCGTCGCCTGCGCGCTGCCCGGCTTGGCGGCCATGTAGGCGCCGCTGATCTGCGAGTAGACCCCGTGATACGGCATCGCGTACAGGTGCTGACCCAGGAAGTCATTGGCGTAGACCTGGGCCTCCTGGCCGGTGAGGACCTGCTTCCCGGCGTACGGCTCGAGCGCGCCGATCATCAGCTTGGCGTTCGGGAACTCTCCGTCCGTCACGGCCTTCTGTCCGCCCTTCGCGTACTGCGCCTTGACCGCGTTGATCTCGCTCTGCTTGGGGAAGAAGATCTGCTGCTGGGCGAGCTGGTCATGCACGTTGCTCGCCGCGAAGCTCTGTCCCCAGATGAGCAGGCCACCGGCGATCAGCAGGATCACGACCAGCGCGGCGCCGACACCCGAGGCGAGCTTGTCAAATACCTTGCGTTGCATTCCGGGTTCCTCCTTGTGTGGGGTCTTCTGTCCTCCGGTTGCATGTTCAATGCTCGCCTGCGCGAGGCCCCGGTGGATCAGGAGGACTCCCGGTCGTGCCGGCGGATTGGCCCCCGCCACGGGCCGCGCAGTTGCCCGCCGCGTCGCCGGTAGTTGCCGCGGCGCGGGTACGTAGTTTTCGCGCGCCGCGCCGGCCGGGATAGGATCGCGACCGTGCCCGAGCGCCTGTTCTTCACCGACGACGACGCGGCCAACGAGCTGCTCGCGCGCGACCCGATGGCCCTGCTCATCGGCTTCCTGCTCGATCAGCAGGTGACGGTCCAGAAGGCGTTCTCGGGCCCGTTGGCGATCCGCGAGCGGGTGGGCACGCTGGACGCGGGAGCGCTCGCCGCGACCGATCTGGAGCCCGTCTTCCGGGAGCGCCCCGCGATCCATCGCTTCCCGGCCGCCATGGCCGCGCGCGTGCAGGAGCTCGCCGCCGACTCGCCCGAGGCGCTCGCCGAGTACCAGGCGGCGAAGCGGGCGTACAAGCGCTCGCTGCGCGACGCCGCGGGGCGCTGAACCGACGGGAGCGTCAGGCCGCGCCCGCGCCCGCCCGGCGCGCGACGAGCAGGTGGGTGGTGTACGGCAGCTCGAGCGTGCCACCGTGCTCCTCGATGACCGCGGCGACGCCCGTCAGGAGGCGCTCGCGCACGTCCGGCTCGAGGGTGAGGTGGTCCCCGTAGGTGCCGAGCAGGGCGACGTACTCCTGCGCGGTGTAGGTCTCCTCCCAGCCGAACTGCGCTCCCCGGAAGTCCGTGAAGGCCTCACGGTCGGGCGCGTCGTTGAAGAACTCCGCCATCAGCGCCGCGTGCTCGACCTCCGCCGCCGCCATCGGGCCGAGCTGGCTGAGGTCGGCGCCGCTCGACCGGTAGACGGCGTCGAGCTGCGGGCACAGGGCGGTGCGGCGCCAGTGCGGGATGTTCCAGAACGCGGCGAGCGTGCCACCGGGGGCGAGCGTCTCGCCGACGATGCTCCAGCGCACGCCGGGCGTCAGCCAGTGCCACGAGGTGGAGGCGAAGACGAGGCCGAAGGCCCGGGGCGGCAGCGCCGCCGTCTCGAGGTCCGCCGTCTCGACCGTCACCTCGAGGCCGGTCCCCTCGAACTTCTCGCGGATGACGTCGGCCATCGCGGCGCCCGGCTCCACGGCGTGCACCGGGATCCCACGCCAGGCGAACTGGGCCGTGGCCTGCCCGGTCCCGGCGCCGATCTCGAGCGCCCGTGCCCCCGGCGCGAGGCCGGCGTAGGCGAGGACGGCGTCGATCATCGGCTCGGGGTACGCCGGGCGGGCGTCGTCGTAGAGCTGGGCGGCGGCGTCGAAGCTCGTGCGCCGCTGTTGGGTGAAATCGGTCATGACCAGCGAGGTTCCTGCTCCCTGTTGTCGGCAGCGGAGCGGAAAACCGTAGTCCCGCCCCCCTCAGCCCGCGGTCAGCCCGACTGGCGGGTCCAGCGGTCGAGGACCATCAGGGTCTTGGTTCCGGTCACGCGGCCGGTGCGCCGCAGCCGGTTGACGACGGCCCTCAGGTGCTCCATGTCGTTGACGCGGATGCGCAGCAGCGCGTCGGGGTCCCCGGCCATCGTGAACACCTCGCGGATCTCCGGGATCTGTTCGACCGCGCTGAGGATCTCGTCGATGTCGGCGTCCCCCGCGTAGCGCAGCTCGGTGAACGCCTCGATCGACGGGCCGATCAGCGCGTGGTCGACGGTGACGGTGTACCCGGTGATCACCCCGAGCTCCTCGAGGCGGTCGATGCGGCGCTTGACCGGGGCGGGTGACAGGTTGACGTGCTGCGCGATGTCGGTGATCGTGCGGCGGGCGTCCTCGCGCAGCAGGTCGATGATCTGGACGTCGAGGTCATCGAGTTTCACGTGCGGGGGCATCGGTCTGCGCAGCATATGCGAGTTTTCTTGCGCATGGCGCAAGAAAACTCGCATACATCCCGCCATCCGCGCCAGTTTCCTGCGACTCCGCCAAACGGGGGCCCGCCACGGTTGCGTTCGTCCGGGCGGGGCATTTTGCTTGTGCAGTCTGCAACGGACGGAGAGGGAGTCGCACCATGGACGAGGGAGCTTTCGACCACTGGCACAGTGAGCAGCTCGTGCTCTGCCGCGACGACGAGCGCGGTCTGCGCGCCGTCATCGCGATCGACGACACGACGCTCGGGCCCGGGCTCGGGGGGGTGCGCTGCGTCCGCTATCCCAGCGACGCCGCGGCGATCACGGAGGCCCAGCGGCTCGCGGCGGCGATGACGCTGAAGAACGCCTTCGCCGACCTGCCCTTCGGCGGGGCCAAGTCCGTGATCCTCGCGCCCGAGCCGGGTGTCGACCGGCGGGCGCTGATGGAGCGCTTCGGCCAGTTCGTCCTGCGCACGGGCGGCGCGTACCTGCCCGGCGTCGACATGGGCACAACCGTCGAGGACCTGCGGGTGATGGGCGAAACCGGCGCCGACGTGTCCTGCAACGAGGAGGACCCGTCGCCGTGGACGGCTCTCGGCGTGGCGGCCGCGGTCCGCGCCGCGGTCGAGCACGTCGATCACCGCGAGGGCATCGCCGGAGCGCGGGTCCTGATCCAGGGGGCCGGGCACGTCGGGGCCGCCCTCGCCCACGACCTGGCGGCGGACGGGGCCGAGATCGTGCTCGCCGACATCAATGCCGACCGCGCCCGGCGGGTGGCCGAGGAGGTCGGGGGCGTCACGATCCCGGCCGACGAGGTGATCGGCGCCGCCTGCGACGTCTTCGCGCCCTGCTCGGTGGCGAAGGTCATCACGCCGGAGACCGTCGACCGGCTGCGCTGCCGCATGATCGCGGGCGCCGCCAACGACACGCTCCTCGACGCGCGCTGCGCCGAGCTGCTCGCGCGGCGCGGCATCGCCTACGTGCCCGACTTCGTCTCCAACGCGGGCGGGGTCATCCAGATCCACAGCCTGCGAGCCGGCCACGACGAGGAGCGGCTGCGCGCCGAGGTCCTGCGGATCGGCCTGCGCACGCGCGAGGTGCTCGAGGCGGCCGCTCACTCCGGGATGACACCGTTGCACGTGGCGACCGAGCGGGTGCGCCGGATCCTGGCGGACGCACGGAGCGCTGCAGCCGGCGCGCGAAGCAGCGGCGCCGCGCGCCGGGACGACCGGTCCGAGCGAGCCCTCACGCACGCATGAGCGCGACGACTCCCCTGCGCGAGCTGACGCTCGCGGACCGCTACACCGCGGAATCCGGGCCGATCATGCTCGACGGCATGCAGGCGCTCGTGCGCCTGATGCTCGACCTGCGCCGTCTCGACCGGCGCCGCGGCCTCGACACGGGCGTCTTCGTCAGCGGTTATCCCGGCTCGCCGCTCGGTGGCCTGGACCTCGAGCTCGAGCGGGCCAGGGAGCACCTGGCCCCCGCGGGCATCGTCTTCCGGCCAGGGCTCAACGAGGAGCTCGCCGCCACCGCCGTGGCCGGGACGCAGCTGCTCGGCGAGCTGCCGGGAGCGACCCGGCAGGGGGTCACCGGCTTCTGGTACGGCAAGGCGCCCGGTCTGGACCGCGCCTCGGACGCGATCCGCCACGGCAACCTCTCCGGCACCGCCCCGCTGGGCGGTGCCGTCGCGCTGATCGGCGACGACCCGATGGCGAAGTCCTCGACCGTGCCGGGCAGCAGCGAGCAGACCTGCCGCGCGCTGTGGATGCCGGTGCTGGCGCCCTCGACAATCCCGGAGCTGCTCGAGCTCGGCCTGCACGCGGTCGAGATCTCCCGCCAGGCCGGGGTGTGGACGGCCCTGAAGATCGTCACCGACCTGGCCGACTCCGCCGGCCTCGCGCAGGCCGGCGGAGCCCTCGATTCGATCCCCCAGCTGGAGCCGCGCGAGCCGCACGCGCCGCCGGTGCTCCTCTCCCCCACGAATCTCGAGGCCGAACGGGACCTCTTCACCGCGCGCCTGGAGCGCGTCCGGCGCTACGCCCTCGAGGCGGGGCTCAACCGTGTGTGGTTCGAGCCGCGACGCCCGCGCGTCGGCGTGATCGCGGCGGGGATGAGCCATCAGTCGGTGCTGCGCGCGCTCGACGACCTCGGGCTCGGGCCGGAGGACTGGGAGGCGCTCGGATTGCGCCTCGTCCACATCTCGATGCCGTGGCCGCTCGAGGTCGCGCAGCTGCGCGCGTTCGTCGGGGACCTCGAGACGGTGCTCGTCGTCGAGGACAAGCTCCCGTTCGTCGAAGCCCAGCTGAAGGAGGCGCTCTACCGCGAGCCGAGGGCGCCGTGGGTGCTCGGCAAGGAGGACGCCGAGGGACACGAGCTGCTGCCGGCGGGCGGTGCGGTCTCGGCCGACGATGTGGCGCGCGCCCTGACCCGGCTGCTGCCCGCGGAGGGCGCGCCGGAGGAGCTCGTGGCGCGGATGCGGGCCGCGGTGGCGGACCGTTCGCACCCGCTCGATCGCCTCGCACTCGAGACGAAGCGGATCCCCTACTTCTGCTCCGGCTGCCCGCACAACACCTCAACGCGCATGGGCGGCGAGCAGCTGATCGGCGTCGGGATCGGCTGCCACACGATGGTCGCGCTCGAGCCGCACGACCGGCGCGGGCATGTCCTCGGGATGCCCCAGATGGGCGGCGAGGGGGCGCAATGGCTCGGCCTGGCTCCGTTCGCCACCCAGGCGCATTTCACCCAGAACCTCGGCGACGGCACCTTCCACCACTCCGGCTCCCTGGCGATCCGCGCGGCGATCGCGGGCGGGGTGAACATCACCTACCGGCTGCTCTACAACGACGCGGTCGCCATGACCGGCGGGCAGCGGCCGCAGGGCAAAATGGCGGTGACGGAGATCGTGACCGAGCTGGTGGCCGAGGGCGTCCGCAGGATCATCATCACGACCCCGGAGCCGGAGCGCTACGCCGGGGTGTCGCTGCCGGCGATCGCCTCGGTGCGACACCGCGACGACATCCGCGCGGCGCAGGCGGAGCTCGCCGCCGTCGAGGGCGTCACGGTGCTGATCCACGACGACCGCTGCGCCACCGAGAAGCGGCGCATGCGCAAGCGCGGGCTACTCGAGACGCCGACCGAGCGCGCCTGGATCAACGAGCGGGTGTGTGAGGGCTGCGGTGACTGCGGCGAGAAGTCATCGTGCCTCTCGGTGCAGCCGGTGCCGACCGAGTTCGGACGCAAGACCCGGATCCATCAGAGCTCGTGCAACCTCGACATGAGCTGCGTGAAGGGGGACTGCCCGTCCTTCCTCGTCGTCGAGCGCGTCACGCCGCGCGCTGAGGTGCGGCCGCCGCTGCCCCCCGACGACCTGCCGGAGCCCGTGCTGCGGGTCCCCGCCGACGCGCTGATCAGGATGCCGGGGGTCGGCGGCACGGGCGTGGTGACCGCCTCGGCGATCCTGCGCACGGCGGCCCACCTGCAGGGGCGCCACGCCGCCAGCCTCGATCAGACCGGCCTGGCGCAGAAGGGTGGCCCGGTCGTCTCGGATCTGCGCCTGAGCTCGACACCGATCAGCGGCCAGCTGCGCGCCAGCCACGCCGGCGTCGACGTGCTGCTCGGCTTCGACCTGCTCGGGGCGGTCGCGCCCCAGACGGTCGCCGTCCTGCACCCGGAGCGGACCGTCGCGGTGCTGAACACCGACATCACGCCCACCGCGTCGATGGTGATGGACACCGCCGCGCTCGCTCCCGAGCCCGATCGCCTCGTTCGGCGTGTGCGCCGGATGACACGCGAGGCCGACGCGCTCGCCATCCCCGCGGAGACGCTCGCCGAGCAGCTCTTCGGCAGCCATCTGCAGGCCAACATGCTGCTGATCGGCGCCGCCTACCAGCAGGGATGCCTGCCGCTGCGGGCCGACGCGATCGAGCGCGCGATCGAGCTGAACGGCGCGTCGGCGGCGGCGAACATCGCCGCCTTCCGCTGGGGCCGCGCCGTCGTGGCCCGGCCCGAACTGCTCGCCGGCGGCGGGGACGCCATCCCGGCGGACGGGCGGCCGCCGCGCGAGCGCTCGCTGGCCGAGGTGACCGAGCGCTACCAGCGCGAGCTCACCGCCTACCAGGACGCCGCCTACGCCGCGGTGTTCACCGCCGAGGTCGGTCGCGTCGCGGCGATCGTGCAGGATCGCCTCGGCGAGGGCGGTCTCGAGCTGGCGACCGCCTACGCCGACGGGCTCTACAAGCTGATGGCCTACAAGGACGAGTACGAGGTCGCGCGCCTGCACCTCGACGCGGTCGAGCGCGCACGGCTCGAGGCGGAGTTCGGCCCGGACGCCCGCGTCAGGGTGCTGCTGCACCCGCCGTTGCTGCGCGCGATGGGAATGCGGCGCAAGCTCCGGCTGGGACGCACGGCCGTCCCGCTCTTCCGGGTCCTGCGCGGGGCGCGGCGTCTGCGGGGCACGGCGATCGATCCGTTCGGGCGCACGGCGATCCGCCGCCTCGAGCGCGAGCTCATCGAGGAGTACCAGGCGCGTGCCGCCCGGTCGCTTGACCACCTCACCCCCGGCACGGCGGCCACCGTCCTGCAGATCCTCACCCTGCCCGACATGGTGCGCGGATACGAGGAGATCAAACTCGCCAACGTGCGCCGGATGCGGGACCGGGCCGCGGAGCTCGAGGCCCAGCTCGACGCTCCGGCCACCGGGACCGCGGAGATCGAGCTGATCCCGGCCCACCGGTAGCGGGTCCGGTTCCCGGGCGGCCGGTAGCCGGTCCGGTCCCGGGCGGCCCTCAGCCGAGGAGGGGAACCGCGTCGGTGAGGACCTCGGCGCCGTCCTCGGTGATCAGCACGTCGTCCTCGATGCGGACGCCGCCCACGCCGAGCAGTCGGTCGACCATGCTCCAATCGACCGCCTCGGCGTGCCGGTCGCGGTGGCCCGGGTCGCAGAGGATGGCCGGCACGAAATACAGGCCGGGCTCGACCGTGACCACCATGCCCGGCTCCAGGGGCAGGTCGATGCGCAGGTTGGGGTAGGGCCGGGGGACGTCCCGGCGCTCGCGCAGCGGGGTCCCGCCGGCGTCCCGGACCCCGAGTCCGACGAGGTGCCCGACCCCGTGCGGGAAGAAGAGCCAGACCGCTCCCGACTCGACGAGCTCGTCGGGGTCGCCGCGCAGCACGCCGACGGCGACGAGACCCTCGGCGATGGTGAGCCCGGCGATCCGGTGGATCTCACGCCACTCGACCCCGGGCCGGCACCGCTCGATCGCGGCCCGCTCGGCCCGGTGAACGACCCCGTGGAGCTCCTGCTGGAGGCCGGCGAAGGCACCGCCCACCGGATAGGTGCGGGTGATGTCGCTCGCGTAGCCGCGGTACTGGGCGCCGGCGTCGATCAGGACGAGCTCGTCGGCCTGGAACCGACGGCCCGTCGGCATGAAGTGCAGGACGGCGGCGTTCGGCCCCCCGCCGACGATCGTGTCGTAGGCCATCGAGGCGGCACCGTGGCGGAAGGCCTCGGCCTCGAGCTCGATCTGCACCTCGCGTTCGGAGACCCCGGCGCGGAGCAGGGGGACGGCGGCCGCGAACGCGGCAGCCGTCGCCGCCGCCGCCTGGCGCATCCGCGCGAGCTCGACGGGATCCTTGCGGCGGCGCACCGCGGCGAGGCTGTAGCGGAGCTCCTGGGCGCGCTCCGGATCGTGGGTGGCGCCGGCCGGCGGACTGCCGAGCCAGATCACCGGCGCGCCGGACCGCGCCGACAGCCAGCCGTCGAGCTCGGCCGTCGTCGGGCCGGTCGGGTCCTCGTCCGGGGCGCCCGACCACAGACGGTCATCGACCGTGATCGGAGCGGTGAAGTCGACCCAGCCGTCGTCGGGATGGAAGGCCAGGACGCCACCCGGGGCGTTGCGATCCGTGAGGTAGAGGTACTCGGAGTGCGCCTCGAACAGGTAGGTGAGGTCGTCGCGCCCCGGCCGGTTGATCGGGGTTCCGGCGCCGATGAGCACGACGCCTCCGGCGTCCCGCCAGGCGGAGGCGAGAGCATCCCGACGGCGCGTGAGTTGCGTGGCGATGTCTGCGTCGGCCGGGCGGTCGCTCATCGGCGGGATCCTACCGCCGGGGGCCGCTCACCGATCCGTCCGGGCGGCGGGGACGAGCGCCATCTTGAGAGCGGGCGACGGGAATCGAACCCGCCCTAGAAGCTTGGAAGGCTTCGGTGCCACCACAACACTTCGCCCGCGTGGCCTACAGCTTAGAGTCTCCGCCCCACCTCCAGGGCGCCCGGCGCACGCGGATCCCCCGTTCGCCCAGGGCTCCTACAATGGGCCGACCGAAGGGGAGTAGCACAATTGGTAGTGCACCGGTCTCCAAAACCGGGGGTTGCAGGTTCGAGTCCTGTCTCCCCTGCTTCGGGAACGTCGCGGTTCACAGGGATTTCTCCCGGCATCTCCCACTTTGTCGATAGGCTTTTGCCGCTAGGCTACCACCGCGGGCTACCAAACCGAGGCGGGACGTGCCCCGATCTCGCCGCGCGTCCGGTGTGAATACCGGGGGTCGAAGGGCGGTCCGGCACGGACAAGTGACGGACAAACCGGGACAAACCGAGACATTCCAGCTCCTTTCGTTCACCCCTCGTGTTGCTGGATGGGCTCAGATCTCGCGATCAGTCGCGTCTCACAATCAGTCAGATTCACGATGCGAGACATCTCGGGACAAAGTTTGGACGAGCACAGAGGTGCGTGGAGTGTGTAACTGGACATCTTGTGCTGCGAGTCGTGGTAGAGGTCGAGCGGTGCGACGGTCGCGTGACTTCTATCGAGCAAAGCGAGATCCTCAGCGGGAGCGAAGCGGTCACTGACGCGTGGCTGCTGAATGAAATCGCCGGGGGATCTCCTCAATGCTGATCCGCGGAAGCGGCAGGCCGAGCGAGCAGAGCGAAGAGTCAGGGCCGACAAGCGGGCTGCAACTCGAGAAGCAGTCGGTGAATCCCGGTCGGGCAGGCTCGGGCGGCCGCCAGGGCGCGGACTCTTGCTGGCTCACAGAGCGGCCCAGGCGACGGGAGCGAGTTCCGCGCATTCCAGGGGCGTTGGCGCGGCCGTCAGGATGCACGTCTTGAGGGCAGTGCGGGTCGTTGGCGCGGAGGCGGACCGGAACGCCTGACCACCAGATGGCATACAATGTGTGTCATTATGAGGACTGCGCGAATGAACCTGCGGCTGGCCGAGGAGGCGGATGACCGGATCCGGCGCGCGGCTGCCGTCTCAGGCGTAAGCACGAGCGCGTTCGTCGAGCGTGCAGCGTCTGTAGCTGCCGACATGGTGCTCGCAGATAGACGCGAGTTCGTTCTTGATTCCGTGGACTGGGATCGGTTTGTCGCAGAGCTGGATCGCCCCGCGAAGGACTTGCCAGAGCTTCGGGCCGGTCGTGAGCTTCGTGATCGTCTGATCGCACCTTGAGCGATCTTCGGATCGGTCCGCTCGAGCGCGGTCACCAACTCGATGCGTTCGATAGTGGCGTCGACGAGCTCGATCGCTGGCTGCACCGCTTCGCTCGTATCGCCGACAGCGCCGGCACCGCCAAGACCTACGTTTTGGCCAACGGCAACCGGGTGCTTGGGTACTACGCGCTGACACCCGCGGCGGTCAACCGAGACGAGCTGCCCGAACGGCACGCCACAGGCATGCCCGCCCATCCGGTAGGTGTCATCCTGCTCGCGCGCCTTGCGGTCGACAGGTCTCTGCAGGCACAGGGATACGGACGCGCGCTCATCGCCGATGCCGCCATCCGGACGCTCCAGGCCGCCGATCTCATCGGCGCACGCGCGATGCTCGTGCACGCACGCGACGAACGAGCCGCCAGCTTCTACGAGCGCCTCGGATTCACGCGCTCACCAACCGACGCGCTGCACCTCATGGTCCTCATCAAGGACCTCCGCCGCACATTCGGCTGATCGCTCAGCGCCCTCCTGGCCGCGCAACGCGGGTGCGCCCCTTCGCCTCAGGAGATACCAGCGGAATTCTGAATGCAGGAGCCCGCGCATCGTGATCGTGGCTGTTGCGACCCGCTCTCTGGCGTACGCAAGTTCGACAAGGGGCGGTTACCGAGAGCGTGCCCCGGGGTGTCGTCGGTCCGCCGGGCTTCTTGAGAGACGGTTCGCGGGTAATGCCACGGGTAACCGACCGACCGTTTGCAGGACCTAACTCGGAGCTGCCAACGTATCGTCCTCAGTGAGATCGCGATGCTTGTTGGCCGTGGCGATGGTTACCACCTCGATGGCGGTGGTGGCGTGCGGCGGCGGGCGCCATCGAGCGGTAGACCATCGCGCCTCGCCGGATTCGGCGCTGCCCGTGGTCGAGGTTGTGGTGCCGGCGAGACGGCGGTGCCGGTTCGCAAGTGCGTTTGAGGCGCTTGCGGAGATTGACGGCGTGAGCGTTGTGTGTCCAACCTGGCTCCCGTACGGGCTGCGGGCGAGCGCACTGACGATCGGAAGCTCTCCGCAGGTGAGCTCGGATCAGATCTCACTTTCCGGTGGCCACTGGATCGTGAACGTTGGGCCCGCACCCGGCCCCTCGCCACCGGGAACCCTGATCGAGCGCGCGAGGCTGTCTGACGGCTCGCAGATTCGGTTGCGCACGGCGGGCGGTCGGTTTGTCGTCGCCGCCGAGATGCACGAGGACGGCGGCCAGCAGGTCGATGACATCACGTTGACCCCGTCTCGCTTGAGCCGTTCGGAGGCGATCGCGGCCGGCAAGCGGCTGGTCTCTTCACTGCGCGTGATGCAGTCAGACGTCCTCGGACGTAGGGCGTCGTGCCAGTACCCGGCGGTCTTCGCAGCGGTCGCGTTGGTCGCCGGTGCCGATAGCGCGCAATGCCCACGGTGGCTGCCTGCCAATGTCACGCTCGACCTGGCAAGCGCCGGCCCGTTCGAGGAGTACAACCCCGTCGAGTTCCACGGCTCGGCTGGCAACGGCATCTTCCCGCACGTCGTCTTCGAGTGGGTGACTCACGCGCCACCAGGCCAGCCGGTCTCGAGCATGACCCTGCCTAGTGGTCGTCGCGTGCCTATCTACTTCCAGCCGCCAGGGACAGCCCTGAACTCAGACCACCTGATCGCCGTCATCACCGCCCCGTCTAGAGGTCCCCAGTTTTGGGTCACGCTGCACGACTCCTACGGTTCTCGGCATGAGACCGAAACTGTTCTGCGGCGGATCGTCAACTCGCTGCGCCCGCTTGACCCGCTGTCCGGGCGCCCGCTGCGCTGAGCGCAGCCGGCCGAGATTCGCGAACACCGCGCAATCCGGGTCTCTGGCTTCGACTGCCGAGATGCCCGTGACGTGATGAAGGCGGGGTTGGCCTGGCTGCGGGTCGCGTGTTAGGCGGCGTGTAGGTATTGCCGGAGCGCTTCGCGGATGAGTTCGGAGGTGGTGGTGCCTTCGGACTCTGCTCGCTCGAGCAGTTCCTGCCGTAACTCGGGGTCCAGGCGGACGGACTCGACGCTCGCCGGCGATGCCCCGATGGTGGGTCGACCGCGCTTGCCGCGTCGGGCGATCAGCGTGTCGACGTCGTAGCCGGCCTCGGCCTCGGCGGCGAGTCGCTCGACGACCTCTTCAGTGATCTCGCGACCTGAGTTCGTGTGGCCGTGGCTAGATGGTTTGGTCATAGCCCGAGGAGTCTGCGGTATTGGTCGCGCATCGGCATGGCGTGGATCGCGATCTGTGTGTCTTCGGCGGTGATCATGACCACGACCTCGAGCAGGTTCCCAGCGGTGTCGGGGCCGATGAGCAGCCATCGGTCGGGATCTTCGCCGGCGTCTTCGAGTGCGAGTGCATGGTCGATCGCGTGGACGATGTCGGGATCGGCAACGCCGTGCTTGCGCGCCGATACGTGAATCTCCACAGAGTTATTGTAATACGAAAAGCTCGCACTCGTCCATCGCAACGACAGAAAGGACGAGACGATGGCATCGAAGCTGTTGGACGCGGCCGGGCACCACCGTTCACCCGCGGCCCTCCCCGGCTACCACGTTGGTCGACCGCCGCGCAACAAGGGCATGCGCTATCCCGCTGACCCTCCGACGATCGAGGAGATCGTCGCCGTGATGCGCGCCACCGATGAGCGTCCTGACGGGCTACGCCTCCGTGCCCTGATCGTGATCCTCTGGCGGGCCGGGCTGCGGATCAGCGAGGCGCACGCGCTCGCCGAGACCGACCTGGATCCTCACCGTGGCGCAGTGATCGTCCGGCGTGGAAAGGGAGGCAAACGACGCGAGATCGGGATGGGCCGCTGGGCATGGGAGCAACTCGACCCATGCTCTTACCGGCGCCGCCCGGGCCGTCGATAGCTAGCACCTTGCGGGACAAGCCCGGCGGGACGGGCTTGGCGCGGCCGTCTCCCGCCTGGCGCGGTCAGTGTCGAGGTCGTCGATGACCGCGGCAGACGGGTGGGCGCTGTGGTTGCCGGCGAGGTGTATGCGGCGCTGCTCGAGCAACCGCATGACGGCCGCGCCCCAGTCGTGTGCTTTCGGGACGCGGACGGCGGGTTTGTCCGCCGGCCCTGGGCGGCGGAGTACCCGAGCGAGCGGGTGACCGACACCGCCGAGCCCTGCCCCGCATGCGGCCATGCGGACTGGGACGAGTACACCCCGTTTGAGGAATGGCGCGGCGGATCAGGCAGCAAGGTCGACGGAACCCATGTCGCCAACCCGATCGTCTCCTGCCGTGTGTGTGGGCACGAGGAGCCCGAACCCTCGTTCATGACAATGCCCTCGGAGCCAATCGCCGCAGCGGACGACGCCACTCGCGCCGCGCGGATCGCTCGCTTCCGGGCCGAGTTCCGCCAACGTCGCTGGCACGCCATCGCCGAGGTTCTCCGCACCCTGGAGTTCCCCATCTACGTCGCCGACCCCTGGCCGGCGCGGATCACCGGCCACGGCTCCCAGGACGGCGAGACCACCAACGTCACGGTCCATCATTACGACACGACGGACTGCGACCCATGGTCGGGCGCTCGGCCACGACTGGCGGTCACCACCAAGCGCGTGGCCTACCGACTCGAGCCGATCGCGGAGGCCCGCCGGGCGCTGGAGCACTGGATCAGCAACGCTTCCGCGCCTTCCGGCGAGCGGTGGCCGGATGCTTCCCGCGCCGCCATCACCCTCTGGCAGCGTGCGCGAGAACGCGAACGCCGCGCGATGGTGCTCGATGCCGTCAGAGCCGAGCAACTCATCGAAATCGATGGCGCACCCACAAGCATGCTGACGCTCGGCCTCCCCGCAGGGCTCTGGACCGGCGCGGTCCGCCTGGGCGAGCTCATCATCGTGGTCGCCGTCCGCGATCTCAAGCCAACCGACCTGCGCCTGATAGCCCTCGACGATCCAGCCACCGCGTTGCTCGGAGTGGACCCCGACAGCTAGGCGGCACCTGGTGGCCTCGTCCAGACCGCCAGTCGCCCTGCGCCACACGGGCGAGGCGGCGCTGGAGTGCCGGTCAGCGGATGCCGGTGTCGTAGGCGATGGTGACCTTCGTGAAGTGCCGCACGTAGACCCTCACGCGGAGCGCCGCGGGCGGGCGTGGGAGTGGCGCTCCATGCTCGGGCAATGCCTGCAGAACGTAGGTGCCCGGCGAGAGCCGCACCCGGAAGCGCCCGTCCGCACCCGAGCGAACATCTGCGGTGAACGCTCCACTCCCCACGCGACGAATCCGCACTACGGCGCTGAGCGGCCGAGGGGCGCAGCCGGGCTGGGGCGGAACGGTTTCCACGGGGCAGACCGGGCCGGACACCACCCGCCCCACGATGCCCGAGCTGGCCACTCGCCCGCTGGCCGCGCTACAGACCCCCAGCGTGACGAGCAGGCAGATCAACAAGCAGGCGCGCCGCATCGGCACAGCGTAGTCCGGCGACCCGAACGACCCGGCCTTCCCCTCCGTGAGATCCCCAGGGGTTCGATACCCCCCGGGCGGGCCGCCGGACCCGGTTCACCTGACGCGGAAGCTCCGACCTGCGCCGCTCGCCCCCCCATCGGGGTACGAGCCGTCACTCGTCACTCAGGCGCCGGTGGTGAGCACCATGCGGAAGCGGGCCTGTCCGGACATCATCCGCTCAAACGCCTCTCCCGCACGCTCGAGTGGGACCGTCTCGATCATCGGTCGAACGCCCGTCATCGCGCTGAACCGCAAGGTGTCCTCGGAGTCGATCGCCGTTCCCGAGGCATGCCCCTCGATCACCTTGTCGCCGCCGATCAGCATCGCGGCGGGGATCGGCAGCGGATCCATGGACGCGCCGACGATCAGCAGCTTTCCGTCCGGTCGCAGGCCGCCAAACACCGCCGCCATCGCCTCCGAGCTGGTCACGGTGGACAGGATCAGGTCGGCCCCGCCGAGCGCCTGAAGCTCGGCCGCGGGGTCTCCGGCCGTCGAGTCGATGTAGTGGTGGGCGCCCAACTGCCGGGCCAGTGTCTCTTTCTCCGTGCCGCGCGCGATCGCCACCGTCTCGAACCCGAGATGACGCGCGAACTGGACGCCGAGATGCCCGAGACCTCCGACACCGAGCACCGCAACCCGACCACCGCCGGGGGCGCCGCTCGTGCGCAGAGCGTTGAAGGTCGTGATGCCGGCACACAGGAGGGGACCGGCTTCCTCGGGTGAGAGGTCGTCCGGCATCATGGCCAGCGCGCTGGCTCGCACGACCACGTAATCGGCGTAGCCACCGTCCATCGTCACGCCCGGTATCCCCATGTTCTGGCAGTCGATCAGTCGGCCGCGCCGACACCATTCGCAATACCCGCAGTTGCCACCGAACCAGCCCACCCCCACGCGCTGGCCGACCGACCAGCCGTGAACGTGCTCGCCGAGGGCGGCAATCTCGCCCGCGATCTCATGCCCGGGCACGACCGGCCAGCTCACGCCCGGATACCCCTCCTTGGCGAAGACATCGCTATGGCAGACCCCGCATGCGTGCACACGGACAAGCACCTCCCCCAAGCCGGGCTGCGGGATCTCCCGTTGCTCGAGGACGAAGTCCCCGCCCTGCTCCCTGACCACCATTGCACGCATCGCAGACATGCAGGACTCCTTTGATCCGTGGGCATTTGCGAGCCGGCCTCGCTGGGCGCGGTCACCACACCATAGAACCGGCGTCTGCTCACGGCGTCACCGGATACGCTCAACCGTCGAGCACCCGGTGCTGGAGAAGCCTGTCGAGACGCTCAGCCTACGCCTGTCCGTCGTCGCGCTCCGCCCGGACGGCCTTGATCCACCCGCTGAGGACGGCGAGCACGGCGAGCGTGACGAACGCCAGCTCGCACGGCACCGAGTTCAGCAACGCGCCCGCCAGCCCGGCCACCGCGCTCACGATCAGCAGAACGACCGTGACCCGGAAGCGCCTGAGCAATTCGCGATCTAAGCGTTGGTTGGCCATCGTCAAGACGCTCGTGGCGTCGCAGCAGCAGTTTCGGCTCTGTCAGCTTAGATCGTGTGAGGCAACCCGCCGGTTGCGGCTGCCCTGCACCCACGGGGGTGCGCCTTCCGGGCGCTGTTTCACCGTCGAGATTCCGCGGAAGCGCGCGTTGGGGCGTTGGCTCGGACGGCAGTCGGGGTCGCGTCGGACCGCCCCCGCGCCCTCAGTGCGGGAGCGGCGCGCCCACGAGGGCGAGAATGACGCCGACGATGCCGGCGCCGACGAGCGTCTCGACGACTCCACGTTGCAGCAGCAGCAGGGCCGCCGCCGCGGCGGCGAGGATCGCGAACTGCCACGGTTGCTCGAGCGCGACGGCGAGCTCGATCGCGGCGCCGATGATCGCGCCGATCGCGGCGGGACCAGCGCCGTCGAGGAACGCCCGGGCGGCGGCGGC
>DAIDJO010000073.1 GCA_027451345.1 Solirubrobacterales bacterium
CGCCGGGCACCCCACCGGCGCCCCCGGCGCCGTCAACGGACGCCGCCCCCAGCGGCCCGAGCCGGAGCGCTCGTTCCTGGCCATGTGCGTCGCCGCGCCGGATCTCGGCGCCGCCGCGCTCGCGCGCATCGACCCCGAGGCGCTGCTCGTCGACGACCTCCTGCGGCGCGCCGCCCGCTTCCTCGCCGTCCACCTGCCCGGCGAGCTCCCCGACCCACCGGGGGAGGACCCGGAGCTCACCTTCGTGCTCGACGATCTCCGCCACCGCGCCGCGCGCGGACGCACGGTGAACGCCGATGAGCTCGAGCACGCCCGCCTCGTCCTCGAGCGAGACCGCCTGAGCCGGGAGATTCGCTACCTGCGCGACCACGGCGGCGGCGGCGGTGCGCTCGCCCGCCTCTCGGCCGAGCACCAGGAGGTGCTCACCACGATTCGGACGGTCGTCTCGCGGCTCGAGCGGCCCGTCTGATCAGCGGGGCCGGTACAGTTAGGCGGCGGCGTGCGCGCTGCGACGCCGGACGTCGGGCTCCTTGGGGAGTAGCTCAATGGCAGAGCAAACGGCTGTTAACCGTTAGGTTGTGGGTTCGAGTCCCACCTCCCCAGCTTCGACAGTCTTCCCTTCAGTTCTCCGTTGGGTCTGGAGCCGCGTGTCGGCTTGGGCTTCGCGGCCCGACGGGCTGTCGAGAACCCGCCGTCTCGGTACCGAGTCAGCAGGCTGGTGGCCGGGCTTGCCGAGGAGCTACGCGTCCCCGCGGCGGAGATGTGAAGTTGAGCGGTTGACAACCGTCCAGCTTCACGGTGACCCTCGTCGCCCGGGTCGACCGGTCACAACCGGCGCTCGATCAGTTCCGCCGCACGTGTCGGCCCGTCGTTGACCGACGCCCACGCCGAGAGCTCCCGCGCCCCGGCGGTGAGGGCCGCGCGCCGCTCCAGCGCGCGCTCGACGGCGAGGCGCACCGTGGTGGGAGAGACCAGGCGCCACGGAAGTCGCAGGCCCACTCCCGCCCAGTCGACCCGGGCCGCGTTCTCGGGCATGTCGCCGCTGTGGGGCACGGCGAGCACGGGCACACCCCGCTCGAGCGCCCGCGCCAGCGTGCCGTGGCCCCCATGGCAGATCACGAGCGCCGCACCGTCCATCGCCGCGGCATAGGACATCCAGTTGACGAGCCGGGCGCGCCGCCCGGCCCGGAGCGGCCGCGGCGGTGGCCGGCGGTCGAGCGAGGCGAGCACCCGCACCTCTGACCGGGCCAGGCCGGCGAGCGCCGCGCGCACGAGGCGGTGCGGCGGGTCGTGCGAGGTGGAGGGTGCGACCACCACGAGCGGTCCCTGACCCGGCGGCGGAACCACGTGCGGGCTGCCGGGAGGCTCCCACAGGAGCGGGCCGACGACATGGACCTCGGGTGGCCAGTCCCGGGGGTACTCGAGCTGCGGGAAGGTCCCGACGAGGCAGAGGTCCGGGCTGATCCCGCCGTGGAGGCGGACGGTGGGGGGAAGGCCGACGCGGCGCCTGGCCTCGTTCAGCTCGTCCCGTCCGCGGCGGAGCCCCGTCTCGAGCGCTCGCTCGAGCTGGCGCCAGAGGGTGCGGCCGGCGGCGGTCCTCGGCAGCCGGACCCCGCTCGAAAAGGCGGGAAGTCCCGGCGCGCCCACGGGGTAGAGATGGGGGATGACCGTCGCGGTCGGGGTCCCCTCCAGTTCCGCCGCCAGGGCCGGGGCGAGGGTGAGGATGTCGTGGACGACGATGTCCGCGCGCCGCGCGGCGATCGCGGCGCGCGTCGGTGCCGTCGCCCGCGCGGCCGCCTCATACGGGCTGAGCGCCCCGCCGAGTGTCGGGACCACGGGATACTCCGGGGCGGGCAGGAACTCCATCCCGGCCGCGGTCACCTGGTCGCGCCAGCGCTCCCAGGTCTCGTACGTGACCACGTGGCCGCGTTCGACGAGGCGGCGCCCGAGCGCGAGCATCGGGAAGGCGTGGCCCGGCTGACCGAACGCCCCCAGGAAGATGCGGTGCGGCGCGCTCATCGGCCCGCGCCGCCGTTCAGGCGAGCAGTTCCGGGACCAGGCGCAGCTGCTCGAGCGCCTGTTCGCGCGTCAGCCCGAGCGGCGAGACGAGCAGCGTCCCCACACCCGCCTCGCGGTAGGCGGTGAGCCGTTCCGCGACCCGCTCCCGCGGTCCGACGAGGCAGACGCGGTCGACCAGGGCGTCCGGCACGGCGGCCATCGCCTCCTCACGGCGGCCGTCGAGGTAGAGGTCCTGGATCTCCGCCGCGGCGGCCTCGAACCCGTACTCGCGCACGAGCGCGTTGTAGAAGTTCTGCTCCCGGGAGCCCATCCCCCCGACGTACAGCGCCAGGGCGGGACGCATGAGGTCGCGGGCCGTCTCCAGGTCGTCGCTGATGTGGACGCTCACCTGCGGGGCGATGTCGAAGTGCTCGAGCGTCCGGCCCGCAGCCGACGCACCCTCCTGCAGGCGGGCGCGGAAGACGCCGACGTGCTCCGGCGAGAAGAAGGTGGGCAGCCACCCGTCGGCGATCTCGCCGGCCAGCGCGGTGTTGCGCGGCCCGATGGCCGCGAGGTAGAGGGGGATCCGGTCCTGCACCGGCGCGATCGTCAGCTTGAGCGGGCGCCCGCGGCCGCCGGGCAGCGGCAGCTGCAGGGTGGTGCCGTCGTAGACCACCCGCTCGCGGGCGAGCGCCAGGCGCACCACGTCGAAGTACTCGCGCGTCCGCTGGAGCTGGCGGGCGAACGGCTGGCCGTGCCAGCCCTCGGACACCTGCGGCCCCGAGGTGCCCAGCCCGAGGATCATTCGCCCGCCGGAGAGCTGGTCGATCGTCGCGGCGGTCATCGCGGTCATCGCCGCGCTGCGGCCGGGGATCTGGAAGATGGCGGAGCCAAGCCGGATCCGCGTCGTCTGACCGGCGAGCCAGGCGAGCACCGTCGCCGCGTCGGAGCCGTACGCCTCCGCCGTCCACACCGAGTCGTAGCCGAGATCCTCCGCCGCGCGGACGGCGGCGAGCTGCTCGCCCGGGCCACCCCAGAGGCCCCAGTAGCCGATGTGAAGGCCGAGCCGCATCGGCGACGCAGCCTACTGCCAATCGCGGCCTGGGAAGATGCTCGTCATGACCTCCTCCAACCACGCAACCGTACGCTACGGCTACAAGGCCTCGGCCGAGCAGTTCCCGCCTCGCCAGCTGGTCGACTTCGGCGTGAGCGCCGAGCGGCATGGCTTCGACATCGTCGCCGTCTCCGATCACTTCCAGCCCTGGCGCCATCACGGCGGCCACGCGCCCAACGCGCTCGTCTACCTGTCGGCGCTGGGCGAGCGGACGGAACGCGTCACGCTCACGACGAGCGTGCTGACGCCGACGCTGCGCTACCAGCCCGCGGTGATCGCGCACGTGTTCGCCACCCTCGGCTGCCTGAACCCGGGGCGGGTCGTCCTCGGCATCGGCACCGGCGAGGCGCTGAACGAGAACCCGTCGATCGGCATCGAGTGGCCGAAGTTCAAGGAGCGCTCGGAGCGCCTGGCGGAGGCGGTGGCCCTCATCCGCCGGCTCTGGACCGAGGAGCGCGTGACGTTCGAGGGCCGGTACTACCGCACCCTCAAGGCGACGATCTACGACCTGCCGGAGCAGCCGATCCCGATCTTCATCGCCGCCGGCGGGCCGATGGCGGCGGCGCTCGTGGGGGAGATCGGCGACGGGTTCATCGTGACGAGCGGCAAGGGGGAGGACCTCTACCACAACCTGCTCGGGGCGCTCGGCGAGGGTGCGCAGCGCGCCGGCCGTGACCCGGCGGCGATCGACAAGTTCATCGAGATCAAGGTCTCCTACGACCATGACGTCGCCTTCGCCAAGGACGCCTGCCGACCATGGGCGGCCCTCGCGCTGACGGCCGAGGAGAAGGGCGGGACCGAGGATCCGATCGAGATGGAGCGCCTCGCCGAAGGGGCCGCCGACCGCGCGCACAACCGCTTCATCGTCTCCGACGACCCCGACGAGGTGGTCGAGAAGATCGCCTTCTACGTCGACCTCGGCTTCCGGGACCTCGTGTTCCACTTCCCGGGCGATGACCAGGAGCGGGCGATCACCCAGTTCGCCGCGGACGTCCTGCCGCGGCTGCGGCAGCGCTGGGGCTGACCTCGCGGACCGGACGGGCCCCCGGGGGCGGTCCAGCGGGACCAGCCCCCGGGCGGGGCGGGACTACGTCAGCTCGTCGAAGTCCCCGCGCACCCAGCCGATGTAGCGCTCGGCGGAGCGCTGCACGGCCGGGGCGGCGTCGCGCTTGGGGCCGCGCCCGAAGTTGTCGTAGAGCCGCTCGAAGCGCAGGTCGGCGAGCGTCGCGGCCAGCCGCGCCACCACGGCCGCCGAGAGCGGGATGCGGTTCGGGTAGCTGCGCAGGAACGTCACCGTCCGGCCGTCGGGGTTGCCGTGGATCGTGTCCGAGGTGAGCAGAACCCCCGCGCCCCCGGCGCCCGCGGCCCAGTGGAGCACCGAGGAGCCTTGGAAGTGCCCGCCGAGCTCGTGCAGCACGAGCCCGGGGGCGAGCTCGTGCCGGCCGCTCCAGGGGGTGATCGCCGCATCGGGGCGCTGCACCCATTCGAGCAGCGGTTCGCAGACGAGGATCGGGACCTGCTCGAGCGCGTGGCTCCAGGCGCTCTGCACGCCGAACATGTGCGGGTGGCTCGCGGTGATCGCGAGCACGGGACCGAACGAGCGGATGCGATCGACCGCGGCGCGGTCGATGAACGGCGGCACGTCCCAGAGGACGCTGCCCTGCGGGGTCACCACGAGGTGCGCCTGCTGTCCGATCCCCACGCTCGGCTCGACCGTCACCCCGTGCAGTCCCGCCTCGAGCTCCTCGATCACGACCCGGTGGCCCGCCTCGCGCAGCTCCCGCAGGCTCGACCAGCGCTGGCCGTCCGCCGGGACCCACTGGCGTTCGTCGGCGCAGATCGCGCAGGTCCCGCTCGGTTCCACGTGCTCGACCCCACAGGTCGCGCAGAGGACCACCGCGCCAGGTGTGTGAGTCATGGTGTCAGAGGGTACGCGGCGGCGCCGGAGCGTCGAGATGCGGGCGCCGCCCGCCCCGTTGCGGGGTGGGCCGGACGGAACGCCGCCGGTCGCGTACGCTGGTGGGCGTGCCTCGCCTCCGCATCTGGCCCGCTCAGCGTGGGCCGACGGTCCTTCCACCCGGCGGCACGCTCACCGCGAAGCTGGCCGACGGCCCGCTCGCGGGCTCGACCCGAGAGGTCACGGCGGTCGAAGGTCGCCCGCCCAAGACGATCGAGGTCGACATCGGTGAGCGCCGGGTCCGCTACTGCCTCGCCGAATGGGAGCAGTCGGGGCACTCCGCGACCTACGGGTTCCTCTATGAGGTGTGACGGCCACCCGGGCCGGGACGCGCACCCGGGCCGTGACGCCCACCCGGGCCGCGGTCGGCCCGCCGACCGCCCGGGAGCGGGATCGTGTCCCGGCTGTACTCCGTACCCCGCCCGACGCCGCTCGGGCCGATCAGAAACGACTGCCCATGACCCTTGGTGACCGAGAGAAACTGCTCAGGCGGATCCGCCAGATTCGCCGCACGGCCACGCCGCCCGACGGCCCTGCGCCCAGCGATGCGCGCGACTCGCAGCCGGAGCGCCTGCAGGCGCTCGAAGCGCGGGTGGCGCACCTCGAGCAGCTGCTCGAGGCGCTGCAGGACTCGGTGCACCGCGAATCGGAACGCCACGCCGATCTGATCGCTGCGCTGCAGGCTCAGGTTGCCCCCGGAGCCATGAGCGCGGCGCTCGCCGAGGACGCACGGAACCGCGGCCTGTGACCGGCCGCCCGTGACGCTCCGGGTAGCGGGGTGCTCTCCGAGCGCTCAGCGGTACCGCTGAGCCGGGCTGCCGAGCGTTACTGCTCGGCCGCTTCGGCGTCGCGTCGTTCGCGTTCGGCGCGTCGCTCGGCGGCCTCCTGCTTCAGCTGGGCCTGCTTGCCGGCGCTGGCGGCGAACTCGGCGGCGCGGCGCTCCGAATTGCTCAGGCGGGGCTTCCCGGGCTTCTGGGGCTCGATGGGTGGTTGCTCTGATGGCATTTCGTCTCCTTTGTTCGGCCTGAGCCGTCGGCTCCCGCCGGGCGCGCAGACCTGATTCGACGGTACTGCGATCCGCATCTCGCCGCGCTGATGCTCCCGCCGGTGCATCCACCGGCGGCGGGAGGATCTCACGGCGACCCGGTCCTGATCGGTGGACGCGGGCCTCCACGGGCCAACCGGCGGCCGACACGATGCGGGCTGGAGGTTCCCCGTCGCCGAATGTCGCTATGCTCGGTGTGTATCCGGTCAAGCCAGGCTTGACCATCAAACAGTGTCAGCGTTCTCGTAGTCGCGCCATCGGTGCCCTCCGCGTTTCGCAGCACATACCCCGGAGGGAAGACAAATGGCTACAGGAACCGTCAAGTGGTTCAGCGACGAGAAGGGCTTCGGCTTCATCACTCCCGATGACAGCGGCAAGGATCTGTTCGTCCACCACAGCGCAATCCTCGGCGGCGGCTACCGGTCGCTTGCTGAAGGCGCGAAGGTGAGCTTTGACGCCGAGCAGGGTCCGAAGGGCCCGGCTGCGGCGAACGTCCAGCCCGTCTGATCCGCCGACGTTCCCAAGCGGTGGGCACGGCCCTGTGCCCACCGCACTCATTCCTACGTAGGACCGAGGAGAACGCATGGGATCCAGCGGCAAGACGCGAACGACGTTCGCCAAGCTCAATCGCGAGAGCAAACTTCGCGATAAGCGCGCGGAGAAGGAAGCGCGCAAGACCGCCCGCAAGCTCGATGCCGCGGGCGCTTCCGGCTCCTTCGGCGACGGGCCGGAGGGCTTCTACCCCGCATCCCCTGACCCGGACGACGTGACGTCGGGGGCGGGTGCGGTGGAACTCCCGCGCTGACGCCGGTTGAGGGTCGCGCGAGCGACCCTCCCCGGTCGGCCCCTGGCGGACCGCCGGCCGCGTTGGGTCGCTGGCCGCGTTGGGTCGCCGGCCGCGTGACCGCGGGCGTGTCCCCCGGCGATGCGTCTGGCCGCACCGCTCCGGTGGCAGGACCCCCGGGTAACCACGGGAGGTTCCGACCGATCGCGAGATGCCGGAGGAGGGACTCGAACCCCCGACACGCGGATTATGATTCCGCTGCTCTAACCGACTGAGCTACTCCGGCTGGAGTGGCTGTCGAGTCTATAGGCTCGCGCCGTCCCGCCGCCGCCCGGCGCGTCGGGGCCGCGGAAACGGCCGTGATGCTGGCGATACCGAACTTCTCAGAGGGGCGCGACCCCCACACGATCGCCACGCTGGGCCTCGCTCTGGCGAGCCCGCCCGGGGTGCGGCTGCTCGACATCCACACCGATCCCGACCACAACCGGACGGTGTACACGCTCGCTGACGCCGCGGACGGCGACCCGACCGTCCCCGGCGCGGCGGCTCATCCGGACCCGCCGCTCGTGGAGGGGCTCGTGGCGGGCGCACGGGCGGCGATCGCTCGCCTCGACATCACCCGGCACGAGGGGGCGCACCCATATGTGGGGATGCTCGACGTCGCGCCGATCGTGTACATGGACCCGGAGGATCGCGGCCCGGCGTGCGCGCAGGCGCTCGTGCTCGGGGACCGTCTCGGGAACGAGCTCGAGATCCCGGTCTTCCTGTACGGCGAGCTCACCCAGGGGAGGGTCACGCGCGCGCACATCCGGCGCGGCGGCCCGGACAATCTGCAGCGCCGGATCGACGCCGGCGAGCTCACACCGGACTTTGGGCCGCGGCGACTGCATCCGCGGGCCGGGGCGGTGCTCGTCAGTGCTCGGCCGCCGCTGATCGCCTTCAACGCGGAACTCGCCCCTCCGGCCACCCTGGCGACGGCGGAGCGCATCGCCGCACTCATCCGCGAGGGCGGACCCGAGGGCCTGCCGGCGGTCAAGGCGATCGGCCTGACGCTCCCCCACCGGGACGACGTCGCCCAGGTCTCGACCAATGTGGAGGACTACCGCCGCACGAACCTCGCGACACTCGTGGCGGCGATCGCGCGCCACGCCACTCCGGTGCGGGCGGAGATCGTCGGGCTGCCGCCGAGGGCGGCGTTCGCCGACTTTCCGGAGGACCTGCCCGTGCGCAACCGCCGCTACCTCGAGGACGCTCTGGGCGGCCCAGGTGAGGCGTGAGCGTCGGCCCGGAAAATCCCCCGCTCAGGCCGTCGGATCGGCCCCGGACCCACTAAAGTCCGTGGCAGCCATGGCCCAGACCAAGCGCAAGCGCCAGACCAAGCATCGTGGGAACGCCGCGGGGTTCGTCGAGGCGCGCGGGCGCACCGGTCGTCCGCCCACCGCGGAGGAGCGCAAGCGCGCCGATCGCGACACCCGCCGTGAGGAACGGCTCAACCGCAGGCCGACCTGGAAGGGCTCGGCGCAGCGGGCGCTGCTGGCCGGCGTCTTCATGTTCCTCTTCCTCTACTTCACCTACCACTCCAAGAGTGGGGGCAGCCGGCTCGTCGCCGCCCTCGTCTACGCCGGTGTGGCGATGCTGCTGTACATCGGGCTCGGCTACTACATCGAGATGTTCCTCTGGCGCCGGCGCATGGCCAAGAAGCAGACGGCCACCGCGCGGCGATGATCGACGTCCGCGGGTTCACGGTCGGCCCGCTCCAGGAGAACTGCTACGTCGTCCGGCGGCCGGGCGCGACGACGGCGGTGATCGTCGACCCCGGGGATGAGGCCGAGCGCCTGGTCGAAGCGCTCGAGGTGCTCGGGGTCGACTCGCTCGAGGCGATCCTGTTGACCCACTGCCATTTTGACCACGTCGGCGCCGTGACGGCCGTCCACGCCGCCACCGGCGCGCCCGTCTGGTGCCCGGAGCTCGAGACCGAGGTGCTGGCGAACATCGACGCGTACACGTTCGCGGGCTTCGGACCGTTCGAGAGCTACCGCGCCGACCACACGGTCGCCGGGGGCGAGGCGCTCGGGCTCGCCGATCTGACCTTCGACGTGCGCTTCACCCCGGGCCACAGTCCCGGTCACGTGACCTTCGCCGTGCGGGACGAGCCCGTGCTCCTCTCCGGAGACGTCCTCTTCCAGGGCTCCGTCGGGCGCACCGACCTCCCCGGCGGCGACTGGCCGACGCTGCTCGCCTCGATCGAGTCGCTGATGGACGAGTTCCCGCCGGACACCCGGGTGTACCCGGGGCACATGGGCCAGACGACGCTCGGGCACGAGCGGGCGACCAATCCGTTCCTCCGCGAGCTCGCCCGCCACTCGTGAGGGGTCACGTGCGCAGGACGGCCCGGCGATGATCCAGGCGCCGAAGGGGACCTATGACGTCCTGCCCCAGGAGGTCGAGCGCCGCCGGGTCCTCACCGGCCACGCCGAGCGGATCCTCGGCGCCGCCGGCTATCAGCGGATCGAGACGCCCGCCTTTGAGGCGACCGAGCTGTTCGCCCGGGGTGTGGGCGAGGCGACGGACATCGTGCAGAAGGAGATGTACAGCTTCGACGATGGCGGTGGGCGCTCACTGACGCTCCGGCCGGAGGGCACCGCCCCGGTCTGCCGGGCCTACATCGAGCACGGCATGCACAAGCTGCCCCAGCCGGTGAAGCTCTGGTACCTCTCGTCCTTCTTCCGCGCCGAGAACCCGCAGCGGGGCCGCTACCGCCAGTTCTGGCAGGTGGGGGCGGAGGTGATCGGCTGCGCGACCCCCGAGACCGACGCCGAGCTGATCGTCCTGCTCGCCGAGCTGCTCGAGGCGATGGGCGTCCGGGGCACCCGCCTGCGCCTGGCCAGCCTCGGCCAGCCGGAGACGCGCGGCGCGTACCGGGACGAGCTTGTGGCGTACCTGCGCGCCCACGAGTCCGAGCTCTCCGACGAGGTGCGCGGGCGCATCGAGCTGAACCCGATGCGCGCCTTTGACTCGAGCGATCCGGGCACCCGCGCGGTGATGGCCGGCGCGCCGAAGCTGCTCGACCGATTGAGTCCCGACGACGCGGAGCACTTCGCCCACGTGCGGTCGCTCCTTGACGCCACCGGCGTCGTCTACGAGCTCGATCCGACACTCGTGCGTGGCCTCGATTACTACACCCGCACCCTGTTCGAGTTCTCAAGCGACGCGCTCGGCGCCCAGTCGGGCGTCGGCGGCGGCGGGCGCTACGACCGCCTGATCGAGCAGCTCGGCGGTCAGCCGACGCCCGGCATCGGTTGGGCCGCGGGCCTCGAGCGCATCCTCCTCGCAGCGCCCGAGCCGCCCACGGCGCCGGACGCCGTCGACCTGCTCGTCACCGTCGCGGACCGGGAGAGCCGCGAGGCCCATCTCGCCGCCTTCGTCATCGCGCGAGAGGCCCGCCGCGCCGGTCTGGCCGCGCAGCTCGAGTTGACCGGCCGGTCGCTGAAGAGCGCGCTCAAGCACGCGGATCGCATCCAGGCTCGCTACGTTGCCATCGTGAACGATCGTGACCAGGCGACCCTCAAGGACATGACCAGCGGCGAGCAGAAGGAGCTCGGCGCGGCCGCGGTGATCCCCGAGGTCCTGCGGGGTGACCGGCTGTGATGCGACGCTCCCCGCGCGCCAACGGCTTCCGCGACGCCTGGGCCGCCGAGCTCACCGCGGCGCGCACCGGCGCGACCGCGCGGGTCGCCGGCTGGGTGCACCGCCGCCGGGATCACGGCGGCCTGATCTTCATCGACCTGCGCGACCGCTCCGGGCTCGTGCAGCTCGTCTTCCACCCCGAGAGCGCGCCGGACGCGCACGCGGTGGCGCACCGCCTGCGGTCCGAGGACGTCATCACCGCCAGCGGCGCCGTCGTCGCGCGCGACCCCGGGAACGTCAACCCCAACCTGATCACCGGCGAGATCGAGCTCGACGTGGCGCACGTCGAGATCCTCTCCGACGCGGAGACGCCACCGTTCCAGATCGACGACGACGGCCCGGTCGACGAGAACCTGCGCCTGCGCCACCGGACGCTCGACCTGCGCCGCACGCCGATGCGCGAGGCGCTCGAGCTGCGCCACCGGGTGATCCAGACGATCCGCGGCGTCCTCGACGAGCGGGATTTCCTGGAGATCGAGACCCCGTTCCTCACCCGCTCGACCCCTGAGGGCGCCCGCGATTTCCTCGTACCCGCCCGGACCGATCCCGGCTCGTTCTACGCCCTGCCGCAGTCCCCGCAGCTGTTCAAGCAGCTGCTGATGGTCGGCGGCCTCGAGCGCTACTACCAGATCGTCCGCTGCTTCCGTGACGAGGACTCCCGCGCCGACCGCCTGCCCGAGTTCACCCAGCTCGACATCGAGATGGCGTTCGTCGACGAGGACGACGTGATCGAGCTGATGGAGGCCGTGTACGGGGCCGTCTTCACGTCCGAGGGCTTCGAGGTCCCCGCCGCACCGTGGCCGCGGGTGACGTGGGCGGAGGCGATGCGCCGCTGGGGCTCGGACCGGCCCGACCGCCGCTTCGGTCTCGAGCTGGTCGACCTCTCCGACGCGGTGCGCGGCAGCGAGTTCCAGGTGTTCCGTGGGGCCCTGGAGCGGCAGGACGGCACCGCGCCAGCGGGCGCGGTGCTGGGGATCAACGCCGGATCCCGGGAGCTCCCGCGCTCGGACCTCGACGCCCTCACCGAGTTCGCCAAGCAGTACGGCGCCAAGGGGCTCGTGTGGGCGTTCGTCCAGGAGGACGGTTCGCTGCGCTCGCCGATCGCCAAGTTCCTCTCGGAGCCGGAGATCGACGCGATCAAGGTGGCCCTCTCGGCCCAGGTCGGCGACGTGCTGTTCGTGGTGGCCGACGCGGTCGCCACCGCCCGCACCGTCCTCGGGGCCCTGCGGCTCGAGCTCGCGCGCCGCTTCTCGCTCATCCCGCCGGACGCGCCGCACGACCTGCACTGGGTCGTCGAGTTCCCGATGTTCGCGGCGGACGGCGAGGGCGGTTGGACCGCCGAGCACCATCCGTTCACCGCGCCGACCGGCGATCTCTCCGATCCGGCGTCGCTGCTCTCGCGCTCCTACGACCTCGTGCTCGACGGGTCCGAGATCGGCGGCGGCTCGATCCGCATCCATTCCAGCGACGTCCAGCGCCGCGTGTTCGAGATCATCGGCCTGGACGAGGCGGAGGCCGAGAAGCGCTTCGGCTTCCTGCTCGACGCGTTCCGCTACGGCACGCCGCCGCACGGCGGCATCGCGATGGGGATCGACCGCCTGATCGCGATCCTCGCGGGCCGGGAGAACATCCGTGAGGTGATCGCCTTCCCGAAGGCGACCTCCGGGGCCGATCCGCTCACGGGCGCGCCGGCGCCGGTCGATGACCTCCAGCTCCGCGAGCTGGGCCTCCGGCTGCGCTGACCTGTAACAAAAGCGTGTCGTTCTGCCCGCGTGCCGCCGGCCCGCGGGCAAGCTGTGCGGCGTGTCGCGCCCCGAACGTTCGACCTCCGCGTCGCAGAACGCGCACATAACGTCGAAAGTTCGCGTCGGGAGGCTCGCCTCCGGCCAATGCGGCCGGGTGAGTCGCGCCCAGCTCCGCGCGCTCGGCATCCCCGCCAGCACGGTCGCCCGCTGGATCGCCGCCGGCTACCTGATCCCCACGCTGCCGCGCGTCTACGCGGTCGCCCACACCGCCGGCGACGAGCGCAGTCGCCTCTTCGCGCTGATCCTCTTCGCCGGGCCGAACGCCGCGCTCAGCCATGGCACGGCGGCGCACTGGCGGGGCTGGCTGCGTCGGCCCGTCACCCTCACCCACCTGAGCACGCCCCGGCGGATCCGCACCCGCCTGCCCGGCGTGGCTCTGCACGTCGAGCGCGCCGTCGACCGCGAGCTGATCGACGCGATCCCGTGCACGACGGTGGTGCAGACCCTGCTCGACGTCGCGGCGAGCGAGCCGCCGCGGCTCGTCCATCGCTGCCTGGCGCAGCTCGACTATGAGCGCCGGCTCGACCCGGACGCGATCCGGACCGCCTGCGGCCGGGGACGGCCCGGCAGCGCGCGACTCCTGGACGCGCTCGCGTCCTACCTGCCGCAGCTGGCGCGCACGCGCAGCGAGCTCGAGGACGCCTTCCTGTATCTGTGTCGGGCCGCCGGGGTCCCGCTGCCGGAGGTGAACGTGATCGTCGACGGCCTCGAGGTCGACTGTCACTGGCCGGCGCTCGGTCTCGTCGTCGAGCTCGACGGCCACGGCAACCACGGCACGGCGGCCCAGCGCGGACGCGACCATCGGCGCGCGCTTCGCCTCCGCGCCCGCGGTCTGACGGTCCTCCGTTACACGCCCGACCAGGTCATCCTCGGCGCCTCGGAGGTGATCGCCGATCTCCAGCGTCAGATCGACCGGTTGCGCGAGCGTGCCGTGGGGCTCACATATCCTCCCTAGGACATGGATCCGCTCGCCTTCGAGCACCACCTCACCTCGCCCCAGGGCGAGGGTCACGTCCCGCCCGACGCCTTCACGGTCACCTTCGGCGGCGGTGAGTGCTGCGACGAGGTCACCTTCAGCCTCCAGACCGACGGCCGGCGCGTCACCGACGCCGGCTTCAGCGCGAACGGCTGCGGCGCCTCGCACGCGGCCGCCTCGGCGGCCGTGACGCTCGTCCGCGGCGCGTCGCTGCTCGACGCCGCGCGGGTCGGCCCGGACCGGATCGCGGCGGAGCTCGGGGGGCTGAGTCCCGGCAAGCACCACGCCGCCTCGGTCGCCGCCGACGCGCTCGCGCGGGCCCTGGGGGCGGCCGTCCGAGCGTGTGGCGCGCTGCCCGGTCCCGCTGGACCGGCAGCGCGACGGACGCTGGTGGCGATGTCCGGCGGCGTCGACTCGAGCGTCGCGGCCCTGCTCTGCCAGCGTGAGGGCGAGGCACTCGCCGTCACGCTCGAGCTCTGGTCCGACCGTGAGAACGATGCGGCGAAGAGCTGCTGCTCGACGAGCGCCGTCGCCCAGGCCCGTTCCCTCGCGCACTCGCTCGGCCTGCCGCACTTCACGCTCGATCTGCGCGACGAGTTCCGCGCCGGCGTCGTCGAACCGTTCATCGCCGCCTACGCCGCGGGCGAGACGCCGAACCCGTGCGTCGGCTGCAACGGGCATGTGCGGCTCGACGCGATGCTCGCCGTCGCCGACCGGCTCGGCTGTGACGCCCTGGCCACGGGGCACTACGCCCGGGTGCAGGACGGCCTGTTGCGCACCGCGGCCGATCCGGCCAAGGACCAGACCTACATGCTCGCCGCGCTGGCTCCCGGCACCCTGGCCCGTCTGCGCTTCCCGCTCGGCGACTACGAGAAGCCGCAGGTTCGGGCGCTCGCCGCCGCCGCCGGCCTCCCGGTCGCCGCCAGGGCCGATTCGCAGGACCTCTGCTTCCTGGCGGGGACGAGCCGGGCCCGGTTCCTCGAGCGCCACGGCACGCGCGCACCGCGGCCGGGGGAGGTCGTCGACCCGGGCGGGCGCGTGCTCGGTCACCACGACGGTCACGAGCTGTTCACCGTCGGTCAGCGGCGGGGCCTCGGGGTGCACTCGGGTGAGCCGCTGTTCGTGCTCGACAAGGACGCGGCGCGCAACCGCGTCGTCGTGGGACCGCGTGAGCGCCTGCTCACCGACCGGGTGCGCGTTCGCGGCGCGCGCCTGCATCGCGAGGCGGCACGGGTGAATCGGGTGAAGCTCCGCTACCGCTCGCCGGCGCTCCCGGCCCGGATCGCCGGCGCGGCGGCCCCCGGGCACCACCGCGAGCTCACTGTCGAGCTCGAGCAGCCCGTCGCCGGCGCCGCGCCGGGCCAGCTCGCCTGCCTGATGGACGGGGAGCTGATCGTCGGCTGGGCGACGATCGCTCGCTGACGGCACGGACCGTCCGCGGGCGGTGGTCCGCTCCCCGGCTCCCCCTACACTGGGCCGCTCATGACGATGACCTCGGACGAGATTCGCGACACCTTCCGGCGGTTCTTCGAGGAGCACGGCCACCTGGCCCAGCGCGGCGCCTCGCTGATCCCTCCGGCGAGCGACACCTCGGCGCTCTTCATCGTCGCCGGCATGCACCCGCTGAAGGCGTACTTCGCCGGCACCGAGCAGCCGCCGAGCCGGCGGCTCACCACCTGCCAGCCGGCCTTCCGCACGGTTGACATCGAGAACGTCGGGATGACCGCGCGTCACCTGACGATGTTCGAGATGCTCGGCAACTTCAGCTTCGGCGACTACTTCAAACGCGAGGCGATCCGCTTCGCCTGGGACCTCTCCCGCCATGGCTTCGGCCTGGACGAGAACGACATCTGGGTGACGGTCTTCGGCGGTGACGAGGGGCTCGGGATCGGCCCGGACCAGGAGGCGATCGATCTCTGGCTCGAGGTCGGCATGCCACGCGAGCGGATCGTCGAGTGCCCCCGCTCGGAGAACTTCTGGGAGTCAGGGCCGACGGGGCCGTGCGGCCCGGACTCCGAGCTCTACCTCGACCTCGGCGTCGACCGTGGCGCTCCCGACGATCTGCCGGGCGGCGAGAACGAGCGCTTCCTCGAGTTCTGGAACCTCGTCTTCATGCAGTTCGACCAGAGCCCGCCCGGCCGGCTCACGCCGCTGCCGAGCCAGAACATCGACACCGGCCTGGGCCTCAACCGCATGGCGGCGATCAAGCAGGGCAAGGAGACGGTGTTCGAGACCGACCAGTTCGCGCCCCTGATCGCGCTGGGGGAGGAGCTCTCCGGGCACCGCTACGGCGAGAGCTTCCCGGTCGACCGGGCGCTGCGCATCCTGGTCGACCACAGCCGCGCGGCCACCTTCCTGATCGCCGACGGGGTCGTCCCCTCCAACGAGGAGCGCGGCTACGTGCTGCGCCGCATCATGCGCCGCGCCATCCTGCAGGGCCGCAAGACGCTCGGGCTCGATCCCGGCTTCCTGCAGCGCTACCAGCGGGTCGTGACCGAGATCATGGGCCACGAATACGGCCAGCTCACCCGCAACGCCGAGTCGATCGAGCGGTGGCTGGCCGCGGAGGAGGAGGGCTTCGGCCGCACGCTGGAGGAGGGCTCCAAGCTCCTCGACGAGCTGATCGCCCGCGCGCGGGAGCGCGGTGACGAGGGGATCGCGGCGGCTGACGCGTTCCGTCTGCACGACACGCACGGCTTCCCGATCGATCTGACGCTCGAGCTCGTCACCGAGCATGGGCTCGGCGTGGACGAGCACGGTTTCGAGCAGCTGATGGAGCAGCAGCGCCGGCAGTCGCGGGTGAGCGGCGCGCGGGCCACCGACGCCGCCGGGCTGCGCGAGCACGCCGCCGCCCTGGCCGGGCGCGCCGGCTTCACCACGGAGTTCAGGGGCTACGAGACGACGAGCCTCGAGACGACCGTCGGCGCGGTCACCGATGAGGACGGCCGGGTCCTCGTCAAGCTGCTCGAGTCCCCGTTCTACCCGACCGGCGGCGGCCAGGTGGCCGATGTCGGCACGATCGAATGCGCGGACGGGGACTGCCTGGTCCGGGTGGAGGATGTGCTGCGGATCGGGGAGGATCAGGTCGTCGCGGTCACCCCGGAGCGCGGCACGCTCCGCGACGGCGAGCGCGTGCGTGCCCGCGTCGACCGCTCGGCGCGTCACGCCACGGCCTGCAACCACACGGCGACGCACCTGCTGCACGCCGCGCTCCGCGAGCGCCTCGGCGGGCACGTTCATCAGGCCGGCTCCTACGTCGGCCCCGACAAGCTCCGCTTCGACTTCACCCACAACGCGGCGCTCAGCCCCGACGAGCTCATCGATGTCGAGAACCGGGTCAACGACTGGATCCTCGGCGCCCATGCCGTCCGCGCCCTCACCACCACGCTCGACGAGGCGCGCGCGCTCGGCGCGATGGCGCTCTTCGGCGAGAAGTATGGGGACATCGTGCGCATGGTCGAGGTCGGCGACGGCTCGTTCTCCCGCGAGCTCTGCGGCGGCACGCATGTGCGCTCGACGGCCGAGATCGGGCTTTTGGCGATCTTCAGCGAGACCTCGAGCGCCGCGAACGTGCGCCGGATCGAGGCGGTCACCGGCCCGGTGGCGATCCGCCTGGCCCGCCAGCATGGCCACGCGCTGGCGGAGGCGGCCCGCACGCTGCGCGTCACCCCGGACGGGGTCCCGGGCGCCGTGGCGGAGCTCCGCGACCGCGCCCGGGAGCTCGAGCGCCAGCTGAAGGCGGGCGGTGGGCAGGGCGGCGTCGACGAGGACGCGCTCGTTGCCGGCGCCGTCCCGCTGGACGGCGCCAGCCTCATCGCGACCACGGTTGACGGGGTGGCCGGCCAGGCGCTCCTCGACCTGGCCGACCGGCTGAAGGCCCGGCTCGGTGACGCCGCGATCGTGCTCGGGGCCGTGTCCGACGGCAAGGTCGATCTCGTCGCCTCGGTCGCCCCGGCGCTGATCGAGCGCGGTGTGAGGGCGGGGGAGATCGTGCGCGTGGCGGCGGCCGAGGTCGGTGGCGGCGGTGGCGGGCGGGATGCCGCGGCCCGCGCCGGCGGGCGACAGGTCGAGAACCTGCCGTCCGCCATCAGCGCCGCGCGCGGCGCGATCGAGGCGATCCTCGGCTAGGTCGGGACGCGGGGCGTGCGCGTGCTCGCGCTTGACTACGGGAGTGCCCGCTGCGGCGTGGCCGTGAGCGACCCCACCGGCGTGCTCGCCACACCGCTTGAGCCGGTGCGGCGGCCCGCAAGCCGCGAGGGGATGGGTACGCTGCTCGCACTTGTGCGTGAGGTGCAGGCGGAACGGGTGATCGTGGGGCTGCCGCTCAGCCTGTCGGGTGCTGACTCCGACCAGACGCGGGAGGCGCGGGGTTTCGCCGCGGCGCTCGGCCGACGCCTGCCCGACGTCCCGGTCGAGCTCTACGACGAGCGCTTCACCACCCGGCTGGCCCAGCGCGACGGTACGGGTGGCTCCGGCGGCCCGCGCACGAGCGAGGACTCCAGGGCGGCCGCGCATCTGCTCTCCAGCTGGCTGGATCGCCATGCCGGCTAGGTCGAGCCGGCCCCCGTCGCCGCCGCGCGCGACGATCACGCCCCGCCCGCGTTCGCGGCGGCCGGCCTCCTCCCGCGTCCACCGGCTGCGGCGAGCTGTTGCGGTGCTCGTGCTCGTGGCGGCGGTCGTGCTCGTGTGGTTCCTCGTCTCCCTGTTCCAGCCGTTCGCGGGACGCGGGCACGGACGGGTGCGGCTGACGATCCCGCAGGGTGCGGGCGCCGGCGAGATCGGCACGATCCCGCAGCGCGACCATGTGATCTCCTCGGTCTTCTTCTTCAAGCTCGCGGCGGTGATCGACGGGGACCGCGGCAGGCTGCGGGCCGGTCCGTACGTGATGCGGCTCGACATGAGCTACTCGGCGGCGCTCGATCAGCTCGTCGCCGGACCGAACATCCAGTCGGCGAACCTGACCATCATCCCGGGGCGCTCCCGCCGCCAGGTCCAGGCGCAGCTCGCCGCCGACGGCGTCCGCGGCAGCTATCTGCGCGCGACGATCCGTTCGCCGCTGCTCGATCCGACCCGCTACGGCGCGCCCCGTTCGACCCCGACGCTCGAGGGGTTCCTCTGGCCGGACACCTACAGCCTGCGCAAGCCGGTGAAGCTCGGGCGACTGGTCGCCGACCAGCTCCGGCGGTTCAAGCTCGAGTTCAGGAGGGTGAGGCTCGGCTACGCGCGCTCGAAGCACCTCACCCCCTACGACGTGCTGACGATCGCCTCGCTCATCACCGAGGAGGCGATGCGCCGCGGCGACCTGTACCGCGCCGCCTCGGTGATCTACAACCGGCTGCGGTTGCACATGCAGCTCGGGCTCGACTCGACGGTCGCCTACGCGACGGGCAACTACGGGACCCTGACGGCCCGGGACCTGAGCTCCTCCTCGCCGTGGAACACGACCAACCACTTCGGACTGCCGCCCACCCCGATCGACAGCCCCGGGCTCGACGCGATCCAGGCCGCCGCGCATCCGGCCCGCACCGGCTACCTGTACTTCATCAACCGCGTCTGCGGCAACGGCGCGCTGCGCTTCACCGCGAGCTACTCCCAGTTCCTGCAGTGGTCGGCCGAGTGGAACGCGGCGGTGGCCACCGCCGCCCGTCACCACGGCAGCGCCGAGTTCTGCACGGGCGGCCGGCCGTGAGGCGCGACCGCCCGTGATCCGTCTCGGGGTTCTCGGCTGGCCGGTGGGCCACAGCCGCTCACCCGCGCTCCAGAACGCTGCGCTGGAGGCGGTTGGCCTCGGGGCCGACTGGCGCTACCAGCTCCTGCCGGTGCCGCCGGAGCTCTTCGAGCCGACGGTCCGGGCGCTGCCCGCCGCCGGTTTCCGCGCGGTGAACGTGACGATCCCGCACAAGGAGGCGGCGCTCGCCCTGGCGAGCGGCGCGAGCCCGCGCGCCGCCGCGATCGGGGCTGCCAACACCCTCCTCTTTCGCCCCGACGGGGGGATCTGGGCCGACAACACCGACGCGCCCGCCCTGATCGAGGCACTCGCGCGGCGGACGAGCCTCGCGGGTGCCTCGGTGCTCGTGCTCGGCGCCGGGGGCAGCGCGCGGGCGGCGGTCTGGGCGCTGCGCGACGCGGGCGCCGGGGAGGTGGCCGTCTGGAACCGCACCCCGGCGCGCGCCGCGGCGCTGGCGGCGGAGTTCGGCGCCCGGACGGTCCCCGAGCCGCTTGACGCGGCGGACATCCTGGTCAACTGCACCTCGGTCGGGCTGCGCCCCGGCGACGAGCTTGGGGCGTTGCTGCCGGCTCCCCACCGGCTGGACAGCCACCGGGTGGTGGTGGACTTCGTGTACCGCGAGGGGGGGACCCCGCTGACGCGGGCGGCGCGCGCGAGCGGTGTGCCGACGGTCGACGGGCTCGAGCTGCTCGTCGGCCAGGGCGCGATCGGCTTCGAGCTCTTCACCGGCCTGACCGCGCCCGTCGAGGCGATGCGGGGGGCGGTGGGGCTATCCTCGGCCCGGTGAGCACGGGAGAGGGACAGGCACCGGCAAAGGACGGGTTCGACCGCAGCGCGTGCACCGCCTGCCGCGGCACCGGCACGGTGATCTCGGGCAAGGGCGGCACCCCACACCCCGTGACGTGCCCCTGGTGCGGGGGGGACGGGCGCTTTCATCCCGGCCGGGACGCACAGACCGGCGAGGCGATCCAGACCGCGGCGGCGGACTGACACCGCCCCGTCATCCCGTGGCCAGGCAGATCAACCTCAACCTCACCCGGGAGGGCGGCACCGGGCGCAACGAGCCGCTGCGGGTGGCGGCGACGGTGCTGCTCGTCGCGCTCTGGGTGCTCGAGCTCTCCCTCCACCGCACGCTCGTCCAGCACGTGCTCGGGCTCGTGCTGATCGCGGTGCTCGTGCGGATCACCGTCACCGACCTGGAGGAGCGCCGGATCAAGAACCGCGTCACCTTCCCGGCCGCGGCGCTCGCGGTCCTCATCGGCCTCGCCCTGCACCCCTCGGGCGTGCCCGGCCAGGTGGTGGCCGGTGTGGTCACCGGCGCGTTCCTCTTCCTCTTCGCGCTGCTGTCGCGGGGCGGCCTGGGCATGGGCGACGTCAAGCTCGGGTTCGTCCTCGGCCTGTTCCTCGGCAGCTGGGTGTTCGCGGCGCTCGTCGTCGGCCTCGTGGCGAGCGCCGTACTGAGCATCGGCGTGCTCCTCGTCCGCGGCCTGCGGGCGGGCCGCCGGACCGCCATCCCGCTCGGCCCGTTCCTAGCGCTCGGGGGCGTCGTCGCGCTGATCGCCGGGCCACATTGGCACCTGGCCACGTAATCTGAAGCCGCAATGACCCTGAAGCTGATCACGGCCGGCGAGTCGCACGGCCCCGGACTCACGTGCATCGTCGAGGGCCTGCCCGCGGGGCTGACGCTCGACCGCGAGGCGCTCGACCGCGACCTTGCGCGGCGCCAGCTCGGCCATGGCCGCGGCGGGCGCATGAAGATCGAGACCGACCGCGCCGACGTCACGGCGGGGGTGCGCCACGGCCGCACGCTCGGTGGACCGATCGCCATCCAGGTCCACAACCGCGACTACGCCAACTGGGAGGAGCGCATGAACCCCTGGCCGGTGGAGGCGCCGACCCCGGAGGTGCACCTGCCGCGTCCCGGCCACGCCGACCTCGTCGGCACCCTGAAGTATGGCCTCACGGACGTGCGCGACATCCTCGAGCGGGCGAGCGCGCGCGAGACCGCGGCCCGCGTGGCCGGCGGGGCGCTGGCCAAGGCGTTCCTGCGGGCGCTCGGCGTCGAGGTCGTCTCCCACGTGCTGCAGATCACCTCGGTGAGCGCACCGCGCCGCGACGATCTGACCCTGGCGGACTTCGCCCATGTCGACGATTCACCGGTCCGCTGCCTGGACCCGGAGGCCTCGCGCGCGATGGTCAACGAGATCAACACGCTGCGCAAGCGCAACGAGTCGCTCGGCGGCGTCTTCGAGGTGCGGGCCTTCGGCGTCCTGCCCGGGCTCGGCTCGCACATCTCGTGGGAGGAGCGGCTCGACGGGCGCCTGGCCATGGCGATCCTGTCGATCCAGGCGATGAAGGCGGTCGCCATCGGCGATGGGTACGAGGTCGCCGGGCTCCCCGGGTCGCTCGCGCACGACGAGATCTTCTACAGCGACGAGCGCGGCTACTACCGCGAGACCAACCGCGCGGGCGGGATCGAGGGCGGCATGACCACCGGTGATCCGGTGGTGGTGCGGGGCTCGATGAAACCGCTCCCCACCCTGACCAAGCCCCTGCGCTCGGTCGACATCGACACCCACGAGCCGGCGCAGGCGCTGCGGGAGCGCACCGACTCGTGCACCGTCCCGGCCGCCGGGGTGGTGGGCGAGGCGATGGTCGCCTTCGTGCTCGCCGACGCCTACCGGCGCAAGTTCGGGGGCGATCACATCGACGACGTCCGCGCGGCCGTCGCCGCCTACCAGGAGCGGATCGGCTGGCGCCGATGACGCTCGCCGGCGGAGCGCCCCCGACGGTGGAGGCCCCGAAGCTCGCGCTGATCGGCTTCATGGGCGCCGGAAAGTCGACGGCGGCGCGCGCGCTCGGCCCGGACAGCGCCGACGTGGACGAGGTGATCGCCGCGCGTGAGGGCCGCAGCGTCCAGCGGATCTTCGAGCAGGACGGCGAGGCCGCCTTCCGGGAGCTCGAGGAGCGTGTGACGCTCGAGCTGCTCGACGACCCGAGCCTGCGCGCCGTCGCGCTCGGCGGGGGGGCGGTCGGCTCCGAGCGCGTCCGCCGGGCGCTCGGCCGCGCGCGGGTCGTCCTGCTCGATGTCGAGGTCGACGTGGCCTGGGAGCGGGTGGCGGCGAGCGACGGGGCACGCCCCCTGGCCCGGGACCGCCGAGCCTTCCACGAGCTGCACGAGCAGCGCCGCCCCGTGTACGAGCAGCTGGCGGACGTGATTGTCCCGGCGAGCCGCTCGGGGGCGATCCGCACGATCCTCCCCGCGCTCGACGGCCTCCCGGCGGACGGTGCGCGGATGCTCTGGGCGACGACGGCGTCGGCCGACTACCCGGTGTACGTCGGTCGCGGGCTGCTCACCGAGCGCGGCTTCTGGCCGCGGGCGGTCGACGGTCGCCGGGTGGTCATCAGCGACCATCACGCCGGGCGCCTGTACGGCGAGCGGCTCGAGCCGGCCCTCGCCCAGATCCGGATCATGCCGGGCGAGCAGTCAAAGACGGTGGCGCACGCCGAGATCATCTGGACCGAGATGGTCCGCGCCGGGGTCACGCGTTCCGACGTCGCGGTGGCGCTCGGGGGCGGGGTGATCGGTGACATCGCCGGCTTCTGCGCCGCCACCTACCAGCGCGGGATGCGCGTGGTGCAGGTGCCGACGACACTCGTCGCGCAGGTCGACTCCGCCTACGGCGGCAAGACCGGGGTCGACCTCGCCGAGGCGAAGAACTATGTCGGGGCGTTCCACCAGCCCGCGGCGGTGATCGTCGACACGGCGACGCTCGCCACCCTGCCCGCGGAGGAGCGGGCGGCGGGGTACGCGGAGGTGGTGAAGACGGGCCTGATCGTCGGCGGCGCCCTGTGGCGGCGGATCAGTGGGGGCGCGCCCGCGGAGGACCCTGAGGTGATCGCCGGGTGCGCGCTCGCCAAGCTGCGCATCGTCGCCCAGGACGAGCTCGACCTCGGTCTGCGCCAGCTGCTCAACCTCGGCCACACCGTCGGCCACGCCATCGAGACGGCGACCGGGTATGCCCGCTACCGCCATGGCGAGGCGGTCGGACTCGGGCTCCTGGCCGAGCTACGCCTCTCCGGCGCCGAGGAGCTGCACGCGGAGGTGCTCGAGCTGCTCGCCGCCGCCGGCCTGCCGGTGACGCTCGACCGGGCGGTGGACGTCGAGCAGGTGATCTTCGCCACGGCCCGCGACAAGAAGCGGACGGGGGAGGGCCCGGTGCCGTTCGTCCTGTGTTCCGCCGCCGGCCGGCCGCAGATCGGACAGGTCGTCGCGCCGGCCGATCTGCGCGCCGCGATCAGGGAGCTCTACGGATGAACGCCATCGCCCACAACCGCATCGAGGTGATGCACGGGGTCAACCTCGATCAGCTCGGACGCCGCGACCCCGCGCACTACGGGGAGGATGACCTGCCCGCCCTGGAGCGGCAGATCGACGCCTGGGCCCAGGCGATGGGGCTCAGCGTGCGGTTCTTCCAGACCAACCATGAGGGGGAGTTCGTCGAGCACCTCCACGCCCTGCCCGATCTCGCCGACGCGGTCGTGCTCAATCCCGGCGCCTGGACCCATTACTCCTGGGCGATCCACGACGCGCTCGAGCTCGTCCACCTGCCCGCCGTCGAGGTGCACCTCTCGGCGGTGAACGAGCGCGAGGAGTGGCGGCGGGTGTCGGTCGTCGCCGATCTCTGCCTGGCGAGCTTCTCGGGCCAGGGGCCCGATGGCTACCGGGCGGCGCTTGAGCTGCTGGCGCGGGAGCTGGGCGAATGAGCACGCGCGCCGAGCGGCTGAGCGACGCGCTGGCGGGGGCCGAGCTCGACCTCCTGCTCGTCACCAACCTCGTGCACGTCCGCTACCTCACCGGCTTCACGGGCTCGAGCGGGCTCGTCCTGATCGGCCCCGACCTGCGGCTGTTCGTCACGGATTTCCGCTACACCGAGCAGGCGCAGGAGGAGGTGCACGCCGAGTTCGAGCGCCTCACCGCGAGCGGCGGCCTCCTCGAGGAGGCGACCGAACGGCTGCCCGACGGTCCGCTGCGGCTCGGTTACGAGTCCGAGACGATGACCGTCGAGGGGTACCGGCAGGCGCGGGAGCTGATCCCGGAGCCCGTCGAGCTCGTCGCCGCAACGGGCCTCGTGGAGCGCCTGCGCCGGGTCAAGGGGGAGGACGAGCTCGAGCTGATCACCGCCGCCCAGCGGATCGCCGACGCCGCGCTCGAGGCGCTGCTGGCCGGCGGTCTCGAGGGGCGCACGGAGCGCGAGCTCGCCCTCGCCCTCGAGCACGACATGCGGCTGCGGGGAGCGGACGGCCCGAGCTTCGCCACGATCATCGCCGGCGGCGCGCACGGAGCGCTGCCGCACGCCACGCCGCGCGAGGTCCCGTTGCAGCGGGGTCAGATGGTCGTCATCGACTGGGGTGCGACGTACCGCGGCTACGCCTCCGACTGCACCCGCACGGTGGCCGTCGGCGAGCCCGGGCCCGAGGCGCGCGAGGTCTATGAGCTCGTGCTCGGCGCCCAGCAGGCGGGCCTGGACGCGATCCGCGCCGGCGGCGACGGGCGGGAGATCGACCGGGTCGTCCGCGACATCATCTACGGCGCCGGTCACGAGGGCCACTACGGTCACGGCCTCGGCCACGGTGTCGGCCTCGAGATCCACGAGGCGCCGTGGCTCTCGTTCCGCGGCCAGGACGTCCTCGAGGCCGGCAACGTCGTCACCGTCGAGCCGGGCGTCTACCTGCCCGGACGGTTCGGCATCCGCATCGAGGACCTCGTCGTGGTGACCGACGACGGCTGCCGCATCCTGACGACGATCCCCAAGTCGCTGCGGATCGTGCACTGACGCGCGCTCCCGGGGCCGGCGGCCAGCGGGCCGACCGGCCCCGCGGAAGCCGCCTACACTGGCAGCCGCATGATTTCCACCAATGAGTTCCGCAACGGTTCCCACATCGACGTCGAGGGGACCATCTACAAGATCATGGAGTTCCAGCACGTCAAGCCCGGCAAGGGCGGGGCGTTCGTGCGCACGAAGCTGCGCCGCGCCTCCGACGGGAACGTGATCGACCGCACCTTCCGGGCCGGCGAGAAGTTCCGGCCGGTCCGCACCGAGGTGCGCAGCATGCAGTTCCTCTACAAGGACGGCAGCGACGCGCACTTCATGGACACCGAGACCTACGAGCAGCTGACGATCCCCGAGACGACCCTCGCCGACCCGCTGCGCTGGATGAAGGAGTCCGACCAGGTCGAGGTGCTCTACATCGACGGCAACCCGGCCGACGTGCAGCTGCCGAGCGCCGTCGACCTCGAGGTGACCGAGACCGAGCCCGGGCTGCGGGGCAACACCGCCTCGGGGGGCGGCACGAAGCCCGCCACGCTGGAGACCGGTGCCCAGATCAACGTGCCGCTGTTCGTCAACATCGGTGACGTGGTGCGCGTCGACACCCGCTCGGGTGAGTACGTGTCGCGTGCCTGATGGCGCGCCGAACCGAGCAGCGGCGGGCGGCGATCTGGGCGCTCTACCAGAGTGACCTTCTCGAGCGGCCGCTCGAGGAGACCTTTCCGCGCGACGTCCACCAGTTCACGCGCGTGCTCGCCACCGAGGTGCAGGAGCACCAGCCGGAGCTCGACGCGCTGATCACGCGGTACGCGACCGGCTGGTCGCTCGGCCGGATCGCGCCGCTCGAGCGCTCGATCCTGCGCGTCGGGCTGCTCGAGCTGACGCGTCCGGAGCTGCTGCCGGGGGATCAGGCGATTCCGCCGGAGGGTGCGATCAACGAGGCGGTGCAGACGGCGAAGGAGTTCTGCGGGGCCGACGCGCCCGGGTTCGTCAACGGGATCCTCGCCGCGGTCCTGCGCGACGGCCCCGCGGCGGCCGCACCGCCGGGCGGCGAGCGGACAACGGACATCTGAGGCACACTGCAACGATGGGCTACACCACCGAAGAGGGACGCACCCAGATCCTCGACGACGCCGCCGCCGCGGTCGACCAGTTGAGCATCGCCATCGCGGCGCTCGGCGAGGCCTACGAGCACCTCGACGAATCGGCCGGGGACCGGATGGAGGACGGGCTCTTCCGCCCGCTCCAGGCGGCCTACGGGCAGCTGAAGCGGACCCTGGCCGAGTTCGCCCAGCGGACCGGGCTGCCCGGCCGGAGCTTTCCGGCCGCGCCGCCGCCCGCCCCCGAGGATCCGCGCGCCTCGCTCGAGCATGCGGCCGACGCGATCCAGACGGCCGACGAGATGCTCGCCGAGCTCCAGGACTCGCTGCTGCCCGTCGAGGTCGGCGACCAGCAGCTGCGCAGCGGCCTGTCCGGCACCCGCAGCACGATCGCCCCGCTGCCGGAGCGCTGCGACGAGTTCATCAGAACGCTCGGGCGCTGAGCGGCGCTCAGAGCGCCGCCTCGACCGAGAGCGGCTCCTGCCCCGAGGTGCGCATGCCGCGCTCGAGCGCCGCGACGACGGTCTCGATCACGGCGACGCGCGCGTGGCCCTTGCTCTCGCCCGAGATGAGCCGCCACGGCGCCGGCTCGTGGTCGGTCTCGCGCAGCATGTCGCCGACGGCACGCTCGTAGGCCGGACGCCGGGCGCGGTTGCGCCAGTCGTCCTCGGTGAGCTTCCACGCCTTCAGCGGATCGCTGGCCCGCGCCTCGAAGCGCTCGAGCTGCTCGCGGGGCGAGATGTGCAGCCACAGCTTCACGATCACGGTGCCCTCCTCGGCGAGCGCGCGCTCAAATTCGACGATCTCCCGGAAGGCGCGTTTCCACTCGGCCTTCTTGGCCAGTCCCTCGACCCGCTCGACGAGCACCCGGCCGTAATAGGTGCGGTCGAAGACCGACATCCCGCCCCAACCGGGGATCTCCGGCCAGAACCGCCAGAGGAAGTGGTGGCGCTTCTCGCGCTCGCTCGGCGCGGCGAACTCCGCCACCGTGTAGTGGCGGGGGTCGAGCGGCGCGGTGAGGCGGCGGATCGCGCCCCCCTTGCCCGACGCGTCCCAGCCCTCGAAGAGGACGAGGAGCGGTGGCCCGAGCCGGCCGTCGCCGATCAGGCCGCCGCACTGCAGGCGGAGCGCGAGCAGGCGCTTCTGGGCGCGCTCGAGGCGCTCGGCAGCCTCACCGGCGGGTAGCTTCAGGGTGAGATCAACGTCGTCGAGCGAGGCCATCGCCCTACTCTGACAGCTATGAGGGCCAACCGACATCCGGACGTGGCGCAACCGCCGCGCCAGCCCACCTTCGACCAGGAGCTCCTCTCGCTGCTCGGCGACGAGAGCCCCGAGGCGCGGGCCAAGGACGCCGATCTGCTGCGAATGATCGCGGCGGAGTTCGCGATGGGGTTCGACGCGCTGTCGGAGATCGGTCCCGCGGTGACGATCTTCGGGTCCTCGCGGACCGGCCCCGAGCATCCGACCTACCGGCTCGTTCGCGCCGTCGCGGCCGCGCTCGGCCGCGCCGGCTTCGCGATCATCACCGGCGGCGGCCCCGGGCTGATGGAGGCCGCCAACCGCGGCGCGCGCGACGCGGGGGCGCTCTCGATCGGCTGCAACATCGAGCTTCCCCACGAGCAGCACTCGAACCCATATCTCGACATCAGCCTGCGCTTTCACCACTTCTTCGCCCGCAAGGTGATGTTCGTCCGCTACGCGCAGGCGTTCGTCGTCGCCCCCGGGGGGTTCGGCACGCTCGACGAGCTCTTCGAGGTCCTGACGCTCATCCAGACCGGGAACGTGCGGAACTTCCCGGCGGTGCTGATCGGCGACGGGGAGTGGGCCGGGATGCTCGACTGGCTGCGGGAGCGCGCGCTGCCGGACGGCCGGATCGACTCCGACGATCTCGACGGCCTGCATGTCACCGCCGACCCGGCGGAGGTCGTCCGGATCGTCGAGCAGCACCACCGGATGGCAGAATCGGCGTGATGCAGCAGCGTGACGTCCCCCGCCTCGGGCGCAGCCTCAGCGTGATCGGCCTCGGCACCTGGCAGCTCGGGGCCGACTGGGGGGCGGTCGATCCTGACGCCGCCCGGGCCACCCTCGAAGCCGCGGTGGCCGCCGGGATCACGTTCCTCGACACCGCCGACGTGTACGGCGACGGTCACAGCGAGCAGTTCATCTCCGGCCTGCTCGCGAGCCACCCGGAGCTGCTCGTCGCCACGAAGATGGGCCGGCGGGTGCCGCAGCGGCTCGAGAACTACTCGCCCGAGCACTTCGCCGAGTGGAACGAGCGCTCCCGCGCCAACCTCGGTGTGGCCACCCTCGACCTGGTGCAGCTGCACTGCCCGCCGGACGAGGTGTACGCCAGTGACGCGGTGTTCGACGCCCTGGACGCGATGGTGCGGGACGGACGCCTGCGGGCCTACGGGGTGTCGGTGGAGACCTGCGATCAGGCACTGGCGGCGATCGCGCGCCCGCACGTCGCCACGGTGCAGATCATCCTCAACTGCTTCCGGCTCAAGCCGCTCGAGCGGGTGCTCCCGGCCGCGGCCGCGGCGGGCGTCGGGATCATCGCCCGCGTGCCGCTCGCCTCCGGCCTGCTGTCGGGGCGCTTCGACGCGTCAACGACGTTCGCCGCCGATGACCATCGCCGGTACAACCGCCACGGCGAGGCCTTCGACGTCGGCGAGACGTTCTCCGGCGTCCCGTACGACGTCGGTCTGGAGGCGGTGGAGGAGCTGAAGGGTCTCGTCGAGCCGGGCATGACCCTCGCCCAGTTCGCGCTGCGCTGGGTGATCGACCAGCCGGGGGTGAGCACGGTGATCCCGGGCGCCCGCAACCCGGAGCAGGTTCGCGCCAACGCCGCGGTGGCGGCGCTGCCGCCGCTCAGCGAGGCGCAGCGGCGGGGGGTCAGCGACGTGTACGAGCGCCTGGTGCGCCCGCACGTGCATGACCGCTGGTAGGGCCCCCGCGCGCGGCCGCTGGTAGGGGCCCCCGCGCGCGGCCATCGCGCGCCCACGCCCGCCTCAGCCGCGCTGAATGCCGACTGACGTGGCGGTCCCCTCGTACCGGCTCTGGGTCCTCGCGTAGGGACCGACCGTGTGCCGGTCGAGGAACTTCAGGCCGGTGTCGACGTCGGCCGGCCCGATCAGCCCGTCCGTCGCCCGGTACAGGAACAGCTCGAGGGTGGCCAGGAAGCCCTGCAGGTACGGCTGCTGGTCGATGGCGAACTGGATCACGCCGTCGGCCAGCAGCGTCGCGGTGTTCGCGGTGAGATCGAAGCCGCCGCCGACCACCTTGCGGGCCAGGCCGTACTGCTGGATCGCTTGGGCCAGGCCGGCGGTGCTGCCGGCGTCGACGGCGAAATACCCGCGGAAGCGGTGCCGGTGCGTTCCGATGAAGGCGTCGGTGGCGGTGATCTCCTGCGCCTGGCCGGCGCCGGTGGCCGGGGCGGTGATGTGCAGGTTCGTGCCCGCGAGCGCCTCGCGGACGCCGTCGAGCCGCGGCTGCGCTCCGGTCGACCCGGGGACGCCGATGAACACGGCGATGCGGCCCCCGTCGGGCAGCAGCTCGCGGATCCGCTCGCCCATCGCCCGTCCGGCCTGCCGGGGGTCCTGTCCGATGTACGCGAGCCGGCGGGTGCCGGGCGCGTCGGCGTTGTAGGCGATGACGGGGATGCCGGCGCGGATCGCGGCGTCGACCGGCTCGGCGAGCAGCGGTGAGATCAGGCTGGTGGCGATGCCGTCGACGCGCGCGCTGGTGGCGGTGTCGAGCGCGCTCGCCATCTGCCGGGCGTTGCTCGACGTCGACCCGGTCCACGCGTAGGAGCAGTTGAGCAGCCGGCAGGCGTCCTGGATGCCGTTGATCGTCGGGATGAAGAAGGCGTTCTCGGTCGCATGGTTGACGAAGGTGAAGCGGTAGCCCCCCTTGACACCGAAGATCGCGGGGACGGGGTTGCCGGGCGTCTGGATCGTCGTCGTCCCGGTGCCGCTCGCGCGCCCGCACGCGTCGAGCAGCGCGGCGGCGAGGCCGGCCGCTCCGCCGGTGAGCGCGCTGCGGCGCGTCAGCCGGAGCGCGGGGGAGACGCGGTCCGCGCGCGTGTCGCCCCACTCGAGGCGCTCAAGCGCGTCCTCGACGGCGTCCGGCTCACTCTGGTTCATGTTCTCTCATCCGCTCTGGCGCGACCCTGGCGCGTCACGCCGAGGGTACGCAACGCCGCTGCCGGAGGTCTCCACGCCGGGGCGCGGACGGCGAGCGGCCCATCGCCGACGGCGCCGGTGAGGGGCCCCATGTGCGACCGCGCCCGCTGACGGGCGGGACGGCCGCCTCCGGGTGGGCCGGCGCACGGCCGGGCCCACCCGGAGGGAGCGATACGGCTAGCGAACCACCGCCCGGCGCCGCACGAGGGCGTCGAGCGAGACCGCGGCGATCAGCACGACGGCGGTGGAGATGTCCTGCACGGCCGGGCTGACGCCCATCAGGGCGAGGCCGTTGTACACCACCGAGATGACGAAGCCGCCGAGCAGCGCGTTGACCATCCGCCCGCGGCCGCCGAACAGCGCGGTTCCGCCGACGACCGCCGAGGCGACGGCGTAGAGCACCAGGGTGCCGCCGTCGATGGCGGTGGAGACGCTGCCCTGCTGGGAGATGTAGATCAGGCCGGCCAGCGCGGAGGTCGCGCCGGACATGATGAAGCCGAACGTGACGATCCACTTGACGTTGATGCCCGCGCGGCGCGCCGCCTCCGGGTTGTTGCCGACCGCGTAGATGTAGCGTCCGGTCCGGGTGTGCGAGAGCAGCCACGAGTACGCCAGGATGATGAGCAGCACGAACGGGATCACCCACGGCACGCCCTCGACCACGCCGAGGTTGCTGCGGTTGGCGTTGCAGATGTAGAGCAGCACGACTCCGGCGGCCGCCACGGCGCCGATCGTGATCACGGTGACCCCGATGGGCTTGGTGTGCAGCCCGCGCGCCCGACGGGACCGGTTGCGGCTCAGGGTCAGCGCGGCGAACAGCGCGACACAGGCCACCATCACGATCCAACCGAGGGTGGGGCTCATCTGGCTGCCGGCGAGCTTGGCGATCGGGGTCGAGGGATCGATCTGGATGACGCCGCCGACGGCGGTCTTGTCGAAGTTGGCGAGCTCGAGCATGATCCCGAGGAAGCCGAGCTGCCCACCGAGCGTCACGATGAAGGAGGGCAGGCCGAGCCGCGTGATCAGCGTGCCCTGGATCAGGCCCAGGAAGCCCATGACCAGGACGCCGCCGACGATGCCGAGCCACCAGGGGAAGTTGACGGGCGGGGCGATCAGCTCCGCGATCACGAACCCGCCGATCCCGACCCCGTAGCCGAGGCTCAGGTCGATCTCGGACAGCAGCAGGATGAACGTCTCAGCCGCGCCGATGACGATGAAGATCGCCGACTCGATGAAGAGGTTGACGAGGTTTCCGTCGCTCAGGAACGCGGAGCTCTCGATCTGGAAGAAGATGCCGATCAGGATGAGCGCCGCCAGCACCGGCAGCGCGCCGCTCTCGCCGCCCTTGATCCTGCGCCACCACGCCTGGACGTATTCGCCGAGCGTGTTGGCGAGCGCCTCGGGGGCGACGGTGGTCAGCTCGGCCTCGCTGAGCGCGGACTCAGAGCCTTCGTCGGGTTCGATCTGAGCTTGGGGGGTACTCACCTGTTTCCCTTTCGGAGCGCGTCAGGCCACGCTGGCGGCCGCGCTCGCCCTGCCGGTGGTCATGTACTCGACCGCGTTCTGGCGGTTGAAGTCTGAGGCCGGCCCGTTCACCACCAGGTGCCCGAGGTAGAGCACCGCGATCCGGTCGGCGACCTCGAAGATGTCGTTGAGGTTGTGCGAGATCACGAGCACGGCCACGCCGCGCCCGGAGAGGCGCTTGATCAGGTCGAGCACCATCCGCGTCTGGGCGACGCCGAGGGCCGCGGTCGGCTCGTCCATGATCACGAGCTTCGCCTCGTTGACCAGCGCCTTGGCCACGGCGACCGACTGGCGCTGGCCGCCGGACAGCGAGGCGACCGGCTGGCGGATGGAGCGGACCGTCGTCACCGACAGCTCCTTGAGCGTCTGCCGTGCCGCGGTCTCCATCGCGTCCTCGTCGAGCTGCCGCAGCCGCATGGGCTCGTGCCCGAGGAACATGTTCTGGACGATGTCGAGGTTGTCGCAGAGCGCGAGGTCCTGGTAGATCGTCTTGATGCCCATCTCCTCGGCCTCGCGCGGACCGCTGTGGTGGACGGGCTTGCCCCGCCAGAGCATCTGTCCCGCATCGGGGGACCAGAGGCCGGCGATGGTCTTGATCAGCGACGACTTGCCGGCGCCGTTATCCCCAATCAGCGCGGTGACCTGTCCGGCCGGAATGTCGAAGGTGACGTCCGTCAGGGCCTGGACGGGGCCGAACCGCTTGGTGATCCCGCGCAGCGACAGCAGCGCTTGGTCGGTGGCTTCACTTGTGCTCATGTGCTTCGCGGTGTCCGTGGGGGTGACGAGGGTAGGGGACGGGTTCCGCCCGCCGGTCATCTTCGACCGGCGGGCGGATTCTCCCGCCATCAGCGCACTATTGCTAGGGCTAGTGGATGTGGAACTTCGTGCAGTCGGCCTTGTAGCTGCCGGTGCAGAGCTGCTTGGCGGTGACGAAGCCGTCCTTGACGACCGTCTTGCCCATGGTGGAGGCGGTGACCCACTCGGGGGTCTCCAGCACCGACGGAACCGCCTTGTGGCTGCTCGGGTCGATGGTCTTGCCGTTCAGGAGGCTCGCCGGGGCCTTCTTGCCCGCGCGCAGGTAGATCGCGAGCGCGACGGCCGCACCGGCCTCCTTGTAGATCGGCTTGTAGACGGTGCCGCACTGGTAGCCCGAGATGATGTTCTGCAGGCCGGTCAGCGTGGCGTCCTGACCCGTCATCGGGAACGTGTACGGCTTGACGCCCTGGGTCTTCAGCCAGTTGATGATGGGGGCGCCGTTCTCGTCGTTGGGGATGACGGCCGAGTTGGCCTTCTTCCCGGTCGCCTGGTAGGCGGCCTCGAACTCGTCAAGCGCGTCCGGCTTGGGAGTCGTCGGGTTCCACGTACCGGCGGTGTTCTTGAGGAGCTTGATCTTGCCCGCCTTCTCGAGCGGCTTGAGCACGCTGTCGTAACCCTTGGTGAAGAGGGTCGCGTTGTTGTCCGTCGGCGCGCCGTGCATCTCGATGAACTGCGGCTGCTTGCCCTTCAGCCAGGAAGCGGCGCAGGACACGAAGCCCTTGCCGATCAGCTTGCCGACCGTGACGTTGTTGAAGCTCACGTACGGAGCGGAGTCGTTGGCGCCCTGGCCGGAGCTCAGACGGTCGTACTGCACGATCTGAGCGCCGTGAGCCTTCGCGTACTTCATCGCCTGCACGCCGGCGCCGGGATCCTCGGGGTCGATGAGGATGACGGTCGCGCCGTTCGAGATGTCGGCCTCGACGTCGGTCAGGAACGTCGTGTCCGAGCCCTGGGCGTTCTGCGGCGTGATGATGTCCGACGCCGGCATGCCGGCGGCGAGCAGCGCCTTCTTGATGTCAGGCTGGTCGAACTCGACATACCGGGTCGAGCTCGTCGTGTCCGGCATGATCGCCGCGATCTTGCCCTTGCCGGCGGCGACGATCGGCTTCAGCACCTTCAGTCCGCTGAAGTTGTTGGTGAACGAGTTGATCGAAATGGCTGCCGCGTGGGCGTCCGTCTTGGCCGATGCGGTGGCGCTCATACTGGCAACGCCAACGCTCGCCGCAACCGCGCACGAGACAATTCCGACCTTGCTGTTGCGCAGCAAGCTCACAGAGGTACCTCCTAGATGGCCTCTCTCCTGGGCGAGGACCAGCCCAGTCGGGCATGGGACCTCCCCCCTTTACGGAGACTGATGGTATGGGCGCCGTTATGAATAAGGCGTGAACAAAGCCTGTCAATGCATAAATACGGCGTTAACGGTTGTTGTTACGCGGTCCTCCGCGGGAAAGGCGCAACTCCCGTCGATCACTCCGGCGCGAACCGGTAGCCGGCTCGCGGCGCGGTGAGGATCAGCTGGGCGCCGTCGTCGCCGAGCTTGGCCCGCAGGCGCCGGACGTAGACCCGAAGGTACTCGGTCTCGGTCTGGTACGCCGAGCCCCAGACGCGCCGGAGCAGGTGCGCGTGGGTGAGCAGCTTGCCCCGGTTGAGGGCGAGTTCGCGCAGCAGCGCGAACTCCGTCGGCGTGAGATGGATCGCCTCGCCGGCGCGGGTCACCTGCTGGCGGGCGAGGTCGATGACCACGTCGCCGGCCGCGATCGTCAGGGCCTGTGGCTCCGCGGCCGCCGCCGTGCGGGTGCGGCGCAGCGTCGCGGTGATCCGCGCCAGCAGCTCCTCGACGCTGAACGGCTTGGTCATGTAGTCGTCCGCACCCATGTTGAGCGCCGTCACCTTGTCGCGCTCGCCCCCGCGGGCCGAGACGACGATGACGGCCACCGTGGAGCGCTCGCGGATCTGGCGGCAGAGCTCCATCCCGTCGGCGTCGGGCAGCATCAGGTCGAGCAGGACGATGTCCGGTGCCTCGGTCTCGAGCAGGCGCAGCGCGCGGTCCGGGTCGGCCGACACGAGCATCTCGAACCCGCGCACGGACAGGTTCGAGCGGATCAGGTCGACGATGTTCGGATCGTCCTCGACCAGCAGCGCCCGCGTCGCCTCCCGCGCCTCAGGCATCGATCCCCACCCTCCGCTCGCTCGCCGGGGCTGACCGCTCGCGTGACGCCGCCCGTTCCGTCGGCCGCGCCGCACGGGCGACCGCGGGCGCCGGGTGGGCCGGCTCGGGCGTCGCCTCGGGCCGCTCGGGCGTCAGCACGATCCGGAAGCTCGTGCCCCGGCGGCTGTCGGCCAGCTCGAGCGAGCCGTGGTGCGCCAGCATGATGCCGCGGGCGATCGAGAGGCCGAGGCCCGCGCCGGAGGTGCTGGATCGGTGACGCCGCGGCCCGTCGAAGGGGGAGTCACGCAGCTCCGGGGGCAGCCCCTGGCCGTCATCGGAGACGGTGATCTCGAGCTGGCCGCCGCTCAGGCGGCGGGCGGCGATCGCGACGCTCGTCCCCGGCGGGTTGTGCTGGAGCGCGTTGTTCAGCAGGTTGACGAAGACCTGCTCGAGCCGGTCGTGGTCGGCCCAGATCGGGGGGATGTCCCCGCCCGGGGAGTAGCTGACCGCGTCGCGCCAGCTCGCGGGCAGGCACGCGATCGCCGCCTCGATCACGAGGTCGAGCTGACACCAGTCGAACTGCATGCGCATCACCCCGGAGTCGATCGCCGAGAAGTCGAGCAGGTCGTCCACGAGGCGGCCGAGCCGCGAGGATTCGGCCGCGATCGTCTCGAGGAAGCGCTGCTGGGACTCCTCGTCCCAGACGATGTCGGGGGCCAGCAGGCTCGTGGCGTACCCGCGGATGGCGGTGAGGGGCGTGCGCAGCTCGTGGCTGAGGCGCGAGAGGAACTGGCGCTGGAGCTCACGCGAGCGCCGCAGCGCCGCCGCCTCCGTGCGCGCCTGCTCGGCGTCCTGGCGCTCGATCGCCGCCGCGGCATAGCCCGCGTACAGCCCGAGGAGGTCCTCCTCGTCGCGGGTCGGCGCCTCGGCGCCCGCTCGCCGGATGGTGATCAGGGCGCCCGGGCCCCCCGCGCCGGCGACCGGAACGAGCCAGCGGCCGTCCGTGACGATCACCCGCTCGACGGGGGCGCTGTGCGGATCGGCGCGGATCACGTCGACGGCGCTCCGGTCGACGTTCAGCGCGGCGGCGAGCGCGCCGACGATCAGGGCGAGCCCGGAGCTCGGATCGGACACGGCGAGGCTGTCGGCCAGGCCGTGCAGGCGGGTCAGCTGGCGGCGGGCCGATCCGTCCACCGTGCCGCCGGCGAGCAGGGTGGCGACGTCGTCGGGATGGGAGTCCTGCGGCCGGATCTCCGTCACGACCCGCCCGTCGCGGAGCACGACGATGCGGTCGGCGATCCGGAACATCTGCCCGACGTCACGCGTGGCGAGGACGAGCGCCACCCCCTCGTGGCGGAGCCGCATCAGCTGCTGCTCGAGTTGGGAGGTCTCCAGGATGCCCATCGCGGCGGTCGGCTCGTCGAGCACGAGCACCCGGGGCTGGCGGACGATCGCCATGGCGAGCGCGAGCAGGCCGCGCTGGCCGCCGCTCAGCGTGTCGGCCCGCTGCATCACGTTCTGGATGGGAACCTCCAGCCGATCGAGCACCTCCCGCGCGTGCTCGTAGAGACGGTTGACCGAGAACATCTGGTTCGGCCGCTCCTGGCCGAGCAGAAGGTTGCCGGCCACGTCGAGGTTCTCGCACAGCGAGATCTCCTGCCAGACGACCGCGACGCCCTGGCGCTCCGCCGCGCGCAGCGTTCCGCCGAGCGGGACTCCGTCGACGCGGATCGTCCCGGTGCTGGGGGGAAGGTCCCCACCGATGCAGCGCACGAGCGCGGTCTTACCGGCCCCGGGCTCGCCGCAGACCGCGACGAGCTCCCCCGCCCCGACGCGCAGGTTGATGCCCTCGAGCGCGGGTACCGACTCGAAGCTGACCCCAACATCGCAAACGTCGAGCACGCTCAGAGGCTAGACGGAACCGCAACTCATGTGAGCCGGCGCGCGCCCGGACCGGGCAGCACCGTGGTCGCGCCGGCGGGCGCGACCACGCGCGGGGGCAGCAGCGCCAGCACGTGGCCGCCGAAGCCGCCGCCGAGCAGGCGGGCGCCGAGCGCGCCCCCCTGCTTGAGGGCGCCCACCGTTCGCTCCACCGCGGGCGTGGAGACCTCGAAGTCGTCGCGCAGGCTCGCGTGGGAGAGGTCGAGCAGCCGGCCGAGCCGGTCGAAGTCGCGCCGGCGCAGCGCCGTGGCGGCGCCGAGCACGCGCCCGTTCTCGCTGATGACGTGATGGGCGCGGCGGGCGAGCACGTCGGGCAGCATGTGGAGATCCTGGATGAGCGCGTCGCGCAGCGACTCGACCCCCATGCGATGCGCCGCCTCGACGCACTCCTCGCGGCGCCGGTTGTAGCCGGAGGCCGCGAGCTCGCGGGGCTCGCCCGTGGGCACCGTCACCAGGCGGTGCTCTCCCAGGTCGAGGGGGAGCGGCTCGAGCTCGAGGCTGCGAATGTCGATCAGGACCGCGTGGCCGGCCCGCCCGCTGAGCGAGGCGAGCTGGTCCAGGAGGCCGGTCTGGGCGCCCACCCAGCGGTGCTCGATCCGCTGGCCGAGACGGGCGAGCTCGACCAGCGCGGGAGGCTCCGCGCCCGCGAGCCCGAGCAGGGCCAGGCAGAGGGCGATCTCGAGCGCCGCGGAGGAGGCGAGGCCGGCGCCGCGGGGGAGGTCACTGGAGATCTCGACGCGGGCGGCCGGAGGGGGGTGGCCGAGCGCGGCGAGCTCGGCGTAGGCGCCGCGGACGAAGGCCGGCCAGCCCGCGACGCGCCCGGATTCGCCGAGCGCAAAGCGGTGCCGCTCACCGAGGTCGTGCGCCACCGCCTCCACGACCGCGCCATCCATCCGTGTCGCGGTCACCGTGACGCCGGCCGTCACCGCGAACGGCAGCGCCAGTCCGTCGTTGTAGTCGGTGTGCTCGCCGATCAGGTTGACGCGACCGGGAGCGAAGGCTCGTGCGACGTGCTCGGTCAAGGTCGGGTAGGTTGACAGGTCCGTGACCAGCTGGGGTCTGCTCTCCACCGCGCGCATCAACGACGCCCTGTTGCGCGGCATCGCCGGGGTGCCGGACGCGCGGGCCGTGGCGGTGGCCAGCCGTGACGCCGAGCGGGCCAGGGCGTACGCCGCCCCGCGCGGGATCGGTCGCGCTCACGGCGACTACGAGGCACTCCTCGCCGATGATGAGGTCGAGGTCGTCTATGTCTCCCTGCCCAACGGCCTGCACGTCGAGTGGACCCGCCGGGCGCTCGAGGCGGGCAAGCACGTCCTCTGCGAGAAGCCGCTCAGCCGTTCGCCCGCCGAGGTCGAGGCGCTCTTCGACCTCGCCGAGCGCCGCGGCCTCGTGCTCAGCGAGGCGTTCATGTACCGCCACCACCCGCAGACGGTGCGGCTCGGCGAGCTCGTGCGCTCCGGGGCGATCGGCGAGCTGCGCTTCATCCGCGCCACGTTCAGCTTCACCTGCGATCCGGCCGACCCGCGCATGCGCCCCGAGCTCGCCGGAGGCGGGCTGATGGACGTGGGCTGCTACCCGGTGAGCATGGCCCGTCACCTCGCCGGCGAGCCGCTGCGGGTGAGCGCCGAGCAGCGGCTCGGCGGCGGGGGCGTCGACGTCGTCATGGCCGGGACGCTGCGCTTTCCCGGGGAGGTGATCGCCCAGTTCGACAGCGGGCTGGCCCTGCCCACGCGCTACGGGCTGGAGGTCGTCGGCTCGAGCGCGACGCTTCGCGTCGCGCACCCCTGGCACCCGCCGGTGGACGGGATCGAGCTGTGGCCGGAGGGAGCGCGGACGCCGGAGATCGTGCCGGTGCCGGCGGCCGACGCCTACGTGCTCGAGGTGGCGAACCTGGGCGCCGCGATCACCGGCGCGGCCGCGCCGCTGCTCGGCCGCGCCGACGCGGTCGGGCAGGCGCGAACGCTGGCGGCGCTCTACGCGTCAGCCGAGTCGGGCGCCTTCATGGCCCTCTGACAGCGCCCGGACCGCCGCGTCGACGTCGGGGAAGTACCGCTCCTCGGGAATCCGCTCCGGGGTCAGGCCGGCGCGGTGGAGCTCGCCGCGGACCCGCTGACCCGCCCGGGCGATGGCGACGGCGATCCCCGCGGCGTCGAGTTCGTCGAGCACGCGGCGCAGGATCGTCACCCCGGTGTAGTCGACGTCCGTCATCCCGAGCGCGTCGAGCACCACCCCTCGCACCGGCGAGCCATCCGCCGGCGGCGTCACCACGGCGTGCAGCTGATCGCGGAAGTGGGTCGCGTTCGCGTACCAGAGCGGTGTGGCGAAGAGCACGGCCACGATGCCCGGAACCGCCACCGGCCGCTCGGTGCGCCCGTCCGTCTGTGGCGTGTGCAGCGGCGCCCAGCTCGTCGTCCCGGGGATCCGGCCGAGCACATGCATGTGCGGCTGAGCGCTGATGCGCGTGCGATCGAGGATGGCGAGCGCCACGGCGACCCCGATCCCCTGCTCGACGCCGACGAGGGCGACGGTGACGAGGGTGACGAGGGCGAGACCGAGCTCGACCCGGTCGAAGCGGGCGATCGCCCGCAGGTCGCCGACATGCACGATCCGCGTGGCGATGAACAGCAGCACCCCGGCGAGCCCGGCGACGGGCACGTCGTGGAGGATCCCGGCGGCGGGGATGAGTGCGATCACGGCCACCGCGGCGAGCAGCCCGGCCAGCCGGGTGCGGCCGCCCGCCTCGACCACCGCGGCCGTTCGCGGGGGGGCTCGCGTCGACGGGAAAGGCCCCGGCGAGCCCCGCCACGACGCTGCCCATCCCCACGGCGAGGAGATCCCGGCCGACGTCGGCGGCGTCCTCGGAGCCGCCGGCGGGGGCGAAGGCCCGGGCTGTCGCCGCGGTTTGGGTCACGATCACGAGCGCGACGATCGCCGCCACCGGCGCCAGGTGCTCGATCGCGCCGAGGGAGAGCCCGCGCAGCCCGAGGTGCGGCGCGCCGTGCGCGACATGGCCGAGGATCGCGACCCCGCGATGCTCGAGGCCGAGCGCGGCCACGAGGGCCGTGGCGGCCGCCAGCGCGATGAGCGCGCTCGGGAGGCGGCGCGAGACCCGCTCGCCCAGGCTGATGAGCGCGAACACGCCGAGCCCGATCCCCACCGTCCAGGCGCACGTGCCGGGCAGCTCGTCGACGAGGTGACGCAGGCGGCCGAGGGTGGTGCCTCCGCCGCCGGCCACCCCGAGCAGGTCGGGGAGCTGATGGATCACGATGACGACGCCGATGCCGGCGAGGAACCCCGTGATGATCGGGGTGGAGAGGAGGGCGGCGACCGAGCCGAGTCGCAGCAGCCAGACGGCGGCCACGATCGCCCCGGCCATCACCGCGAGGATCCCGACCAGGGCGGCGTAGCGCGCGCTGCCCACCGCCGCGTAGACGCCGATCCCGGCGGCGAAGAGCGGCGCGATGGTCGAGTCGGCGCCGACCGAGAGCTGTGGGCTGCGGCCGAGCAGCGCGAAGACGACGCTCCCGGCGATGAACGCGTAGAGGCCGGTGATCGGCGGCATCCCGGCCAGGCGTGAGGTGGCGAGCTGCTCGGGCACGGCGATCGCGAGCAGCGTCGCGGCGGCCACCAGGTCCGCCCCCCAGCGCTCGTGCCGGCGAGGGGTGAGCGGGAGGGCGGGCACGGGATCGTGGGTCAGCTGGGGGCGTGCTCCGGCTGCAGCCGGGCCGCGGTGTCACGCGCGCTGGCGAAGGCCCGCTGGGTCGTCGTGAGCGCGCCGGCGCTGAGCAGTATCGCGGCAAAGCCGACGATCATCCACCAGCCGGCGTGCGTGGCCTGGGCAAAGGCGGGCCCGAAGCTCTCCCCGGCGCGGGCCCCGACGATCGCGCCCACGAGGGCGATCCCGATCGTCGAGCCGACCTGCCGGCTCGACGAGGCGATCGCACCGGCCACACCGGCCTGGGCCGGGGGCATGCCGGAGATGGCCGTGTTCGTGATCGGCGGGTTCACGAGACCGAGGCCGGCGCCGAAGATCACGTAGGCGCCGAGCAGGAGCCACAGGCTCGTGTGCGGTGTGATCCCCGTCAGCAGCAGCGGGCCGATGCCGATGCCGAGGCTGGCCAGCAGCAGCGGTCGGCGGGTGCCGATCCGGGCGACGAGGCGTCCGGTGAGCGGTGCGAAGATGATGTTGGCGAGCGCCAGCGGGAGGGTGTACAGGCCCGCATCGAGGGCGGAGAGCCCGCGCGCGTCCTGCAGGTAGAGGGTGTTGAGGAACAGGAACGCTCCGTAGGCGCCAAACGCGCACACCGCGCACACGGCCGCCCCGCTGAACGGCCGGCTGCGGAAGAAGCGGACGTCAATCAGCGGCTGGGGGCGGCGCAGCTCGTACCGGGTGAGCGTGGCGAACGACAGCACGGCGACGGTGAGGACGCCGAGGATCGTCGGCGAGGTCCAGCCGTCGGCCTTGCCCTCGATGATCCCGTAGGTGAGGCTGGCCAGCCCGAGGACCACGAGCAGCTGGCCGACGGGGTCGAGCCGCCGGGCGTGCGCGGCGCGCGACTCGGGGACGTAGCGTGCGGTGAGCGCGCAGGCGAGCAGCCCGACGGGGACGTTCACCAGGAAGATGTAGCGCCAGCCGACGGTGGTGACGAGGACGCCGCCGAGCACCGGCCCCAACCCGAGGCTCAGGCCGAAGGCGGCGCTCCACAGGCCGATGGCGCGCGCCCGCTCCCGCGGGTCGTGGAAGACGTTGCGCACGATGGAGAGCGCCACCGGGTTGAGCATCGCGCCGCCGAGCGCCTGGAACGCACGCGCCGCGATGAGCACGCCGGCGCTCGGGGCGGCGGCGCAGAGCGCCGACCCGACGACGAACGTGAGCAGGCCGGTCTGGAACACGCGCTTGCGCCCGAGCCGGTCGGCGGTCGACCCGCCGAGCATCAGGAAGCTCGCGAGCACGAGCGTGTACGCGTCGACGATCCACTGCAGGCCGGAGAGCGCCGTGTGCAGCGAGCGGTGGATCGCGGGCAGCGCGACGTTGACGATGGTGGTGTCGATGCCGACGATCAGCAGGCTGAGGCAGCAGATGGCCAGGACCAGCCAGCGGTGCTCGTCGACCTCCTCGCGGGCGTCGACGAAGGTCACCGCCTGAGCGTAGCCACCGCCGGGGCGCCCTCCTAGACTCGAGCCGGTGTGGGTCGTCCTGCAGCACCACCATCGCCCGCCGAGCGGCCCGCTGCTCGCCGCGCTGATCGTGCTGGCCGCGCTGTACGTGGGGGCGCGGACGGGACGGCTCGGCCGTCTCCGGTCCGGACTGCGGGCGTTTCGCGTCCGTCAGGAGATGCGCGGGGTGCACGTGAGCCCGCTCAGCCTCGTGCCGCTCGCGGTGCTGGTGGTGGTCGTGGTCGTGCTCGTCACCGCCCACTGATCCGCGCCGGCCGGCGTCGGCCCGGACGCGGTGGGAGAGGCCGCCAGGCGGCCGCTCAGATCAGGCGGACGATCGCGACGACCCCGACGACCACGATCACCGCCCGCAGCGCCCGGGGGGAGAGGCGTCGGCCGTACCGGGCGCCGAGCACGCCGCCGAGGATCGAGCCGCCCGCGATCAGTCCAGCGACATCCCACGCGACGTGGGCGGCGATCACGAACACGACGCCGGCCACCAGGTTCGTCAGGCCGGTGGTGACCACCTTCACCGCGTTGAGCCGCTGGAGGGTGTCGTCGAGGCTGAGGCCGAGCACCGACATCATCAGGATGCCCTGGGCGGCGCCGAAGTAGCCGCCGTAGATCCCGCAGGCGAAGGCGCCGGCGAGCGCTCCGACCGGCACGCCCTCACCGTGCCCGCGGCGGCGGTCGCCGAGCGCGCGGTTGATCGGTCCCTGCAGCACGATCAGGATGAGGGCGACGGCGATGAAGAACGGCACGATCGCCCGGAAGGCGGAGGCCGGCAGCACGAGCAGCAGGATCGAGCCCAGGACGCCGCCGCAGACGGCCGCCAGGCCGAGGGCGAGCGCTCGGTCGCGCTGCCCGCGCAGCTCGGCGCGGTAGCCGGCGGCGCCCGAGACCGAGCCGGGGACGAGCCCGATCGTGTTCGAGACGTTCGCCGTGACCGGCGCGTACCCGAAGGCCAGGAGCGTCGGGAAGGTGATGAGCGTGCCGCTGCCGACGACGGTATTGATCGTCCCGGCCGCGATCCCGGCGGCGATGATGGCGATGGCGTGCCAGGCGCTCACGGCGGCCCGAATGCTCGCAGCGAACTCAGAGGCTGACCTGCGAGCCCATCAGCACGGTGCGTTCGACCGGCAGGCCGAAGTGCTCGATCGGGCTGGCGGCGTTGCGCGCCATCAGCAGGAACAGCTTCTTGCGCCAGCGCGCCATCTCGCGGGTGTTGCTCTCGGTGATCGTCATGCGCGAGATGAAGTACGAGGCGCCCTCGAGGTCGAGGTTGCGCTCGAGGTAGCCGAGTTTGCGCGCGAGCTGCAGGAGCACCGGGATGCTGGTCGTGTCCCGGTATCCGCTGCGCACGACGACGTGCAGAACCGGGCAGCGGCCGGGGCCGATGCGTTTGACCGAGAAGAGGCGGTCGCGCGGCACGTGCGGGACGCTGCGCGAGACGATCGAGACGATCAGCAGCCGATCGGGCACCGAGTGGGTGTGTTCCACGAGGCTGCGCAGGGCGAGCGGGGTGGTGGAGCCGGTCGGATTGAGGAACACGGCCGTCCCGGGCACCCGGACGATCGCGGGCCGGGCGCCCGCGAGCGCCTCCAGGAAGGCGTCGAGGTCACCCTCCTGCTCGATCCGGTTGCGGCTGACGATCACCTGTCCGCTGCGCCACGTCAGCATCACGGCCGAGCAGGCCAGGCCGACGGCGAGTGGCAGCCACGCCCCATGGAAGAGCTTGGCGATGTTGGCCAGGAAGAACGCGAGCTCGACGGTGAGGAAGAGGGCGCCGAGCAGCGCCAGGCGCCACCGCGGCGTGTGCCACATCGCCCGGGCCACCGACAGGAACAGGACCGTGTTGAGGACGAAGGTGCCCGTCACGGCCACGCCGTAGGCGTTGGCCAGGCCGTTGGAATTCCGGAAGATCAGGACGAGCGCGAGCACCCCCGCGCCGAGGATCCAGTTGATGATCGGGACGTAGATCTGACCCTCCATCTCGCTCGTGTGCACGACCTTCAGGCGCGGGAGGTAGCCGAGCTGCATCGCCTGCCGGGCGACGGTGTAGGAGCCGGAGATCACCGCCTGGGAGGCGATCACGGTCGCGGCGGTGGCGAGCACCACCTCGGGCAGCTGAAACCAGCTCGGGACGACGGAGAAGAACGGGTTGAACGTGCTGTAGTGCCCGGGCGCCGCGGCGTGCGGATGATCGAGGATCCACGCCGCCTGTCCCATGTAGTTGAGCATCACGGCGGGCCAGACGACGGCGAACCACGCCAGGCGGATCGGCGCGGGTCCGAAGTGCCCGCGGTCGGCGTAGAGCGCCTCGGCGCCGGTGACGCAGAGGACGACGCCGCCGAGCGTGAGGAAGGCCTCGAACCCGTGGTCGAGGAAGAAGCGCGCCCCCCACGTGGGCGAGAGGGCCTGGAGCACGCCGGGGTGCGAGACCACCTCGGGCAGGCCGATCGCCGCGATCGAGGCGAACCAGACGAGTGTCACGGGCCCGAACAGCCAGCCCACGGTGCCGGTGCCGCGGCGCTGGATGGCGAACAGGCCGACGAGGATAACGATCGAGATGGGCACGATCAGATGGGTCACTCCCGGGGTCGCCACCGACAGGCCCGACACGGCCGAGAGCACCGAGATGGCCGGCGTGATCATGCCGTCGCCGAAGAACAGCGAGGCGCCGAAGATGCCGAGTGTGACGAGCAGCGTGGCGTGGGCCACCCGGTTGCGGCGCACGAGCGCGGCGAGCGCCATGATCCCGCCGTCACCGCGGTTGTGCGCGCGCATGATGAACCCGGCGTACTTCACCGAGACGACGATCGCCAGCGACCAGAAGATGAGCGAGACGATCCCGTAGACCCCGACCGGCGTGATGTGCCGGGTCGCATGGAAGCCGAACGTCACCTGCTCGGCGTAGAGCGGGCTCGTCCCGATGTCCCCGTAGACGACGCCGAGCGCGCCGAGGGCGAGCACCGCCCGGCCCGCGTGGGCGACGACGTCGTGCTGGGCCTCCTCCTCGTCGGTGGGCTCCGAGGCCTCGTCGGCGTCGTGATCCTCGGCCTCCCAGCGGCTGGGGCGGCTCTGCGGCATCTTGTGCGCCGCCTCGTGGTAGCTGCGCCGGCGGGTGGGGTCCGGCTCGGCGGTGGCGGATGGGGCGGCCGCCCTCGATGAGGGATCGCCCTGGTCAGGGCGGTTCGGAGTCGAGCCGGCCATTGATGCAGAGCTTATGCCTCCGCGTGCGTGGGCGACGCTCGGCGCGCCGTCGGGACGGCCGTGCAGGAATGCGCGGCGAGGGGGCGAAAGCCGGACCCATGCTGCTACGTCACCGCGCCCCGACCATCGACAACACGTCCGTCCGGGCCGCGGAGGGCTTCGAGCACGTCCCGGCCTCCTCGATCGCGGTCATCCGCTGGCTCACCGCGGCCGGCGTCGACTTCGTCCTGGTCGGCGCCGTGGCTCGAGCCATCCGCGGCGAGTCCCACGCCCGTGGTCCCGTCGACGTGGTGCCCGCGCCGTACGGGCGCAACCTCGACCGTCTCGCCCTCGCCCTCACCGCCGTGCGGGCGTGCCGGCGCTCACCCGGCGAGCTGATCGGCGCGGCGCCCATCACCTCGACCGCGGCCCTGAAGCTGACGGCGGAGATGCTCGTGGGCACGGAGCGCTGGGAGCTCCGCTGCGGTGAGCACGACCTGGACATCGAGGGGCGGCCCCCGGGGTCACCGAGCTACCAGGAGCTGCTTTACGAGGCGGTCCGCTTCCGTGTCTCACCCGAGGTGTCGGTCGAGGTCGCCGCGCCCGAGGACATCGAGCATTACGACCACGTGCGGCGCACCGGTCTCTCCCCGGAGATCACCGTCACCCGCCTCTGAGCCGGCGCCCGGGCGATCGGCCGCCGCGCGGTCGATCAGCCGCCGGGCGCGTCCGCGTCGCGAAAGCGGCCGGGCTGCCACAGCGGCTCATCGCCGGCGTTGGCGCCGCGCGCGAGGATGAAGAGCAGGTCCGAGAGGCGGTTCAGGTAGCGGACCACCTCCGGGCTCACCGCCTCGCCGCAGCCCACGGCCAGCCGCTCCGCCCGCCGGCAGATCGTGCGGGCGACGTGCAGACGGGCCGCGGCGGCGGAGCCGCCCGGCAGCACGAACGATCGCAGCGGCGGCAGCGTCGCGTTGACCTCGTCGCAGCGTCGCTCGAGCCACTCGGTCTGCGCCGGCAGGACCCGGAGGCGTTCCCGCTGCGGGTCCTCGGGCGCGGCGATGTCGGCGCCGACGTCGAAGAGGTCGTTCTGCACGCGCTGGAGCCACTCCCGGTAGGCGTCGGGCAGCCCGGCCTCGGCGAGCACCAGGCCGATCCACGAGTTCAGCTCATCGACCGTCCCGTACGCCTCGATGCGGGGGTGGGTCTTGGCCACGCGGCTCATGTCGCCGAGATGGGTCTCGCCGCCGTCGCCGAGCTTCGTGTAGATGCGCGTCAGGTTCACCATCGCCGAGCGCGAGTCTAGGCGCCGCGCCGCGCGACGCGGGTTTGACCCAGGTTCGGCCCAGCCGTCCCGCCTTCCGGGTAGGATCGGGAGCGTCCAAGGTCGGCAGCGATGGGAAGCCGGTGAGAATCCGGAGCGGACCCGCCACTGTGATCGGGGAGGACGGCGAAGAGCACGCCACTGGCGCCGACGAGGCGCTGGGAAGGCATCGCCGTTGGGCCCGACAGCCAGGAGACCACCTCCGACCAGAAAGCCGAAGCCCTCGTGGAAAGGGGTGGCTCATGCAGATCAAGCACGCAATCACGGCCGGCGCGGCAGCGCTCGGCACCACCGCGGCGTTCGCCGCAGCGCAGGCGGCGGTGGCCGCCACGGCGCATCCGGCCGCCGTGGCCGGTCCCAGGGTGACGATCACCGTCCGGGGCAGGCAGGGCACGCTGCTCGCAACACGGCCCGTCCGGGGCCGCTCGGGGTGGATCACCCGGGGCGGGGCCCCGAAGGGCAAGTGCCCGGCCGACAGCGTGCAGGGCGCGCTGAACGTGGCGACGCGTGGCCACTGGAAGGGCACGTGGTACGCGAGCTACCACGAGTACTACATCACCTCGATCCTCGGCGACAGCGAGACGACGAAGAAGGCGTACTGGGGCCTCTATGTCAACGGCAAGCTGGCGTCGAAGGGCGCCTGCGACATCCCGCTGCGGGCCGGTGATCGCCTGCTCTTCAAGGTGACGCGGTCCTGATGCCTCGCCGCACCCGCCCTGTCGCGCTGCTCGCCGCCATGGTCGCGGCCGCGGTGCTGCTCGGCGGGTGCGGCATCGGGGGCGGCCCGGGCACGCGGAACGCCCAGCTGCTCGTCACCGCCGACTTCGGCACGCGGCAGTACGGGAGCGCCGTGGAGCGTCGCGTGCCGGGCTCCGAGACCGTCCTCTCGCTGCTCGAGCGCCACTTCAGGGTCTCGACCCGCTACGGCGGCGGTTTCGTCGAGTCGATCGCCGGACACTCCGGCAGCTCCGACCATCGCGACTGGTTCTACTACGTCAACGGGATCGAGGCGGCGGACGGCGCCGGCGTCACGGACGTGCACGCCGGCGACCACGTCTGGTGGGACCTGCACGACTGGACGGCGACCGACTCGATCCCGGCCGTCGTCGGCTCCTATCCCGAGCCGTTCACGAGTGGCCTCGGCGGACGCCGGTTCCCGACCCTGCTCGATTGCGGCTCCGGCACCCAGACGGCGTGCGACGAGGTGGGCGTCGCGCTGCGCCGCCAGGGCGTCAAGGCGGCCGATCAGTCACTCGGCACCGGCTCGGGCTCGGAGTCGCTCTCGGTCGTGATCGGCGTCTGGAGCCAGATCAGGGCGGTGATCGCCGCCGAGCTGATCGCCGCCGGGCCACGCAGCAGCGGTGTGTACGCGCAGTTCGTCGATCACGGCACCGCGCTGGCGCTCGAGAACCCGCGCGGCCGTGTCGTCCGCACGCTGCACGGGAGCGTCGGCCTGATCGCCGCGACGGGCCAGCCCTCGATCGGCCAGCCGATCTGGTTTGTCACCGGCACGGATCCCGCGGGCGTCCTCGCGGCGGCGCACGCGTTCACCGTCGCGAAGCTCGCGCACCATTTCGCGGTGGCCGTGTCCGGGGGCTCGGTCATCCCGGTCCCCGTCGCGCCCGGCACATGATCTACCGGCGCCGGGCCAGTCCGCTGCACGCGGCCCGGGCCGCGGTGGCGATCGCCTGGTGCGCGGCGCTCGGCGTGGCGTCGATGCTCGAGTCCAATCCGGTGCTCCTGGGCGCCACCGCCGTCACGGTGCTCGGCGCCGCCGCGCTCGCCGGCGTCGGCCGCGAGCTGCGCCGCAGCCTGCGCTGGTCGGTCCCGCTCTGGCTCGGCATCGCGCTCGTCAACGCGCTCGTCACCCGCAACGGCCTCACGGTGATCTGGCGGTTCGGCGACCTGCCGCTGCTCGGCCAGACGAACGTGACGCTCGAGGCGACCGTCTACGGGGCGCTGCTCGGGCTGCGCGCCGTCGTCCTCATCCAGATCGGCACGCTCTACTCGGTCGCCGTCGACCCCGACGCGGTCCTGCGCCTGTTCCGCGGGCTCTCCTTCCGCTCGGCGCTCTCGGCCACGATCGCCACCCGCATGGTCCCGGTGCTCGTCCGCGACTCCCGCCGCCTCGCCGAGGCCCAGCGCTGCCGCCCCGGCGACCCGCCCGGCCGCGCCCAGCTGCTGCGGGCCACGACGGCGAGCGTGATCGACCGTGCGCTCGACGTCGCCGCGACGCTCGAGGTCCGCGGCTACGGTGCCGCCCGCCGCGCCCCCCGTCGCCGCGACTCGATCTGGGAGCGTGGCTGGTCCCGGCATGACCTCGCCTTCCTGGCCTCGGCGGGCGGCCTCCTCGTGATCGTGCTCGCCGCCCGGCTGGGGGGCTGGGACGCCTTCACGGCGTATCCGCTGTTGCGCGCGCCCGCTGGCGCGCGCACGCTCGGCGCGGCCGGCGCTCTGCTCCTCGTCGCACTGCTGCCGTTCCTCGACCGCCGGGGGATCGAGGCGTGAGCCTCGTGCGGATCACCGATCTGACGTATCGCTTCCCGGGCGCGGCGCGGCCGGCGCTCGAGGCGGTCTCGCTGACGATCGAGCCGGGGGAGTTCGTGGTGGTGGCCGGGCTCTCCGGTTCGGGCAAGAGCACGCTGCTGTGCGCGGTCAGCGGACTGGTCCCGCACTTCCACGGCGGCACGTTCGCCGGGAGCGTCGCCGTCGCGGGCCGGGACACCCGCGAGCACGGGCCGGGTGAGCTGGCCGCGAGCGTCGGCTCGCTCTTCCAGGACCCGGAGACCCAGGTGGTGCTCGGCACGCCGCGCGCCGAGCTCGCCTTCGCCGCCGAGAACCGCGGGTGGTCGGCGCCCGAGGTCGCCCGCGCCGTCGAGGAGACGGCGCTCGCGCTCGCCATCGACGGGCTGCTCGACCGCCCGGTCGAGGAGCTGAGCGGCGGGGAGCTGCAGCGGGTCGCGCTCGGCGCGACGCTCTCCGCCCGCCCCGCGCTCGTGTGTCTGGACGAGCCGACCTCACAGCTGGACCCGGTGGCCGGCGACGAGCTGATCGGCCTGCTGCGGCGCCTGAACGAGGACGGCGACACCGCCGTGCTGCTCGCCGAGCACCGGCTCGAGCGCTGCCTCGGCGCGGCGGACCGCGTGCTCGCCCTCGCCGGGGGGCGGCTCGCCTTCGACGGGCCGCCGGCGGACTTCCTGGCCTGGGCGCTGACGGCGGCGCCGTCCCTCGTGCCCCCGGGCGCGGCCCTGCTCGCGGGACTCGGGCTCGCGCCCGCCGCCGGGGTCAAGCGCGCGCGGGCGGCTCTGCGGGCCGCCCGTCTGGCCCCCGCCACGGGCGCGAGCGCCCTCGGGCGGGGCGCTGAGGCCGACGCTCGGGGGGAGCTGGGTCGTTGGGACGCGATTCTCCCGCGGCGTCGGGGTGGCCGCTGCGCATCGCAGGCCGCGCTCGAGCTGCGCGGCGTCTGGCATGAGATCGCGGGCGGCGCGGCGATCCTCCGCGGCGTCGACCTCAGGCTCCGGGCCGGTGAGCGCGTCGCGCTGATGGGCCGCAACGGCGCGGGCAAGTCGACGCTGCTGCGCCATGCCGCCGGGCTGATGGCGCCGACCCGCGGGCGGGTCCAGGCGGCGGGCCGGGTCGCGCTGCTCCTGCAGCACCCGGGGGACTACCTCGTGCACGAGACGGTGGGGGAGGAGGCGGGGGAGCGCGCGCTCGCCACGGTCGGGCTCGGGCAGCTCGCCGGTCGCCACCCGCGCGACCTGAGCGGGGGGGAGCGGCAGCGCCTCGCCCTTGCCATCGTGCTCGGGGAGCCCGACGGGGCGGCGCCGGCGGCGGTGGTCTGCCTCGACGAGCCGACCCGCGGCATGGACCGGGCGGCGAAGGATGCGCTCGCGCGCCTGCTCGACGGGCTGCCGGCCGCGGTGCTCGTCGCCACCCACGACCCGGAGTTCGCCGCCGCGTTCGCGCAGCGCGTCGTCCTGCTCGCGGACGGCCGGGTGATCGCGGACGGCGCCACGGCGGAGGTCCTCTGTGGCGGGACGTACTTCGCCACCGAGACGGCCCGCATCCTCGGCGGGGCCGGCGGGGCCCTGTTGCCGGCGGACGGTGTCGCGCTGCTCGGCCGCGAGCCGGCGGGGCTGCGGGCGTGAGCTGGCCGCTCGCCGCCTTCACGGTGCTCGGGCTCGGCCTGCTCGCCGGGTTCGCCTGGTATGAGCGCACCCGCCCGGACGCCCGGATCGTCGCGCTCGTCGGGACCCTCGCGGCGTTCGCCGCGCTCGGGCGGATCGCCTTCGCCGCGGTGCCGAACGTGAAGCCGACCAGTGACATCGTGCTGATCTCGGGCTTCGCCCTCGGGGGGGCGCCCGGCTATGTCGTCGGCGCCGTCGCGGCGCTCACCTCGAACGTCTTCTTCGGGCAGGGTCCCTGGACCCCGTGGCAGATGGCCGGCTGGGGGCTCACCGGGCTGGCCGGCGCGCTGCTCGGGCGCCTCACCCGCGGCCGCATCGGGCGCCTGCCGCTCGCCCTGGTGAGCTTCGTGCTCGGCTTCGCCTTCACCGCGCTGCAGGATTGCGGGGACTGGGTCACCTACAGCGATCACAGCCTCGCCCAGCTCGGCGTCTACGTCGGCCGCGGGGTCGGGTTCGATTTCGTCCATGCCGCCGGCTGCTTCGGCTTCGCGATGGCCTTCGGTCCCGCGCTGATCCGGACGCTCGCCCGCTTCCGCACCCGCATCCAGGTGCGGTGGCTGCCCGCCCCGGGCGCCTGCGCCCTGCTCGTGACGGGACTGCTCGTCAGCGTGGCCGCGCTCCGGCCGGCCCGGGCGCTCGCCCACCCGCGCCGATCCCCGGTCGCCTTTCTGCGCGGCGCCCAGAACCGCGACGGCGGCTTCGGCCCGGCGCCGGGACAGCCGTCGGACCCGATGGTGAGCGGCTGGGCGACGTTGGCGCTCGCCGACGCGGGCGACCGGTCGCCCGCCGCCGTCCGCTACGTCCTGCGGGTGCAGCGGCCCGGCGACCGCAACCCCGGGGATCTCGAGCGGACGCTCCTGGCCGCCGGCCCGGCCGCGGGCCCGGCGCTGCGCCGCGCGCTGCGCGCGCTCGTCCACCGCGACGGTGACGTCGCCGGCCAGACGAACCTCACCGCCTTCGCCATCCTTGCCCTGCGGGCCGCCCGGATGCCGGTGGCCCCCGCGATGTACCGCTGGCTCGCCCGCCAGCAGGACCGTGACGGCGGCTTCAACTACGCCACCCGCGGCGGGGTGAGCGACGCCGACGACACCGGGGCGGCGCTCGCCGCGCTCGCCGGTGTCGCCCCGCAAGGGGTCGTCCGGCGCGCCGTGGCGTACCTGCGCGCGGATCAGAACCGCGACGGCGGCTTCCCGGCCACGCCGGGCGCCGGCTCAAACGCCCAGTCGACGGCGTTCGCCGTCTGCGGGCTGATCGCCGCGCGGGTGGCGCCGGGGACGGTGCGCCGGCGGGGCGGCGCGACGCCGCTCGCGTACCTGCGCTCGCTCGTGCAACCGGACGGCGCCGTCGATTACGCTCGCGCGAACCCGCAGACCCCGGTGTGGGTCACTGCGGAGGCCGAGATCGCGCTGTCCGGCCAGACTCTGTGAGCCGGGGCGGCGGACGTCGGTGGGACGGATCGGTAAACGGTAGATTGGGGCGCGATGCGGATCGGGGTCGTGAAGGAGGGGCAGACGGGGGAGACCCGGGTCGCGGCGACGCCGAACACCGTGACGCAGCTGCTCAAGCTCGGGTACGAGGTTGTCGTGGAGCCCGGGGCGGGCGCCCTGGCGAGCTTCACCGACGCCGCCTACGTGGCGGCCGGGGCCTCGATCGGGGATCCGCTGGAGGCGGAGGTCGTCTTCGCGGTCAACGCCCCGGCGAGCGACCGGCTCGATCGCCTGCGGCCGCACGCCACCCTCATCAGCTGGCTCTCGCCGATGCTCGACCAGGCGCTCGTCGATGACCTCGCCCGCCGCCCGGTCACGGCGCTCGCTCTCGACGCCGTGCCGCGCATCAGCCGCGCGCAGTCGATGGACGTGCTCAGCTCGATGGCGAACATCGCCGGCTACCGGGCCGTCGTCGAGGCGGCCAACGAGTTCGGCCGCTTCTTCACCGGCCAGGTGACCGCCGCCGGCAAGGTCCCGCCGGCCAAGGTGCTCGTGGCCGGGGCCGGTGTGGCCGGGCTGGCGGCGATCGGCGCCGCCGGCAGCCTCGGCGCGATCGTCTACGCCACGGATCCGCGACCGGAGGTGGCCGACCAGGTGAAGTCGCTCGGCGGCCAGTACCTGAAGGTGGACACCGGGGAGGAGGAGCAGGCGTCGGCCACCGGCTATGCCCGCGAGATGGGGCAGGACTACAACCGCCTCGCCGCCGAGCTCTACGCCCGCACGGTGCCGGACATCGACATCCTGATCACCACCGCGCTCATCCCGGGCCGCCCCGCGCCCCAGCTGATCAGCGCCGAGATGGTGGCGAGCATGCGGCCCGGCAGCGTGATCGTCGACCTCGCCGCCGCCAACGGCGGCAACGTCGCCGGGACCGTGAAGGGGGAGCGCACGGTCACCGAGAACGGGGTGGTGATCCTCGGCTACACCGACCTGCCCGGCCGCCTGCCCACCCAGGCCTCGCAGCTCTACGGCCAGAACCTCGTCAACCTGATGAAGCTCCTCACCCCGGGCAAGGACGGGCAGCTCGTGCTCGACTTCGACGACGTGGTGCAGCGCTCGATCACCGTCGTGCGCGACGGGGAGCTGACCTGGCCGCCGCCCCCGGTGCAGGTCTCGGCGGCGCCCGCCGCGGCCGGGCCGGCGCTCGAAGCAGCGGCGAGAGCGCCGGAGAAACAGCCGATGTCCGCCTCGCGCCGCTACGCGCTCACCGGGCTGGGCGCGCTGCTCTTCTTCGCGCTGGTGGCGATCGCGCCGGTCGCGCTCGTCCCGCACCTGACCGTCTTTGCGCTGGCCATCGTCATCGGGTACTACGTGATCGGCAACGTCCACCACGCGCTGCACACCCCGCTCATGTCGGTCACCAACGCGATCTCCGGGATCATCCTGGTCGGCGGGATCCTCGAGGTCGGCCGGTACGGGACGCTCGTCACGATCATCTCGACGGTCGGCATCCTGCTCGCCAGCATCAACATCTTCGGCGGCTTCGCGGTGACCCGCCGCATGCTCTCGATGTTCACCAGGAGCTGACGGCGTTGAGCGTCACCACCGCGGCCGATGCCGCCTACCTGATCGCCGCGCTGCTCTTCATCCGCGCGCTCGCCGGCCTCTCCAAGCACGAGACGGCCCGGGCGGGGAACTTCTTCGGCATCGCCGGGATGGCGGTGGCGCTGATCGCCACGGTCGTGCTCGCGGCGGATGAGCGGATCAACACGCTCGGCGTCGCGCTGCTCGTCGCGGCGGTGATCGCCGGGGCGCTGATCGGCCTGCACCGCGCGCGCGTGGTGGAGATGACCGGCATGCCGGAGCTGATCGCGCTGTTCCACAGCTTCGTCGGCCTCGCCGCCGTGCTCGTCGGCTGGGACGGCTACCTGAGCGTCGAGCGGATGCCGTTCGGACACGAGGCGTTCACCTTCCGGGCGGTCGGCACCTACGGGATCCACCACGCCGAGGTGTTCATCGGGGTGTTCATCGGCGCGGTGACCTTCACCGGCTCGATCATCGCCTTCCTGAAGCTCTCGGCGCGCATCAAGTCCGCGCCGCTGATGCTGCCGGCCCGCAACTGGCTGAACCTCGGCGCCCTGGCCGTCTTCGCCGGTCTCACCACCTGGTTCATCGTCTCGCCGCAGCTCGCCCTGCTGATCGTCGTCACGGTCCTCGCGCTCGCGCTCGGGCTGCACCTGGTGGCGAGCATCGGCGGCGGGGACATGCCGGTCGTCGTCTCGATGCTGAACAGCTACTCGGGGTGGGCGGCCGCGGCGTCCGGCTTCCTGCTCAACAACGACCTGCTGATCGTCACCGGCGCGCTCGTCGGCTCCTCCGGCGCCTACCTCAGCTACATCATGTGCCAGGCGATGAACCGCTCGTTCCTCTCGGTGATCGCGGGCGGGTTCGGGCTCGAGGCGCCGACGAGCGGTGAGCGGGATTACGGGGAGCACCGCGAGGTGACCGCCGAGGAGACCGCCGAGCTGCTCCGGGAGGCGCAGTCGGTGATCATCACCCCCGGGTACGGGATGGCGGTCGCCCAGGCCCAGCACGGCGTGGCCGAGCTGACGGCGAAGCTGCGCGAGCGCGGCGTGCAGGTCCGCTTCGGCATCCACCCGGTGGCCGGGCGCCTGCCGGGCCACATGAACGTCCTGCTCGCCGAGGCGAAGGTCCCCTACGACATCGTGCTCGAGATGGACGAGATCAACGACGACTTCCCCGACACCGATGTCGTCCTCGTCATCGGCGCCAACGACACGGTCAACCCGGCGGCGATGGACGATCCCACGAGCCCGATCGCCGGCATGCCGGTCCTCCACGTGTGGGAGGCCAAGCAGGTGATCATCTTCAAGCGCTCGATGGCCTCCGGGTACGCGGGCGTACAGAACCCGCTGTTCTTCCGCGAGAACAGCGCGATGCTGTTCGGCGACGCCAAGGCGCGGGTCGAGGACCTGCTGCGGGCGCTCTGAGGGCGCCGGTTGCGGCGGCTACGGCCGCGCGGCGTGCGGCCGGTGGCCATGGTCGCCGTGTGGACGCGCGGCCAGGCAGAGCGCAGTGCTCGTCGACCGCGAGCACCTCAAGCTCGGACTCGGCGATCTGTAGCCGGGACATACGGCTCGCCCGCAGGGCCGGGTCGTCGGGCGCCGCCGGTCCGGCGGCGAGCTCCGCGAGGGTGAGGGAGGCGTATCGGCTTCAGCTCCCCGACCGGAACGCCGTTGCGGGTAACGATGAACTCCTCGCCGGGATCGAGCCGGCGCGTGATCTCACACTCCCCCAGGGGGGCGCTCAGGTCCGGCGGGGTGCTGCCGATCACTCGGTGTGTGCTCGCAACGGTCCGGGAGTGTGACGACGGTGACGCCCATCCCGGCTCGGGGGCGGGCGCGTACGGCCCCATCGGCGTGTGAGCGCGTGTTCGGTCGCCGATCCGAACCCCCAGATGCCGATGCTTGACGATCTGCTCATCGACGACGGTCCGCCGTGGAGCTCCGGCGGGCTGAGCCAGGCGGCGTCACCGGATCGACGCCCGGGCGCGGGTGATGAGGTCTGGCAGGCGGTGGCCAACACGACGGACGCCCACGTCGCCATCCTCGACCGACGGGGCCGCATCCTTGCCGTCAACGACGCCTGGCGGAGCTTCGGGCGGGCGAACGGCGCCACGTCCGACCATGTCGGCGACAGCTACCTGCGGGTCTGCGATGAGGCGGACGATCCCATCGCCACCGAGGTGGTCGCCGCGCTGCGCGCCATGTTGAGCGGGGACCGCGAGGGCTTCGACATGGTCTACCCCTGTCACGCACCGTGGGAGCAACGGTGGTTCCGGGTTCGAGCGCGGTGGGCCGAGGACCCCAGACCCCTCATCGTGGTGAGTCACCGATGCGTGACCGACCTCCACCTGAGCGCCGTCGCGGCGCGCCGTCGCGGGTTCGTGCTCGACGCGGTCAATCTGGCCGTGGTCACGACCGACGTGCGCGGCGTCATCCTCACGTGGAACCCCGCGGCGACGCGGCTGTTCGGCTGGACGTGGGATGAGAGCGCGGGCCGCCCGTTCCAGGAGCTGCTCGCCCCCGGGCTGCCCCCGGGCGCCCTCGGTGAGGTCGGGGAGGACGGCTGGGAGCGCGATCTCACCCTCGTGCGCCGTGACGGCTCGGTGGTTCCCGCCTACGTGCAGGCTCGGCTCATGCGCGACCACGACGGTCAGGACGACATGATCGTCCTGACGTTCCTGGACATCACCCGCCGCGTGGAGTCGGCGCGGGCCCTCGAGCGGGCGCGCAACCACCTGCTGGCCGTGACCGACAGCATGGGGGAGGGGATGTACACCCTGGACCTCGAGGGACGCCTGACCTTCATGAACCGCGCGGCACAGCAACTGCTCGGCTGGACCTTCGATGAGCTCGCCGGCCAGGTGATGCACGACATCATCCAGCCGTCCCCGCCGCCCACCGCAGCGGATGCACCGCGACAGCGGCCCATCGCCCGCGCGACCGATGATGGCGAGGCGGTGCGGTGCGAGGATGACCTCTTCCTGCGAGCCGACGGTACGCCGCTGCCGGTGGCCTACACCGCGACGCCGCTGCAGACCGAGGCGGGTGCCGAGGGGTGTGTCGTGGTGTTCGAGGACATCACCGAGCGCAAGGCCGAGGCGGAGCGCCTGCTCGTCAAGGCGGAGAAGCTCGAGTGGGTGCGGCGCATCCGCGAGGCGCTCGACCGTGACCTGTTCGAGCTCTACGCCCAGCCCGTTGCCCGGCTCGCTGATGACGCCATCGTGCAGCACGAGCTGCTGCTGCGGATGCACGACGCCGCGCACGACGGGGGTGTCATCAGCCCGCACCGCTTCCTGCCCATCGCCGAGGAGCTCGGGTTCGTGCGGGAGATCGACCGGTGGGTCATCGACCGCGCGGCCGCTCTGGCGGCGGAGGGGCGGACGGTGCACGTGAACATCTCCGCGCTCTCGGTCGGCGAGCCGTGGCTCATGCCGCACATCGGGCGGGCGATCGAGCGTCATGGGTTGGACCCGTCATCGATGGTGTTCGAGATCACCGAGACCGCCCTCGTCCAGGACGAGCGGGAGAGCCGCCGGTTTGCCGAGCGTCTGCACGAGCTCGGTTGCCGCGTCGCCCTCGATGACTTCGGCGCCGGCTACAGCGGGTTCCGCTACCTCAAGCAGCTCCCGCTCGACTACCTCAAGATCGACATCGAGTTCGTGCGTGACCTGGCCGAGAATCCGGCGAGCCGCAGCGTCATCGAGGCGGTCGTCAGCCTCGCGCGGAAGTTCCACCTCCAGACCGTGGCCGAGGGCGTGGAGGACGCCGCAACCTACGCCCTCGTGCGGGAACTCGGGGTGGATTACGCTCAGGGCTACCACATCGGTCGACCGGCCTCGATCGAGCCGCTGGCCGAGGCCGCATGAACGCTCGGAGGGGCGAATGAGCCACGAGGACTGGGACGGCGAGGCGAGGCAGCAACGCGAACTCGAGCAGGAGCAGGCGATGCTCGATCTGGACCAGAGCATCACCATCCGCGAGCAGGTGCGCGCCGACCAGGAGCAGGACGCTCTCGATCGGCGCCAGCGGGGGCTGGACCGTGACCTCGCCGGCGCCGGCCCGGACGAGCTCGCCCAACGCGCCCGCCTCGCCCAGCGCCAGGTCGAGCTGTTCAACGCCCAGGCGCGCCGGGATGCGCATCAGGCGCACCTCGACGAGAGCCAGCGGGGCCTCGAGGCGCGCCAGGACGTGCTCGACGGCCAGCAGCAGGCGCTCGACGCTCCGGCGCCGCGTCCGGCGGCTGCGACGGGGTCCGGGCTGGCCGAGGAGGCCCAGGCCCGCCGCCAGGCGGCTCGCCGACGGGCCGAGGCCGCCCTCACCCGCGCGCAGGAGGCGCAGCGGCGGGCCGAGAGTGCCCTGTGGCGGGCCGAAGCGGCCGAGCAGCGGGCACAGGCGTCCGGCGACGAGCCGACGCCGGGCGCCTAGCGCCGGGCTGCGCCGCCGCTGTCGCCGGGCCCTGTGCTTCACTGGGTGTCGCAAAGGCGATTGCCGACCGCTGCCTCCACGCGGCCGGAGCCAACCGATCCATCAGAAGGAGAACCGATGTCCATACTTGACCGCGCGACGCTCGAGGAGAGCACGCTCGCCGACCTCCACGCGATTGCCTCCGAGCTCTCGATCGACGGCTACCGCCGTCTGCGCAAGGGCGATCTGATCGACACGATCATCACCCGCCAGGGTGGTGATGTGGCCGCCGCCGCGCCCGCCGCCGACGAGGAGGACGAGGAGGGCGGCGCGAGTCGCCGCCGTCGCGGCCGCCGCGGGGGGCGGGGCCGGTCCGGGTCCCGTGCCGGCAACGGCGAGGCCGACGAGCCCGCGGAGGAGGAGTCACCGGCACCGGCCGCGGCCGCGCCGAGCGACCGCGCCACGCGCGGACGGCGGGGCGGCGAGCCCCGGGAGGAGGCCGCCGAGACCGTCGAGGGCGTCGTCGAGCTGCTGCCCAACGGCTCGGGATTCGTGCGCCTCTCGCCGCCCGAGCCCTCCGACGCCGACGTCTACATCTCGGCCGCGCAGGTGAAGCGCTGTGAGCTCGTCAACGGTGACCGCGTCAGCGGCCCCCGCCGGCCCCCGCACCGCTCCGAGCGCTTCCCGTCGCTCGTCCGCATCGACACCGTCAACGGGCGTCCCGCCGAGGAGCTCGCCGACCGGGGCCGGTTCGATGACCTGCCCGCCGAGTTCCCGACCCAGCGCTTCGAGCTCGGCGCCGAGGACCCGACGCTGAAGGCGGTTGACCTGCTGACGCCGTTCGGCCGCGGCTCGCGCGTGACGATCACGGGCGGCAGCTGGGCGGGGAAGTCCCATCTGCTGCGCCAGCTCGCGGAGGTGCTCGCCGCCCAGGAGGACGTGAGCGTCCATGTCGCCCTCGCGGGCGTGCGCCCCGAGGAGCTCAGCGAGTGGGCGCAGGCGCCGGTCCGGCCGGCCGCCGCCGTCAGCTTCGCCGCCTCGGCGGAGGCGCAGGACAACGCCGTCGAGCTCGTCGTGGACCAGGCCCGGCGCCTGGCCGCCCGCGGCGCCGATGCCGTCGTCCTCATCGACAGCCTGGACGGTCTGCACCCGCTCAGCGCGCGCAAGGCGCTCGCCGCCGCGCGCAAGCTGCGGGACGGCGGCTCGCTGACGGTGATCGCGACGAGCGCCAAGCCGCTCGGTGGCGAGACGACGGTGATCGCCCTCGACGCCACCCTGGCCATGAGCGGGCGCCACCCCGCCCTCAACCTCCTCGCCAGCGGCACGCTGCGCCCGGAGCTCCTCGTCGGCGCCAAGGGCGCCCAGGTGATCACCAAGGAGCGGGTGAAGGCGGCGAAGTAGGACGCCGGGTCAGTAGGCGGTGCTGCGCGAGCGATGCCGCGGCACCGCCTTGTACTCCGGCCCCTGGCCGCGGTTCCAGAGGAGCTCGTCGATCCGCGCGGCGGTGAGGCCCGCCTCGGGGCGAAGCTCGGCGGCGGCGGCGACCAGCCGCTCGACCGCGTGCACCGCGCAGGCGCGGATCTCGACCTCCTCGGGTGAGCCGTGCTCGAGCAGCTCGCCACGCTCGATGCGCTCGACGAGCTCCGGGTCGAACCACAGGAGCCCGTCGAGGCGCAGGACGTGGGGGACGAGGTTGTCCGCGAACATCGTCAGCCGGTCGAGGTCGTCAAACTGCGCGACGCCATTGCGGTGCAGGTCGGCCGCCGCGATCTGCGCGCGCTTGAGAAATGGGATGCGCCGCCCCTCGTAGGTTGAGGTGTCGGCGAAGCACCGCCAGCCCGCGAGCGTCTCGACGAGCGCGACGGCCGAGCCCGCGGCGGCGTCGATCACCGCCGCGAATGAGCGCCCGTAGAGCCGCTGCACGTTGTCGCCGAGGTCACGCAGCGACGCGGCCATCAGCCCGATCAGCTCGTGCGCTGGGTCCTGGTCGAGCCAGCGGGCGAGCTCCTGCGCCGTCAGCTCCGTGAGCTGCGGCGCGGTCCAGCGGCCGTCCGCCGCGAAGCGCTTGTTGATGCCCGCCGCGATTGTGCGGTAGCCGGTCGGCTGGTCGCGCTTTCTGAGCGTGGGGAACCAGCCGGAGCCGAAGTTGACGGCGTCGAGGGTGAGCCAGAAGGCGGCGGTCGTCTCGCGGTCGGCCGGCGCGGGGGGGTGCCGGGTGGACGCCGGCTCGGCGCCGCTCGCCGCCGCGGCCAGCTGCAGGGCGTACGGCCGGAGCGGCTCGTCCAGCACCCGGACCATCGTCGAGCGCGCGGCCACCCAGGCGCAGGCCGAGCGGAGCTCGTCCGGGAGCGCGGGTGCGGAGGTGTCCGTCACCGGTCACCAGGGGTTGGGCCGCCACCGGACGGCGCCGATGCCCCATCGGCCCGGCCGCCCGCTCGGGGCACCGGGGTCGCGGCCGGCCGCTGCGCATCGTTCCACGCCCGGAGCGCCGCCGGGCTCCGGCGCAGGATCCAGATGGGGCGATACAGGTAGGCGAGCAGCAGCCCGGCGCGCCCGCGGCGCGCGAGCGGAGACCACTTCCGCATGAAGGTCGGGGGCGGAACGACCTTGTGGCGGACGAACGACGCGCGCGCCCGGACCCCTCGAGTCCGGTGGAAGCGCTCGACGCTGAGCGCTTCCACCGCGCGCTCGGCGCGGAGCCTCACCGCCACCGCCGTCACGGGCGGCAGGCCGAGACGGTCGGCGAGCGCCGCGCCGGCCGGCAGCATGCTGAGGCCCTGGGTGAAGGCGTCCTCCGCCCGGAGGGTCGACGCCAGGGCCGCCGCCGCGCGCCAGGTGTCCTCGTCCACCCGATCGAGCGCACGCGCGAGGACGTCGAGGTCGCGCGCGGAGCCTCCGTGCTGGGCCGCGTGCAGGGCCGCGTGCATCACCCTCCCCGGCTTGGCCAGCGTGCGGGCCGTGACCTCGCCGACCGTCACCGTCTCCGCGTCGGCTGAGAGCGTCAGCCACAGCCGTTCGGCATTCACCTCCACTCCGGGGATGCTCCGGTGCAGGTCGACCATCGCGCCGTCCCGCGTGCGCCACGTCGTCAGGGCGTGCTCGCGCCACCAGCTCGGCATCCGCGACTCCTCGAGCTCGGGCTCGAAGCCGACCCCGGTGAGCGCCCGAACCGCCGAATCGAACGCGTGCGGTGGGACGAGCAGGTCGCAATCGGCGTAGGACCGCGCATCCTCGGGTTCGTAGAGCCAGCGCGCGATGCTCGGCCCCTTCAGGATCAGGCTGGGAATCCCGGCTGCCTCGAGCGCCCCGATCGCCTTCGCCCCCGCGTGGTCGATGCGGAGGCGTGCCGCGGCGGCGCTGATCGCCGCTACGCGGCGCGGGTCGTCTCGATCCACGGCGTAGGCATCGGCTCGTCGCGGTGGAGAGTTGAACGGATCAGATCCTCGATCGCGTCCGCCCCGATCGCCGGGCCACCGCTGACGGTTCCGTCGGGAGCGAGCACGACGGCGGAGGGGGTGGCCGCGATGCCATAGCTGCGCGAGACCGACACCTCGGGATCGGCGAGCACCCGCGTGATGCTGTGCTCCCGGGAGACCGCGAGCGCCTGCTCGCCGTCGGCGCCGAGCACGAGCGCGACGCCGAGGCGCTCCGCGAGCGTCGCCTCCCAGCGCGCGAGGTGGGGGAGCAGGTCACGGCACGGGCGGCATGTGGTGCTCCCGAACACCATGAGGAGGGGCAGCCCCGGGGACAGAAGCGAACGAAGGTCCTGGAGCTCCGCCCCGGCGTCGGGCAACGCAAAGGAGGGGGCGGGCTGGCCCACCCTCACCCTTGGTGTCACGCTCGCCGGCGCGGGGGCCTCGTCGAGGGCCAGCGGGGAGGACCGATACACGACGGCGCTGAGGGCGGCCAGGACCACGAAGATCGTCAGCAGCACCGTCTCGGTGCTCTGGGTGCTGGCCCAGCGGTCGAGCGCTGGGCCCGGTCCCCCCGCGATCACGGCCAGGGCGACGATCAGGAGCACCCCGTTTCGCGCCAGCGTCGCGCGCCCGATCGGGGTCGGGCGGAACGCTCCAAAGCAGCCGCAATCCGGGGTCCGGCCCTGGCGCAGCGCGTTGGCGATCCCGGCGATGAACGCGGCCAGCAGCAGGGCGGCGCCGACCGCCGCCCAGCGGGCGGTGGGGACGAGCAGCAGCCCGATCGCGACGAGCAGCTCGGCGGGGGCGAGCGCGAACGAGCCGAGTCGCGCGAGCCGGGCGGGAACGCCGAATCCCTCGAGCGTCTCGAGGTTGGCCGACGGGCGTGTCAGCTTCGTCAGCGCGGCCACCGCGAAGACCACGCCGAGCAGCGTGCGTGCGCCGAGGGTGACGGTCCCCATGGGCAGATAGTACCCGTGGGCCGGTAGCATCCCGGCCCTGTGAGAGTCGTCGCACGCGCCCCAGCGCAGGCCACGGTGAGCGAACCATACGGGGCGACGTTCACCGTCAGCGCCCCCGACGCCGAGCTGCTGGGTCGGGTGGTCGGGGGGTTGCCGAGGGGGTGGGGGCGAGCCGACGCCGGTGGGTCGTCCGCCCCGGCGGCGGGGCGATTCGAGCTCCTGCAGGACGAGCGCGGCTACCGGATCCGGCTTCCGGGGGGCGCTGAGAGCGCCTCCGTCGACCTCGAGCTGGCCGTCTCGATGCTCCGGACGAGGCTGCGCCGTGCCGCGGCCGCCCACCACGGCGAGGCGGTCTGCCTGCGCGCCGGCGTCGTCACCCACCTGGGGAGGGCGATCCTGCTGCCCGGTCCCGCCCTCGTCGGCACGAGCACGCTGGTCGATGCGCTCGTGCGAGCCGGCGCCGAGTACCGGTCCGATGAGCTGGCGATGCTCGATGCCGACGGGATGGTCTCGGCGGGCGCAGGCGCGCCGTCCAGCGGACCGGTCGCGAGCCCCGGCGTGTCGGTGGGGCTCGTGGCGTTTGCCGTCTACCGGCCGGGGGCGTCGTGGTCGCCGCGGCGCCTGACCGGAGGCGAGGCCCTGGTCGCGCTCCTCGGCGCAGCGGTCTCCGCCCAGGACCGGCCGGCGGAGACGCTCGCGACACTGCGGCGCGCGCTCGCCGCCGCCGACGTTCTGGAGGGGGCGCGGGGCGCGGCCGACGAGACCGCCCCGTCGCTGCTGCGCGCGGCACCGGCGACCGGCCGCTGACCGCATCTGGCCGCGGTCCGGAGAGGGTGTGCGACGGCAGCCAATCGCCCGCGCCCAGCCTGTGCTTTGGAAAGTTGCAGTTTGCGTGCGGAGCGGATATATTCCCGGGCTGTCATTAAGCGTCGTCGTCGGCAGCAGGGGGTTAAGGACGTTGCCTCGACGGTCGATATTCGGCTTGCAGACCGAATACTCAATGGGATTGGGGAACCAACGGAATCATGGAATGTGTCCGATGACTAAGCAATCATTGAATGGGTGCCCCGAGGCACGGAGCGAAGGTCTGCTCATCGAGAGCGTCGGCGACGAGTTGGTCGTCTACGACACCACGACCAACAAGGCGCATGCGCTCAAGCCGCTCGCCGCCGCTGTGTTCGAGGCGGCCGACGGTCAGACGCCGTTGGACGGGCTCGCGCAGTCCGCGGCCGCCAAGCTCGGACACGAGGTGACGGTTCCCGAGATCGAGGCGGCGCTCGTCGAGCTGGAGGGCGTGGGGCTGCTCAGCTCCGACCCAATTGAGGCTGACGGCGTCTCTCGCCGGCGCCTGCTCCAGGTGGGCGGAGCCGTGGCCGCGGGCGCCCTGGTGACGAGCGCGCTCGCGCCGGCCATGGCCGCGGCGTCGGTGACCTGCAACATCTCCGGTCTGTCGCAGTTCGGAATCCTGATCTACGACGGAACGAACTACTACTTCGTCACCGCCGGTCTCGCCGGGGTTGCCTCCGGTTCCAGCGTGACGGGAGCGTGCGGCAACAGCCTCGGTGGAAACTCGGGAGGGACGGGTTCCAACGGCGTGTGCTGGCATAACGCGACACAGCTGCCGGGACCGGATGGGGTCGATCATTCCCTGGCTTCCTGCAGCACCTTCTCCGAGACGATCAACTTCACGGTCAGTGGTTCCGATCTCGTGTACACGCTCCCGAACGGCACCAGCCTGATTGCCTGGTGGGCGCACAACGGAACGGTGTGCGCCGGGCCGATCAGTCCGACGACGTCAACCACACTGAGTGGTCAGACGTACCGGACTGACCCGTGCGGCGCGTTCTCGTAAGCACCTGCGGCTGAGCGGACGGTTCGCGCGATGGCGCGGGGATACCGCGCCATCGTCTGCGGGTACGGTGCCTGTCTCGACCTGGAAGCGTCAGACCGGAGACTCCTCAGCCAGGTCATGGAGGCGCTCCCACGGGGGTGGAGCGCTTCCCCCGACACGGGCCGCGGCGAGTGGTGTTTTGCCGTGCGCCGTGAGCCAGATGGTTACACCACCACCGACGGCGCAGGCACTGAGAGGACCTGGCCTGACGTGGGCGGTGTCCAGAGCGCGCTGCGCGAGGAGCTGCGGCGGTGGGTGGGGTTTCACACCCCGGACCTGTTCTTTGTGCACGCCGGGACGGTCGCCTACCGCGGTGCGGTGATCGTCCTACCGGGGCGGTCGTTTGCCGGAAAGAGCACGCTCGTGCGAGCCCTGGTGGACGCCGGCGCTGAGTTCTATTCGGATGAGTACGCGGTCATCGACCGGGCCGGGCGGGTGATCCAGTATCGGGAGCCGATGATCCTGCGCGGGCCCGAGGGCCGTCAGGAGACCGAGCTGGTCGCCGAGGGACCGGACAACCCGCTGCCCGTCCGGCTTGTGGCGGTCACCGCCTATCGCCAGGGCGCCCGGTGGGCGCCACGGCAGGCCAGCCTCGCCGATGGGATCGTCGCGATGATCGAGCACGTCAGCAGACCTCGAGCGCGGCCGGCGGAGACGATCGCGACCCTGAGGCTGGCGCTGGAGAACGCGACGGTCGTGGTCGGAGAGCGCGGTGACGCCGACGAGACCGCGGTGGCGCTCCTTGAAACCGCTGACAGCCTCTTCCGGACGGCGTAGCGACAGCCTGGGCGGTCCTGGTTCGCCCGAGCCGCTCGGTACCGTTGGACTCGGAGATGATCGACGCCGATGAACAGGTGCAGGCGCTGCTCGAGGGACTGAACGTCGAGCAGCGCGAGGCGGTGACCCACGGCGAGGGGCCGCTGCTGATCCTGGCCGGGGCGGGCTCCGGCAAAACCCGGGTCCTGACGCACCGGATCGCCTACCTCGTCGCGACGCATGCGGTCCAGCCCGGGGAGATACTCGCGATCACGTTCACCAACAAGGCCGCGACCGAGATGCGGGAGCGGGCCGAGCTGCTGGTGGGCCGCCGGGTACGCGCGATGTGGGTGATGACCTTCCACTCCGCCTGTGCGCGCATGCTGCGAGCCCACGCCGACAAGCTCGGCTACACGCGCCAGTTCACGATCTATGACCAGGCCGATTCGCGCCGTCTGATCAAGCGCTGCATGGATGAGAACGGGGTGGACCCCAAGCGCTTCACACCCGCCTCGATCCACAACCAGATCTCCGACGCGAAGAACCGGATGCGGGACGCGGAGGCGTATTCCCAGCTGGTCGGCTCCTTCTTCGAGCGAACGGTCGCGGACGTGTACACGAGCTACGAGCGCGAGCTTCACCGCATGAACGCGATGGACTTCGACGACCTCCTCGTCCGGGCCGTGAACGTGCTCGAGCTCTTCCCGGAGGTTCGCAGCGCCTATCAGCAGACCTTCCGCGTGATCCTCGTCGACGAGTACCAGGACACCAACCCCGTGCAGTACCGCTGGCTGCAGCTGCTCGCCGGCGAACGACGCAACCTGACGGTCGTCGGCGACCCGGACCAATGCCTCATCGAAGGGACGTTGGTGAAGATGGCCGATGGGCGCGAGGTGCCCATCGAACATGTTCGACCCAATGATGAGGTCATGTCGGGTTACGGCAGCGGCGACTTCCGGGCCGCCCGCGTGCTCAGAGTGCACGCAACAGCCCGAGCCGACGGGGTCAAGATCACGACGCAGTCTGGAAAGACGCTTGTCAGCACTCCGGAGCACACGCACTTTGCCGGCTACATGGTTGGTCGCACGCCGCAGCTGTACATGACCTACCTGATGTGGCGTCGTGAACAAGGCTTCCGCATCGGCACCACGCGGACCTACACAGACGGCCAGCCGAAGCCATTCATTGGATTGGCGCAGCGTTCGAATCAGGAGCACGCCGACGCCTCGTGGGTCATCTCGACGCATATGACTGAGGCCGACGCTCGGTTCGCGGAGATGTCGCTCTCGTTGCGGTACGGGATCCCGACCGTCCCGTTCGTCGCACGACCAAGGGCTCACGCCCGCGGGCGATCGATGGTCGGAGACCAATATCTCCTCAACCGCCTGTTCTTAGAGCACGACACCCAGGCGGCGGGCCGTCGTCTCCTCGCTGACGAGGGGCTCGCCCTGGAATGGCCACACCTTCAACCCAGCACGTACACAAAAACGGAGGTCCGTCGCAGGCGCCTCGCGGTCAGCCTCTGCGGGGACCGCCGCGGCAGGACGCCAATGCACCGGATCGCGCTGTTCGGTTATGACGAGCAGGGCGGGGAGATGCTTCGAAGGATGGGGTTCAGTATTCGTCCGGCGCGACGAGGATCGCACGGCTGGCGATTCGAAACGGCATCACGAGACATGGAGGTGATCGCCGAAACCGCGAGGCGGATCAGCGCCGCGCTCGGGAACGTTGCTGTTCGTCCCTCTGCGCGCCTCGGGCGGAATGAATCAGGGGTGGGGAATTCATTGCCATTCCTACCTGCGTCGTCCGTCCGGCCCGGAATGGTGATGTTTGACGACGCTGGCGGCTATGACGTCGTTGAGACTGTCGAGAGAGTCGAGCTCGACCGTCCCGTCTACGACATCGACGTCGAGAACACCCACAACTTCGTTGCCAACGGGATCGTCACGCACAATTCCGTCTACGGGTTCCGCGGTGCCGATATTCAAAACATCCTCAGCTTCGAGGCGCAGTTCCCCGACGCCAGGGTCGTCAAGCTCGAGCAGAACTACCGCTCGACCCAGACGATCCTGGACGCCGCCAACGCCGTGATCTCCCACAACCGGGGCCGCAAGGAGAAGGAGCTCTGGACAGAGCTCGGCGAGGGCGACCCCATCCACATCCGCGAACTGGACGACGAGCACGCCGAGGCGCGCTTCGTGACCGGTGAGATCGAGCGGCTCGTGGACGGGGGAGCCTCCCGCAGTGAGATCGCGATCTTCTACCGGACCAACTCGCAGTCGCGCGTCCTCGAGGACACGCTCGTTCGAGCGGAGATCGGCTACCAGGTGGTCGGTGGAACGCGGTTCTATGAGCGCGCGGAGATCAAGGACGCGATCGCGTACCTCACCGCGCTCGTCAACCCCCAGGACGCCGGGGCCTTCACCCGGATCGTGAACTCGCCCCGGCGCGGCATCGGCGCCACCTCGGTGGCGCGGATTCTCGCCTACGCGAACACGGTCGGGGCGAGCGTCTGGGAGGTTGCGGCAGCGCCGTCGACGGTGCCCGGCCTCGGGGCGGCCGCCGTCAAGGCCGTCGGGCGTTTCATGGACACGATGGGCATGCTCCGTGCCGAGGCCGAGTCGGGGATGGCGGTCGCCCAGCTCCTCAGTGGTGTGCTCGAGCAGTCCGGGTACCTCGATGCCCTCAGGGCGGAGCGGACGATCGAGGCGCAGGGGCGCATCGAGAATCTCGAGGAGCTTGTCAACGTCGCCGTCGAATATGACGCCGGCGAGACGGAGCGATCCCTCGGGGATTTCCTGCAGCAGGTCTCGCTCGTCGCCGACGCCGACACCCGCAGCGACGACGCCGGACTGGTGACGCTCATGACCCTGCACAACGCCAAGGGCCTCGAGTATCCGATCGTCTTCATCATCGGCTGCGAGGACGGGATCTTTCCGCACTCGCGGGCGATCGAGGAGGGCGAGCTCGAGGAGGAGCGTCGGCTCTGCTACGTCGGCATCACCCGTGCCCAGCGCGACCTCTACCTCACCTGCGCCCGTCAGCGCACGGTCTTCGGCGCTCACGGGTACGCGATACCGAGCCGTTTCCTGGCCGAGATCCCGTCGCGGCTCACCGATCGGGAGGAGCCCCGCCAGCGCGGTGTCGGGTTCCGGGACCGCTTGACGTCCTGGCCGGTCAGCCGAGGTGGTGCGGAACACGAGGCATCGGCGGGCACCATTCGAGTCGGTCGCGCGCAGCCTCAGTCCGACGTCCCGGAGTTCCGGCTCGGTGAGGAGGTGAGCGACGCGAAGTTCGGCGACGGGATCGTGATCGGCGTCGAACCGGGCGGGATCGTGGTGGTGCGGTTCGCCGGTGACGGCTCCGAGCGCAAGCTCCTGAGCCAGTACGCGCACCTCGTTCGGCGCTGACACTTGGACGTGCTTGGCCAAGGGATACGCTGTGCCCGTGCGCGTGAACGTGGGACAGGCGAAAACCGAGCTGTCCAGGCTGCTGGCCCAGGTCGAAGCCGGCGAGGAGGTTGAGATCGCGTGTGACGGCGTGCCCGTGGCACGGCTGGTCAGGGTCAAGCAGGACGAGGCGGCCGGTCGGAGATTTCTCGCGTCCAAGGGAGTCCTCGGCGGGGAAATCCGGATCGGCGACGACTTCGATTTCTCCGATACCGAGCTGGACGAGATCCTGAACGAGCCGATTTGAGGCTCCTGCTCGACACGCACGTGGTCCTGTGGCAGGCCGCCGGAGAAGAACGGATCGGGCCTCAAGCGATCAGGGCCCTTGAGGGATGCGGATGCTCATCGCGCAGGCCCAATCAGAGGGACGCTAATGACGTCAGATCGACGCATCTCGGCCTACGACGTCGCGACCGTCGACGCGGCGAGCTGATGGTATGCCGCAGGCCCTGAGCCTCAGGTCGGGGCGCCTCGGGCCGGGCGAATGGGCGCTGGGGATCGGCTCGGTGCTGCTGCTGGCCGACCTGTTCGGCGTCACCTGGTTTCGGTCTGAGGCGCCGCTTCACGGCGCTGCGGCGATGCTCAGCCAGCGCGTCAGCGCCAGCGGATGGCAGAGCCTCAAGGTGCTCGGGCCACTGGCGTTGGTGGTCTCCGCGGCTGGCATTGCCGTCTGGGTGGCGACCGCGACCCGACGGTCTCCCGCCCTGCCCGTGGTGCTCACGACGCTGCTTCTGCCCGTCGCCTTCGCACTCGCGATCCTGGCCGCCGTGCGGGTCCTGCTGGACCCGCCGAGCGTTCACGTGGCGCAGGCTGGGGGTGCCGACGTGATCCAGACGCAGCCGGGCGCATACGCGGGGCTGTTGCTCAGTATCGCCCTGTTCGTCGGAGCGTTTGTGGCGCTACGGCGTGAGGATGCCGATTCCAGCGCCACGTCCCGAATGATCGAGACGATCGACGTTCAGCAGTCGCCGTCTCGGCCGCCCGCCTAGAATCCCGCCCATGGTGCGCCGTGAAAGCTGTGTCAGGCCAGCCGGTGGGAGTCCGGTCCGGGTAGGCGCCGGAGCGCCCGGTAGCAGGCCCCGGTTCGTCGGAGAGATCTGGCGGGCTGAGCGGGGTGTCGAAAGCCTCTTTGGAGGGAG